>DAOTTD010000325.1:0-8934 GCA_034438015.1 Ktedonobacteraceae bacterium | reverse complement strand
CGATTTGCGCTTTGGTCAGATTCAAGGAAGGGCCACCTTCGTGGTAGAGTAAGGCATAAATGTGCGGGACATCATTGATGGCCTGTCCAAGTTTTGTCAGCCACGCGGCTTTTTGGGCGGCAGGTCCTTCGGCACTGGCCTCCACAAAGATCGGCTTGGTTGGATAGCGTTGCACCAGTTCATGCAATACCGTTTCGGGATTACCCCATCGTGTGCCAGGGTAATTGATAAAACTTTGGAGGACGGCATCGATGGTTGATAGGGGCGGTGCATAGATCTGGTCATGGATAGGATCAGCTGGAGACCAGAGCCAGGCAACATTGGTAGCACCCATCTGTTTAAAGATAGACTGAACATGCATCCAGGCCTTCGGAACATCCTGAGGGATGCCCCCATTGACAACGGCAGATGAAAGCGACCAGTTCTTGTCAACGTGAAGCAGAATAGTCAGGTAGACAGGTTTCCCATAGTCACGAATATCCTGTGCCCAGCGCCTAAGCTCCTGATCATGGAGTCCATTAACGATCGCAGGCAAATTGGCGTCGAGTGGTGCCTTTTGATGAGGGCCGAACACTCCGAATTGGAGGGTAATCCAGGGGCGAGCATGCTGGGCCGCTAGCTGATCTGCCCACGATTTATCAAACAGATCGTGGATGTCTTGCGTGCGCCCGATGACGGCAAACTGACTGCCGAGGTCGCGCTCCAACACTGGCGGTCGATTCTTTAACAACTCAACCGGAAGCGATAGGCCAAAGTATGGAGCGGCTATCTTCTCCTGGCTGATCACAAACGGAGTGGGTGGGCTACTGGCGAAAATCGTCAGAGCATTCAAAGAGTTACTGGCAAGGATAGGAGCGGCTATCAGGGCTGCCAGGCCCAGGTTCCACACTGGCTGTAGTCCTCGCGGGCGTTTCCCTAACTTTGCCGGATAGGGTTGGTTGGCAGTGGTCTCATCGGTGGCTTCCGATTGCTGCACTGCTGCTTGAAAGCGTATATCCTGCAAGCTCAGCCAGAGAAAACTGCCCAGGATGAGCAGGGAGTAGACTACCCATAGCACGCTGATGAAGAGAGAGGTCATTTGCTGACCCTTGACGCGTGTTATCCAGAGCAGAGCAACAACACAGAGTACCATGAAAAAGACGTACACACCCAGGTAGCTGAGCGACCGCTTCCCGCCACGCTGTTTCGAGGTTACTGCAAAACTGACTTTACGTCGCAAGATAACGGAGAGCAAACTGCCAATCAAGACGGGGAAACAGCCAAAGCCGATGATGATTCCGCGCAGGCCGGTAATGCCACGTGCCGCATACCACAGTGCGGTAGCGCTGAGCAGAGCGTATGGGAGAAAATGCCAGAGATAGTCGCTCAAGTATGCGCTACGTACAGCCGGAATACCTGTGAAGATGAAAAGAATGGGACTGATCAGATAGATCAGATCTCGCAGACCACACAGGTAGTGCGTACAGGCCAGGAAGTACTGCACCCGTTGCTCCATGCGTAAGCCATGTTTCTTGGGGAGCAAGATGTCACGCCAATGGGTGCGAAACACAGCCAAAGTGCCGAGAGCCCAGCGACTTTGCTGCTTGAGGTAGGAGGGCATATCCAGCGGTCCTAAGCCGGTAGCAAGTACATCGGTCAGGTAGATACTGCGCCAGGATGGATGGAGGGTAATGGAGGCTGCAAAGTCTTCAGTGACCGAATCTTGCGGCAAGCCCCCGATCGCATCAAGGGCAGCGGCCCGCAATACCACATTGGTTCCACAGATAAAGGCGGCATTGAGAGCTGCCTTTCCTGGACACAGCAGGTTATAAAACATGGATTGCTGATCATCTGCCCAACGGGACACCGGATTGTTCAGATTGGCATAATATTGCCCGGTCTGGACCCAACCCATCTTTGGATCACGAAAAGGCGGAATGGTTTTGAGCAGGAAGTCTGGTTTGGCGACCTGATCGGCATCAAAGATGACGATGAAGGCATCACCGGTCGCTTGAAGTTGCTGACGTGCATGTTCAATGTTGCCTGCTTTTGCTCCGCCGCCTTTTGTGCGGGTCACACAACACACCCCCAGTTCCCGCGCCAGATGCTCAATCTCTTCCCAGTTGGCCGCCTTTGCCACACGACCATCATTACATACAACGATCGTCACCCGCCCATGAGGATAGACTGCCAGGTACTTATTACGAGCCGCCATGATGCCTTCCAATGTTGGCCTGAGAATCGTAACGCCCTCGTTGACAGTAGGGATAAAAACGAAAATTGGGTGCCGGGTCGGATCTTCACTCTGCTCAATTTCTGGTGGCGACCAGGGCCAGACGGTGAATTGAAAACCAAGCACATGCAGTCCTCCCAGAACCTCCGCGAAGAGGAGTGGTACCGCGATCCACCAGCCATGCCAGTTCGTGACCACAAAACGCCAGCTCAAGTAGTCAATAGTAGAGACGCCGACTGCAATAGACAGCACCATCATAATCGCCTGATCACGCTTGACATTTTGCGTGAACACAAGCGCGGAACCAATAAACAGGACCGCCAGGACGAGCAAGGCACCAGGGTGCGTGTAACTAATCCAGCCAACCGCCAGGATCACCCCCACCACCGCCACTACAGAAAGAAACTTGTCGGTGAATTTTTTCTGCACCAGTTGAAATTTTCGTATTGGCTCTAATACAGAAGCCACAACTGGCAACGTCGCTATTACCGACAGGAACTTGTCGAAGAGGTTTTTCTGTGTTGGCTGAAATTTTCGTGTCGGCTCGAACGCCGGCTGTTCCAGTGATGGCAGTAGATCTGTTTTTCTCTCTTCAAAGGGCATCAGAGAGGCTGTGGAAGGTGCAACGCTGCTTGTCTCAATTGGTGAAGGAAGGATAAAACGGCTAAAGAGGACAAAGTCCAAACATGCCATCACGGCAAAGATAACATTGTTGAGATTGGACCACGTCCACGGGAAAGACTTGTTGATATCGAACAACGTCAATGCGATCAACATATTCAAAAAAAGTAGAAGGCTGATCTTCCAGATACGTCCTGCAGCTGGTACTTCACACCATAAGCGATTCATATGTTGCAAGACCGTAATGCCCTGCTGCATATTCGCTTTACTTTGCCCATGAGTCCGCGTCCGAAAATGGTACGGAACTTCGAGCACGCGCCGCCATGAACAGCGAAGCAGAATCTCCAGCAAGATTTTGTAGCCGATGGGACGCAGTGAGACTTCAGCGAGGAGCGAACGGCGCAGGAGAAAAAAACCGCCCAGAGGATCAGAAATGCGCAGCAATTGCTCAGGAAAAAGAAGTTTGGCTGTCCATTTGAGGCCAACAGAAATACAGCGTCGTCCTACACCGGCTAGGCCCTGATAGCTCCCCCCCTTAATATAGCGACTGGCTATCACCAGATCCGCATCCTGCGCGACCGCCTGGCCATACAACACAGGCAACTGCTCTGCGGGATGTTGAAGGTCCGCGTCGATAACTGCAACATATTCTGCCCGTGCTCTGTTCATACCAAACACAACGGCAGTTGCCAACCCCCCGGCACGGGCATCGCCAGCTACACGATGCTTCAGTTCAAGGTGAAACAAAGACGAACCTATGTTCCTTGCGGCATCCTTAATGGTCTCAGGTGTATCATCATCGCTATCGTCAACGAAGATGACTTCCACTCTCAGGCCTTGCAAGGCGCTATGTAGTGCTTCTACGAGAGGCCAGATGTTCTCATGTTCATTTCTGGTTGGAACGACGACACTCAGATCGTAAGTGGTAGAGAAATTGGTCTGAGCACCAGTCTGATTGCTACCTCGCCTCTGAATATATTTTTCTCGGACTCCGCCGACAAGTCTCATTGTCGGTGGACTATCGGACCTATACGAGTTACTGTCAAGCTGCATATTCATTCCCATCTATGCGAATATCCATCACCTACAGGCGATTCGTAAAGTAGAAGATTTTCCAGGGGGGAGAAGGCAATTCAACCTCTTCTGCAAACGGGCAGCAAAAAGCTACCCTTTGGATGAAGCATGGAGGCTTGCTATCTCAGAAATCTGTAAAACAGGTGTTCTCCCAGTATGTTATGTCTTTGCGTTTACGTTACTCTTGTTGGAGTCTATGTTACAAAATGTGCTTGATAAAACTTCCCCTGCTTCAATGAAAACGATCAAATTCTAGCTTAACTCCTGGTTGCTTGCAAAGATTTCACAGTTACTAGTGTAGAGAAGTGTGTAGCGGAAGACAAGTTGCAAAGGTATCAGGGAAGAGTACTTTGGTATCTTTACGACACTTTCAACAAGACGATGGCCGTTTCTGTTGCAATCTCAGGACGATACAGCAGGCGCAGACCCGATGTAGCCGCTGTAGGCACCTGAAACACGATCGTACCACCACGGGTCATGTGAGCAACGATAGAGCCATAGAAATTATCAGAACTATTGTATTGATAACTAAAAGTATCACCTTCAGGTCCCATCAACTGGAAGAAGGTGGATTGGTTCATAATAGCTTTACCGCTGGTATTTCGTATGCCCAGATCCAAGGTGATCAAAGTAGAATTCGCGCTCGGTCCTCGTTGCTTGCTGGCGCTGTTAATGATCAAGATACGGTCGCCCAATACAATCTGCTGACTGCCAGCCTTGCCCCCAGGCACTGGTGTCGGACTGGAAATAACCACCGGTCCTTTGCCTGCCGAACCCCTGGCGGCTTTCGGAGTAACCAGTTGCGGCGTGATAATGGCGGTAGCAGTTGCTGCAGGTGTTAATCCCTGGGCCCGAGTCGAGCTGGTTCCCGTATTTCCATTGATACTATTACCTCCAGCAGAACTACAGGCAACCAGCAATAAAAGCAATACCGGTATCATTCCACTCAAGACAAGCTTTTTATGTTGAAGAAACATTACTTTATTTCCTTTCCTAATTGCTCGGAGTTCGATGCATAAGCAGTAAGGTATCACTCTTTCGCTCCTTTTACAAGCTAATTGCAGATTGACCGACTTAGACCGACTTCGCCTGGAAGGAGGTTACAGTCGCAGTACCGGTCTGAGTGAGCAAGCGCAGGCCACAATAGCCGGAAGTCAGGCTACTATCGCTGGCCGTGACCATCCAGCCACTGGGCTCAGAACCCGAAGACGCCCACACGTTAGCTGTCAGAGTCGAACCCACCACACGGAAATGGATAGTGTAAGAGACAGCAGCGGTCGCGGTAAATGGCACACTCGCGAGAACGGTGGCCGTCCCGCTCACCTTCTTCTGGATGAGCAGGTTTGAACCATCGATATACCCCTTGTACCAGTTGTTCCCATCCGTCCAACGCAGCACATCACCAACGTTGCTACTGGCAAAGGAACTCATGGAGAAGGTCGCATACACCTCAGCGTTAGAAGCCGTGGGCCCTAACACCGCACTATAAGTGGTGCCACCAGCGTTGGAGACAAGCCCGGCATTCCCTGAGATCGAGAAGACAGCGTTGGTATTCGCATCACCTCCCCAGGTCTGCCCATCCGAGGCGGTGCCCCAGAGAGACTGATTGGCGCGCTGGAACGTATCCTGACCCAGCACTGTCCCAGGCGTAGGGGTCGTCGTCGACGTCGGCGTTGGCGTACTCGTGGCTGTTGCCGTGGCTGTTGGTGTGGGTGAAGATGCAGTGGATTGAATGGCGACCGCTATGTTGTTCGCGAACTCCTCGTCAAACCAGATTCTGTTCTGTGTATCAACGTTAAGACCATCATGAGGATGCCCACTCGCGGTATAGAAAGAGAACGAGCCCCTCCGACCGGGAGAGAACCAAAGTCATTCTGCAGCGAGTCATCCAACCAGATCAGACCCTGGCTATCGGCGCTGATGCCGGAGGTATGCGTACCACAATTGCTGCAAGAAGGGGGAGCATACGGATATTCGGTGACGCCATTATTCGTCCCCGGCTGAGCAGCAGCGACATTCAGCCTGGCAATAGCACCGACAAAGCCCTCGGACCACCAGACATTGCCACTATGATCAATGATAATCAGATGAGGAGTCAGACCAGTACCACCTGTTGAGGTATTTCGTATTTTATACTCGTTTAAGACCCCCTGACTGGTATATTCCCCAATCAATGCAACAGTATCCGGATTCTCGGTAAACCAGATATTATCTGAGGTATCTACCGTAATACCATAAGGTTGACTGTTCGATGCGGGGGTCGCAACTTCATGAAAAGTCTGCGAGTCGGGAGCAAAAGAGCCGATTTTATTCGCATAATGCTCTGTAAACCAGACCGTTCCCTTTGAGTCAATAGCAATACCCCAGGGACCAGCACTGGCCGTCGGGACAGCCCATTGGGTAACAGTCGTACTGACAGGATCATACATACCGATGGTATTCGTAACCGGCATGGTGAACCAGACTTTGCCAGTATGATCGACAGCAACAAAGATCGGCTGACCGTAGCCTGTAGGGAGTGAAACGATGGTGACCCAGTTCTGCCCATTGGGATCAAATAAACCGAGCTTGCCAGGAGGAGTCGAACTGGAACAACTCGGTGCCGGATCACAACCGGGTATGGCTACCCAGACATGTCCACTACTGTCAAATGCGGTTCCCCAGGGATCGCTGCCAGGAACAGAATAAGTGGTAAGGCTACTGATGCCTGATGCAAGTGATGACTGTGCATGCGCACCGATGATAGACCCAACCGCGAGAAAAGTATTGGCGGTAGCCACTGCTAATGCCACACAAATGGTCAGGATCTTTCTCGTACTATGCTTCATACAAATACATCTCCTTCTTAAATCAACAACAAAAGGCATACGAAATACACAACAACACAACGATAGTGTGAAACAAAATGAGAAATTATGATGTAGAAAGAGCCACTGTGAAAATAAATTTATGCTTGTAGTTAAAATCGACCTACTACGAAAGCATACAGTAAGTGTAATTGTACGGATTCAAACAATGAGATGCAAACGTCACACTATAAGTACTGGTGTTTTGATATAAGGATGATAAGCACAACGAGAGGGGCTTCATCGTCCACCCCATCAATGCGGTGGTGGTGCGGCTGTGGAACAATCGGAAGTAGGCACAGTCTATCTGACCAATGGCACAAGCAAAAATACCAAAGATACGATAGTGCTCTTTTTTCGATACGTTCGTAACTTGTCTCCTCCTACACACTTCTCTAAACTACTCATGGTGAAATTTTTGCAAGAAACTTCGCCGTTTTCTTAAGAAGCACAAGGTGCTTTTATAGTATTTTATCGGACGACGCTGAGAAGTACTTTCGACTGCTGCTTCGTCCTTAATCCTGCCACAATTGCATGTCCATAATATGGTGGTGGCTAAACAAAGGAGTCATCCTCTTGATCGAGAGTTCTCCAATAACGACACAAAAAAGTACTGGCAGTTACTCTAGTTTCAAGAGTAGGCTATTGCGATTACTGATGCCATTGATCCTATTATTGCAAGCCAGCACCTCCCTTCTCGCTTTGCGTAACACAGCCTTTCAGGATGAAGCTCTCTACCTGCTCGCCGGACGAGAGATTTTGCTCAGCTGGGTGGGTAAGGTATCGTATGTGGAACCCTATGGCCTCTACTTTTCTGGTTACCCCTCCTTTTATCCGGTCATTGGAGGTATGCTGGACTTCCTGGGGGGACTGGAAGCGGCACGCCTGCTTAGCTTGCTGTGTATGCTGATCGTGACGATCTGTGTCTATTTCATAACGATCCAGTTTTTTGATCGCAAGAGCGCACTGATCGCCGCCTTTCTCTTTGCTTGCGAAGGGTCAGTGTTGTTTCTTGGACGCCTGGCTACCTACGATGCCTTCTGTTTATGTTTACTGGCTCTGGCGGTGATGCTCTCCTTACGGGCCAGTAAGGCAGCTTCAACCCGGACGCTTCTGGCGGTGGGTCCTCTGCTGGTGCCGGCAGTCGCCGCCAAGTACGCTGGACTGCTGTTCGTGCCGACCGTGTTGGCACTTCTTGCCTGGTGGAGCTGGAAACATAAGGGATTGGAGGAAATGATCGTTCGCCTGGGGATCGCACTCTTTTCGTTGGTGGTGTCAGGCTTTATCGCCTTTCTCAATCTTGATAAGCAGGTACTTACCGGGCTGAGTTTTACGACCGTCAATCGCGTCAGCTTTATTCAGGTCGTGCCAATTCTGGTCATACAACACATCGCGGTGATGGAAGGCATCTTCTTTGGACTCGGTTTCCTGGGCCTACTTCTCTGTGGCAGGCAGCGGCTTCCCACCGGGCTGCTGCTCTTCGGCTCAGCTCTGCTGGTCCCGCTCTATCACACCTACAAGGGAGAGTTGGTCTCGCTGGACAAACATCTTGCCTTCAGTATGTTCTTTCTTGCCCCTCTGGCAGGCTTTGCCATTGCCTCCCTCGTCGGCTTGTGGCAGAGGCGCTCCGTTCGTCTTTCCTGGGTCCCTGCGCTGGCCCTCTGCCTGCTGACCCTCCCATTGGGTCTCCAGCAAGCACGAACACTCTACCAGGGTTGGCCCTCTAGCACCCAGCTCACGACGTTCTTGCGCTCAAGAGTACAGCTAGGGATTGGTCGCTACCTGGCAGAAGATTTCGATGTTTTGCGCTATAACCTGAAGAATGAGACGGATATCTGGCAATGGAGTAGCCTGGACTATTTCGTCTATACGGATAAGGAGCAACATGATCTTTCAGGAGAAGCTGCTTACAAAGCCGCGATTCAAGAAGGCTACTTCGATTTGATTGAATTGAGTTATGGCTATCACGCTCCTCTGGCGATGCAAATCACTCAAAAGCTGACCGCAAGTAAACACTACGACCTTATTGCCAGAATCCCTTATCACAATTCTTATGGCTCTGGCTATTTCTGGGTGTGGAGTAAGCATACGACGAGTCTTGCACAAGATAGCACTTCGTGTACTCAGCCGCAATCTGCACCGGGCAAAATCAGTCTGGCAGGTCTCGCTTTTGACCCTTCT
>DAOTTD010000324.1:0-45243 GCA_034438015.1 Ktedonobacteraceae bacterium | reverse complement strand
CGATTTGCTGGATCGACACGGCGCCTTTTCCTCCCTTCTTTTGTTATCCACTATTATAATAACATAGCCTTCTCTCTCTTTTAAAGACAGCGGCACCCGGCGTAAATTCTGGTACTGGGAAGCATTCGGTACCGAAATCCGCTACTCTCCTCTCTATGAAATGTTGATTTTCTATCTTTGCTCTGTTACTATACATCTGGATTACCTCTTGCATCTGTTTTTTTAAAAGGCCATTAAAAAGCAAGGATGTAGAAATGTCACTCCCATCTTCCTGGCGTGATCTGCTCAGGGCTATCATCAGCAACTCTCGCGAACACGAGCGCATCGCTATCGAAATAGGCATCAATCCAGTCACGCTCAATCGCTGGGCGAATGGGGAGTCTCAACCGCGCCCACACAATGCTCGTCAGCTACTACGAGCTGTTCCCAAAGAGCAGCAGGAGCGGTTTGCGGACTTACTGATGAGCGAGTACGGTAATCTTGCAGTTCTAGAAGCTTCCGACATCCCTTCAGATGAAATTGATCTTGCGTTTATCCGGCAGGTGTTCGAGGTGCGTGCCACAGCTCCAGCCTCTCTGGTGTTCTGGACGCTTTGTCGGAAAGTGCTCCAAAATGCCGTGCGGCGACTTGATCCTTTGGAGATAGGTCTGGTAATCACTATCGCTCAATGCATGCCCCCTGCCGATCATGGCAAGGTTCGTAGCCTACGGGAGATCATGGGATTGGGGACTCCGCCCTGGTCGGGAGACCTGGACCAGCAGTTCATCTTCCTGGGAGTTGAATCGCTAGCAGGATATGTGGTGTCCACATGCCACCCCCAGGCCATTGATGATCTACGGGAAACGACGGCATTGCTCCCCACCTATGCAGTGGGAGAAGAAGTGAGTGCAGCGGCCCATCCGCTCATGTACGCCAACTGCGTTGCAGGGTGTCTCGTGGTCTCCAGTACTCAGCCCAGATATTTTAGCTCCGCAGCCCGTCTCAGGCTGATTGCCGACTACGCGGACCTGATCACATTGGCTTTTACACCTGAGCAGTTTTATCCCTTGGAACAGATTGAACTGCGTATTATGCCTCCTTACCAGGAGCAGCGTAGGCAGTTCGCTACCATACAACAGCGTATTGTGACCTTGATGAAAGAGTCGTTCAATCAACCACATCCACTCTCACTCAGGCAGGCAGAACTGCTTGTATGGAAGCAGCTTGAAGAAGAATTGCTCTTCAGAAAGTATTTAGCAAACTATGAAGTTACCCCAACTTTTAAATTCACCAAACCCACACCACATAAACCAACAAAACCACTCCCCAAGCCAAAGCAAAACAAACGACCGATGAAAGATTTTTAGTCCTCCAACGGCCAAAAACCAGCCATTTTAAAGTGAGTACTATTAACTAAAACACACTACAAGCCCATAGTACTCTAGTAGTTCTATCCATCATTAGTACGTTTACTCCTGCTACGCTTTTTCAAGTTAATGTCCGCCAAAGGTGAAAAAGTGTCGTGTTCCTCACGTGCATCAGAACTATTAAAATCCTCAAGATAAATCTTTGTCGTGTTGATATCACTATGCCCCAACTGCCTAGAGAGCTTAAACAAATCTCCCCCACGCTTCAAGTACATTTTTGCAAACGTATGACGAAACACATGCGCCGAGAACTTAATATCCTCAAGACCGCACGCTTTCTGAATACGCTTAATAATGTAGTTGATACCAGAAGCACGAAGAGGCTTCCCACGCCCAATAAAAAGACTCATCTCAGTAGAATCAGCAGGAGTACGGTACTTATGAATGTACTTCCAAAGAAGCTTACTCATTTCAGGGTAAATCCCTATTTCCCGCTCCTTACGACCCTTACCCTCTACCTTAATATACTTATCATACACATTCGACACCTTTAAGCTACTAATCTCAGCAATACGTAAACCAGTATCAAGCAAAAGCAGCAAGATCACACGATCTCTGAAACCTTCAGGTGTACCAGCATCACAAACAGCAAGCATCTTTTCGATGTGATCAGCAATAAACGCCGGACGTATACGCTTAGGTGCCTTTGGATGCTTCAAACGTACAGCAGGGTTAGTATCCACCAACTCCTCTTCAAAGCACCAGCTAAAAAACGTCTTCCACACACGAATATATGCCTTCACTGTTGAGGGGGCAAGCGTTTCACCGTATTCAGGCTTACGCCCACGGTGAGACTCAAGCTCAATAGAAGTTGTTAGTAAGTACTGAACACATTGACGCAAATGAAGCGTTGTCACCTGCTCAAGATCAGTGATAGAAACGCTATTCCCCTTCTGATCAGTACAAACTGTCGCCAACAGTTGAAGCAGTACAGACAAACGCTGAGTGTAACTCAACAACGTCAAATCACCCAGGTTGTTATCAACATCAATCAGGTAATGCTTCAACGTTTCATCAAGTTTCATAGAACACCTCCTACTAGCAACTCAGAGAACAAGCCTTAGAAACAAGAAGTACATGCCACCATTTGTAGTTGTTCAATACACTTCGTTTCTCTATAATAGAAGCACTACGAAAAAGAGGAAGAACATGGCAGACCAGGAACAACTTAACAAACTCCAACAAAGAGGAACAGTATGGAATGCATGGAGAAAAGAACACCCAAACGAAATCATCGACCTCAGCGGAGTCGACCTCAGCTTTGCCGACCTCAGCGGAGCCGACCTCGGCGCAGCCGACCTCAGCGGAGCCAATCTCGGCGCAGCCGACTTCAGCCTTGCCAACCTCAGCGGAGCCCGCCTCAGCGGAGCCGACCTCAGCGGAACTCGCCTCAGCGGAGCCTGCCTCAGCTTTGCCGACCTCAGCTTTGCCGACCTCAGCAGAGCCCGCCTCAGCGGAGCCGACCTCAGCGGAGCCCAGCTCAGCTATGCCCGCCTCAGCGGAGCCGACCTCAGCGGAGCCCAGCTCAGCAGAGCCATCGTAGCATGGACCGTATTTGGAAGCCTTGATCTGTGCATGGTAAAAGGACTTGAGACAATACAGCACCACGGACCATCGGAAATTAGCACCAGCACCCTTGAACGATCGAACGGTGGCATTCCTGACATCTTCTTGCGCGGAGCCGGTTTGAGTAATGAGTCGATCTCCTATGCCCGCTCGTTTCTGCAACACCCCATCCAGTACTACAGTTGCTTTCTCAGCTATTCGAGCACTGATCAGGAATTTGCCGAACGCCTGTATGCCGACTTGCAACACCAAGGCACTCGGTGCTGGTTCGCTCCTCACAGCCTGAAAATCGGTGATCACTTTCCCAATCACATCGAAGAAGCCATCCGCGTTTCTGACAAACTGTTGCTCATCCTCTCTGAGTCCTCTGTTCGGAGTGAATGGGTTGAGGATGAAGTACGAGCCGCACTGGAAAAAGAAGAGCGCTTCCGAAAGGAACAACACCAGGAACGCACCGTCCTGTTTCCCATCCAGATCGACTCGACCATAAAACATGCCTCGATGCAATGGGCGGCGAAATTGCGTCGAACACGGCACATTGGCAACTTTACCAGATGGAAAGACCATGACACCTATCTGGAAAGCTTTCAACGGTTGATGCGTGATCTGCAACAGGCCCCAACCAAAGACGAGCCACCCCATGACAGAACCCCGTGAGTGTCCCATAGACCACCTCCGACTTTCTCAGTAGCCTATATCCGAACGCTCTTTGAGATACCAGCTTTGTACCGTAAGCGGACACTTTTGCTGTTCTTGCGTCACCTTGATCCAATCTGCAAGCTCAACAGGAGCATAGAGATACCCCTCAGACATCCATACATGCTGATGCAGGTAGGCACGCTCACCCTCATGCTGAACTTCTACCATCGCAATACCGATCATGAGGGCACCTCCTCCTGATCTCGACATGGGGAAGTAAAGATGTCGTAGAAGCAGCATGAACTCATCCTGAAACGCTTTTTGTATTCGCTACGTGATAATCACGTAAGCAAACCGGTGGCGCAGCCGCAGGTCTTCACGGGTCTCACCAGCCGGCAAGCGGTATAGAGTGAGGCTGCGGAGTTGCATTTCTTACCTTTTCTTGGTACTTTATTGTAGAGAAAACCTTCACCGCTGAGCAATTGGTGGGGTTCATCTTTACTCCCCTCGTCTCTGCGGTTTCAGGCACATCAGCACACTGGCAAGGAAGCAGCGTGCTGAAAGGAGGCTATACGATGCCAAACGAAACAAACACCCTCGTCGTCAGTCGTTCCGTTGAAGAAGACAAGGGCACCAGGGGCGTTGTTCAGGATGTGTGTGCTATTGAAAATTGCCCTGCTAAGTGTCCCACTTGCCAGCAGTCCTGTGCTTATACGGCAGGGCATACGGGTCTTCACCTTTGTGAGAAAGGGCATGAGTGGATTTAATTCCTCCATAAATCGGGCGAGTAGGTTCTGTTGCCCTCTCTAGAATGTGACCCAGGAGCCTGGTAGCTTGATGCTACCAGGTTTTTTCACCTACCTCGTTCTCCACTACGCGGCTATTCAGTTTAGTTTCTTAGCGCGAGATCAGTAAGTGATATCATTGAGCGGCTTGACGAGAGAAGAGTAGGAGCGCGGAGCGTAGCGCAGTTGCTTCTTTTTGACCTCCTCAACAAAATCACGCTGTTTGTCGTCCAGGTAGTCAGAGCCAGAGCCATAGAGCCATTGCAGCACCATCGAAAGATCAGACTCAGGCGCGACGTACTCACCACCAAGCCAGGCCGCCAGCGTGGAGAGATACCCGATCGTCGCCGCCACACCTCGCTCTAGATTTTTCTCACGCACCCGATAGCGCACCACCGCACCAGGATGATCAGGCCCAGGCTCAAGAAATGCCGCCTGTACGATCTGCCAGGCAGGATGCACCGGCCAGCGCGACCGATTCGTATCATCAGAGGGAAGCACATAGCGCAGCCAGCCATCCGGCAAACCATCAGCACCACCGGCAAGGGAACCCGCCGCATACGTCCAGAGCGCTGAGAGTTGATCCAGCAGGACATACGCCCCTTCAATCGGCGTTGTCAGTTGGTGCAAAAAATCACGTTTAAACCGAAATTCGACCCGCCATACATCTGACTCTCCATCCCACTGACCACCAGAGGGCGCGGGAAGTCCTACACGCCAGAGATCATAGAAGAAGGTCTTGTACGACTTCTGTTTGATTTCCAATGTCTTGTTATAGATCGAGCAGGAGAGCGGGGAGGCATGGGAGCTAAATTGGAGCGTCGAGACACGGTGATTATCGAGCGAGACACCCTCGACACCGACAGCATAGATCGAACTGTTTTTGCGCACACGGGTCACAAAATGCTGTTCGTAGTCTACTTGCGAGAAGTCGTAGCCCATCAGATCAGCACAGAGATGGACTTCTGAGACTTGCAGGAGAATGTCTTCCCCAAAGATCAATATGAGCAGGTCATGTACCTGCGAGAGCGCGTCACCAGCCCAGGCTTCTTGCCAGAGGTATTCCGAGGCAAAGCGCACCTGTGCGATCAGGTCATTGAAACGCCCAGGCGAGACGGTCAGCGTCAGGTAGCGACAAGTGAGCCGCCAGCGCCATTGACGACCCGCCCCTGACGGCTCGACAAAGAGCAAGGTATCCTTAAAGCGCCAATCAGAGGCAACCGCGACTTCTGCATGACGAGCCTCCAATTGCAGTTGATCCAGCCACAGGGCAAGCACCTCATCCAATTCACACTTGATCGGTCGAAAGTCCTGATCCGCATAGCGTACATTCAAGACCAGCGTATCTATCCCATAGGAAAGCAGTTTGATGGATGACTCCATAGGCACACCTCCTTAAACTGTTGCATACGCACGAAATTGCAAACCACCAGACGTCAGGCGAACCCCCGTATAACGAGAGATGCTACGCACACCACAGAGCGTGACCGCAGCTCGTGCCACCATAGAGAGGCCATGAACGCGCATCACCAGTTCGATGGCGTCGAGATGATCAGCCGCCCACAGGGTATCCACATGCTCAGGAAACGACGAAGGCCACACCCGCCAGAGCGCGACCTCGTAGTGCTGCTCTTCTGTGTACAGGACACACCTCCTTAGAACCAGTTTTCTTGCTCCGTCTCTTCTTCTGAGACCGTTGCAAACATCTGTTCACACATCCTCTCTGCCTGACAAATCGGACAGAGACGACAGCTATTGTGATAACCTTTCAATTGCCGCTCAAGCTCACGACCACCAGACCAGAGGCAGGCCACCCGCCACGTAATCCCCGCCTGCGTGATCACTTCCATGAGACGCGCACCGCCTGCGCGACGACCAAGCGCGTGTTGTGCTAAACGATGCTCTAGATCATAGGTGGTACCCAGGTAGTGACGGGCGTGATAGTAAGGCTGATCAAAATGGATAAGGTAGACAACCGATTGAGCACGTTCTTGCATAGAACCACCTCCAAACGTGCGCGTATATGAAAGCAACGAGGCCACTCTACAAGGATGAAGCATACGAGCCGTGAGGAGAAGAAGAGGAAGAGAGGAAGAAAACGCGGTTTAAACGGGGACTTTATAAGGAACCAAGCAATGTTTCGAAAAAAGTTCTAGTAATTTCAAACCATCCATGCTATAATCCACAGCAGCAGCATCCTAAATGCTGAAAATAAATCATCAAGAAGGCAAAGATCGACATGGTGAATAGTAACCACCACCAACCATCATCAGACAGCCCAAAAAAGATTGAAGAAATCACGCAAGATGACATAAAACACGAGGCAATCACCTACGCCGCCCAATTTGGATTGCACGTACAAAAAAGTGATTGCCAGGTCACAGCAATTCCCAACCGCCTCCACATAGCAGAGATCGGAAGTAATACAGACATCAATCTCCCCGTCACAAAATGGATTGTAACTATCTCCCGAAAAAGCACCATTTCTAATGGTGTAGCCGTAACTGTTGAATACCTCATGGATGGTGTTTGCGCAACAGACTTTAAGCCTATTTAGCCGGTTTCAACAGATAAATGAGATAACATGTGCATTAAGTGAAAATGCCATTTTATCACATTACTAGATAACTGCATGCTATTATGCAGAAAGGAATAGAAATGGAAGATAGCATAGATTTTTTATTTATCAAGCCCCAACAGAAATTAATTGAGGCACTAGTGTATTCAGCAAGAGCACAAGGATTTCATGCAGGTGTCAGACCATATACAGGAGAACAAGCAGAGCTGGAAGAAGGTAACGAAGAATATCCGCCAGTTACCAGAGTTGTCTTTATTGAATACCCTGAAAAAACCATAGAATGGGAATACGCAGAAGTACAAGCAGATTTCCTTGATAGCTTTCCTCAATACGATAAATAACACTACCAAGTAGAATATGACCAGAAACCATCTGGCAATCCAAAACTCAACGAAAATGTAGATAGAATGGCGCGTGTTACCTGGACTGCGCCATTCTGCCCAACTTAAGCGAGCGGAAACAAGCGGTTCATCATCTGTTGAAAGTGATCAGAGACCTGTAACTGCTGCTGACCTTGCCGCCGCCACTGCTCCCATTCCGCATAAAAAAGCTGCATTTGATGGGATGAAGCGGACTGATACCACTGAGACGCCACCAGATCAGGACACTCTCGCGCTAGATCATCTAACACCACATGTGCATCTTCAGCACTCACCATAGCCAGATCAAGCTGCATTCTTGCCAGTTGCGAGCGAACCGCACCAAGAGCAATGGCACGCTGTTCTGCAAGGTTCATACTCACGCCTCCTAGATCAGATCAAAAGAGCGTGCCAGCTCATACTGAAAGGCAGGCCACATCAAGGGAAGATCACGCTGAAAGCTCGAACCGTAATAGTAATAGTTATAGGTCAACAATGACATCGGTTGCGTCTGAACATAGCATTGAAACGCGTGCAATGCCTGATCAACTGTTGCCTGCAAAGGGTTCTGTCCGTTCTGAGACAACACCTGACAAATGACGAGTAACGCCTGTTCGATATACTGTTTCTTTGTTTGTCGTGACATCACTTCACCTCCTGTTGTTTCAATTCACAGGACACCTGTAAGCGGAAGTCACCGCCCAGGATATCGCCTTGCTCAGAAATCGACATAATCAGGGCCGTCTCGACATAGAACAGATGAAAACGTCGCATGAAGCCATGTAACGCCTCATCAACCGTAGAGGCACGTTCACCACCATAGAGATCAATTTTGAGGCAACGCGCCGAGTCCGCTGTCAGACAGACATAGACGCCGTAGAGCGGTTTCATAGGCATAGAGACACCTCCTTACGCCTGTAGCGGCAACATATAAGGCATCGCTGACCAGCAGGTCACACAGGCCCCATACTCTAGCATGGTGGCAGGGTAGAGTGTCCCACACCCTTCACACGGAATGTCTTCCGCAGGATGCTGAACGTACAGCACCGGTAGACCAGGGACCACGACCACCAGCCGCCAGTAGTCAATATGGAAGCCTCGATCAGTGGTCACAAATTCCTTGTGAGCCGACTCCACATAGGCACCGGCAGGGTTGCCAAGACCAGCAAGCACCTTTGCGCAAACCACCTGGAGATCAAGCTGTTCACGGCCAGTCATCAACACACCTCCCTACACATAAGACACTGACTCAAACCACGAATACACAATCGCACCAGCGCCACGCATCAAGAGCACGTTCAATATGTCCAGGCACGGACCTTGTGGAACGGAGACCGAAACACGAAACATCGTCAACCCCAACACAGGAGACACATGCACCTGTTCACCAGGATACAGCGAAGCAAGAACACTCCCTACAACCTGTTCAAATGCAGGACGACACCAGACATAGAGATCACCAACAGAAGAGTCAGGCATGAAAACACCTCCTAAACTAAGAGTAGTGAGCACTATTCAAGGAAAAGATTGCTCGTTGGCTCCCACCCTTGAGCGTGAGCAAAAAGCACGATACTTTCAAGTTGGTCATCGGCAAGATGATAGACATCAAGCCTATTTGACTGAATGTCAGGGATATACTGCCAGGGACGGTTGAAGGTCCCATGAGACTCCTCATCATAGCAAACATAGCTGCTTCCATTAATCGCCCCAGGAGTGACGCTTCCACCAGAACACGCGATCTCCAATGCCTCTCTCAGTCTCATCTCATCTGTTCCTTTCTATAGCAACTCCTACACAACAGGCAACCATCAACCATTTCAAGCAAAGCCTTTCCTTAGAAGTGAGCACCAGCACAGAGGCGAGACCAGAGATCAGACGCCTCAAGGCCATAGTAGTAGCGCAAGAAATCGAAGAGAGAGCCACCTTGCCCCCAGGTGTTACAGTACCAACAACACAGCGACGACGGAGACGACGGACGATAGACCCAAAAAGAGGGATGAGTATCGACCCCATCATCATGGTGCCAGCCAAACGGACAACACCCCATTCCCTTCTCATCCAGAGCCACATAGCGCCCAATCACCGCCAGAGGATCGTACTGCATGCACCACGCGCGAATGTTCGGTGGAACGCTGGATGCTACCTGACAGGAGAAGGGAATGGCTGTCTGTGCAGGTGGTGACGCGCTCGACGACGAAGGCGGCACGATCGACTCAGGGACCATAACCCGTTGCAGGGAAGGGAAGAGGGTGAGCAGATCCAGCACCGAGGATGCCAGCGGGACCGGCGCGCCGTTCACCAGCTCCACAAAGGGATAGCGCGCACCGCTCAGACGATGCACCCCAAGGGGCAGACGAACCAGGGAGCCATAGGGACGCTCAGACGTGAGCGCGTCCTGTTTGGGGTAGAACTCTACATCAGGAGGACAGAAGGGCAACAGCCAGGAGCGTAGCAGCAAAGGCATGACCGGCGAGGCGAGAAAGACCCACAGGTGCGCACCACGCCGCGATTGTTCCAGGTAGGAGGGGATGCCTCGCCCCGCCAGGCCCGTTTGAAGGGAATGCAGCCTCATCAGGCCATCGGGCGTATCATCGTCAAAGACGGCGAAATGACAGAGGCCGTACTCATCAATCACATAGGTGCCAACGGTGAGCAGTCCTTGCAAATGCTGCATGATCACGTCATAGGTGAGCGGGTAGCCTGCACGCAGGTAGCGTCCGTCCTGGTGCTGTGTCGCAAAATCGTTCCGACGCCCCACGCAGTAGGACAACCAGGAGTCCAGCAGCGTCGATGTGATCTGAACCATCGGACACCTCCTTTCTGAAACCGGCTGTGTGAGAGAGGCACACCGGACCCCTTGCGGCGTCCAGGCGTGCTGGCGTGCAAAAAGCTACTGTTTGGGACCAAAGAAACCGTTGACCTTATTGAGCAGGCCAGGATTGGCTTGCAAAGGACTGAGTGAAGGCGGG
This sequence comes from Ktedonobacteraceae bacterium, assembly GCA_034438015.1. Classification (GTDB taxonomy): domain Bacteria; phylum Chloroflexota; class Ktedonobacteria; order Ktedonobacterales; family Ktedonobacteraceae; genus JACDAE01. The sequence continues at coordinate 34,941 of DAOTTD010000324.1, read as the reverse complement.
ACATTGATCTGTTGCGTATTGCCCGTGGGCGCACCGGCAGGGAAGGACTGCCCGTTGATGGTTGCGCCTTGCGGCAATTGTGGCGTCTGTGGGTAAACCGGCGCAATGCGCGTCACCGAGGGTTGCACCGTGTTCTTTTGCGCGTCATTGATGCCAAAGGAATAGTCACCCTGCTTGACACGGTTGACCATGTTGCGCGCATCGGTTTTCGCCATCAGTTCGTATTCGGCTTCCAGTTCTTTGGTACTCTCCTTCTGTTTTTTCATCCAGAGTTGTTGATGCTGTTCGGCCACCTGCACCCGTGCCGCACGCTCGTTCATATGTGCAGAGGCATGCAGCATTTCATCGACGAGCGCCCCCACATCCAGCAGCGCGCAGGCCCCGACCGCCAGGGGGAAGACAAGGCCAATCCCAAGCTTAAAGAGGGTGAGCACAAAAGACGGGAGGAACTGTCCGACCGTGGCGACGATGGAGGCCATCTCCCCGCTACGGTTGGCCCACCCGATATTGAGACCGGCAGAGACCACCATCGTGACCACACCAATCACCAGCGGGATCAGCACCACGATCCATTGTCGTTTCAGCAGCAGGACACGTACCAGCTTGAACATCGCAAAAATGAGCACTTCCAGAAACAGGCCACGACCAAGCGCCAGGTAGGTATTGGGGTTACGCAGGCTCAAGTTGCCATCGGCGTAGACCCACCCATTCGCGTAGCCCGACTCAATCATCAGCACCAGAGGCAGGACCACCGAGAGTAACACATCCCACCGTTCGCGGCTCAGATGCCAGTTGACAATGTTTCCATTTTTTATCATAGGATAGACTCCTTTTCTACTGGCTCAAATGCACGGCGTATGCACCGAGCCAGCAGAGACATACCAACAACACCCGAAAGAAGAGAAGACTACTGCTGCACTTGCGCAGGCGCGATCAGGCCAGGAATGGTGACATCCGTGACCACAAAATTGGCTTGAATGCGTTCATTGTTGTTCTGATCTTGACGCTTGCGCACGCTGTAACCAGCGACCGTGCACTGGACTTGTTTACGGCGGGCATGCTCGATCACAGAGGCCAACGCCTGATGTTGGGGGTCATCGGGCCACATCTGGCAGGCAAAGCCATTGCCGACCTCATCGACGATCGTAAAAGAAATCATAATTTGTGGGCCTTTTTTGCTGTTGACGTTGTAGGCGCCACCATTTTTAATCGTGCCAATCATCGTTACTGCCATAGGGAGACTCCTTTCAGAAGGGGCATGCTCCATCAAATGCGCATGCCCAACCGGACAACACACCTCACATGACACGAAAGCGCGCCATGGAGGCACACACGGACTGAATATAAGCCGCAGGGTCATTTTCCGAGGCAGGCGCGTACACCGGCGTAATCGCCTGCACGGTTGTCAGACCACGAGAAAAGTACTCATTGACAATCAAGCGGTAAAAATCGGCATAGCCATCGGCCCAGGTGGGATAAAAGCGAAAGTTCCCGTGACAGGTGGGATAGCCTGCACAAACGATGTTGCCGAGCGCATGATTGACGTTGCCCGCCCCATAGAGACCAAAGGTGCTTTCATGCTCGAAGACCGCCAGGGCGTAGGCATCATCCACACGGTATTGTGCGGAGAGATCGTAGAGCGCCTGTCCTGTCCCTTGCGCAGGAGAACCCGCTTGCAAGAGCACCCGATTAACCACCGCCGCCGAGATCGTTGGACCCCCAGGCACGGACATCCCAAAGACAGGAGAAACCGGCAGCGCGACGGCAGAGAAACCCGCCCACCAGTGCAGAAATTGCGCGCGTGAAAGCGACTGCATATTGTAGCTCGATGAGTCCACCACGTGCACCATTGCGCTATCGCCACCTGTGACCACTAAGAGATGCCCACCGGACCAGCGCGCAGGCGGAAAACTGACCATCACGGGATGCCCCTGTTGAGCGGAAGCGATCACTTGATCAAGCGTGAGAGTATACCCCCACTGGACCGAGAACCCGAAACGTTGCATGGTTCGCTCAATACCACCGTCCCCAAGCAAGCCATCCGAGGCAGAAATGGCCCCAACCTGTCGTTCGACCGCGAGAATATCGGTCAGGCGATAGTGACCGCCGTACGCATTCAAGACTTCCGTCATCGAGGCCGCCGAGCAGGCCGAAGGCGACCACTCCTGGTATTCCTGTAGATCAGCGTATTGCGCAGGGTCCAGTTGGTTAATCCGCCTGACCACAAAGGCCGAAGACACAGGAGAGACAGAAGCACTCTGCGCCGAGAGCAGACGAGCCAGCGACACCAGCGATGGTTGCACCAGGACGACCAGGTGTGTCAGCACCAGTAGAAACGGCACCGAAACCGCGACCAGGGCCACAAAGCGCAGCAGCGACGAACGCAGGTAGGACAGGACCATACATCACCTCCTACCAGACGGGTACCCCAGGTTGATCGAGCCACTGATACAAGAAAAAGGCAGGAAACCCGTCGAGGATAGGAGGATAGGACTGAACGACCCATCCTCGACGCTCACCAATCGTGACATACCCCTCACGTGAGTTAGTTGGATGCATCTCCACATCCAACCTCATCACTCCATACGAGGACGTTCCCGACACCGCAGCAGGAACAGCAACCGTTTGATTGGTGAAAATGACCAGGCCTTGAAGCTGCTGCATAAACACACCTCCTTACCAAAGTGAAGACTGTTCATACGAGAGTCGCTCAACACCAACAGAAGAGGTATCATCAATACAGGCAATCACCCTAAAATCCTCAAGACAGCAGAAGTGATGCGCCTCACAGAAGAAAACTGGCAGACAGGAGTACACAAAGCCGAGACAGGCAGGACAGACCGCCAGTTGACCACAATAAACGAGCTTCCCTGACTTCGGTTTATAGTCAATAGCCCGACCACACTGGAAGAAACCAGGAACAGGAGTCACATGAAATTGATGCCCTTGTACCTCACACTTGCTCATACGTCACCTCATCTTGACAGCCTGATGTTTCTGCAATCCAACACGCCCGACAGAGCAGCGTATAGAACGCCGTGAACCAGGAACGGCGACGCAGAGCCACGCCGCAGCACTCACAACGCAAGACCGGAACACGACGAGCGGCGACCTGCTCTTGTTCCTCACAAGCACGACTCATTGATCGTTTCTTCATGAGTACACCTCCTGAACAGGACATCCACAATGTGACAGGTAGTCATTGACCGCCTCACGGTAACAATCAAAGACCGCATCACGTACTTCAACCGAGCAGGCAGGAAAATCAGGAGCCTGAACCATCTGGTACCAGATGACGACCCGACGAAACAACGCTTGACCCGTCTCACAGACAGGGTATTGTGAGGTACATCCACAAGCAACCAATGGCATAGCAGCACCCCTCCTATAAGTAGCTCATCAGACAGTCACAATAGCGCTCGTAGGCCCCGTAGAAGACCCGCGCAAGCGCCTGGAAGCCACCCTCTAAGGCGACCCCATGTAAAGAGGCAACCGCATCACGACCAGCCACGAGATTAGGTAGTTCAGGTGAGTCACAGGTACGCTCGACGATCGAGACTTTTTGTGCGACCAGCTCGCCCAGGCCAGGAAAACGAACCAGGTAAACATTGAAGGCGTCATTTTCAGAGAGCGCCTCTAAGAGTTCTCCATACATCAAAACACCTCCCCTCAACCGTTGAAATGGTGAGACCAGATGAAACCAATCACCAGACCAACAAAGCCAGCAAGACCCAAACTCAGCAGGAAAAGCAACAGCATAGGGCACCTCCTAAAACATATGCAACTGATGCAAGAAGTACATGAGCATGAGAAAAGAAGCAAGCTGTACAAGGTAACGATCCAAACGACGCTGAACCCGAAACGACAGAACACCCAAAATCACGGCGACCATACAAGTTACAAAACTCATGCACACCTCCTGATAAAACCTACAGAGCGTGTAGGCCGGTCACACACACAAACACAACAATTGCACCCAAGACAATCAAGGACATAAGGTTATGTAGACACTTTTTGAACATAGGAGCTTTGCTATGAAACAATCCGCGAACACTCGCTCAATGCCTCCAGCAGTGCAGCCATGCCGATCCTCGTTTTTCCTGGCTTCATTGAAGGAAGAGCAAACATTCTGCCTCCTGGGAAGTGTCTACATAAAAGAACACCCGTACATAGCCTTTTGCTCTCATAAGAAGAAGCGCCGATGCCACCAATGCTACAAGCGACGCAATCTCATACAGATGTGACCAGTTCACTGAAAACCTCCTTACTATCGCCTGAGTGGTGAGCATTGCTTCATACCGCTCAACTACTTCGGCCTCGGTAATGGATAACGCACCGTCAATGGTTGTGTAGGAGACTGATAGTGCTGATACTGGTTGAAATACCAGTACTCATACTGCTCGAGAGCGCGTACGCGCCGACGCAAGTACACCGTCACGAAAAACTGAACCACAAGCACAATAGTAACGATCACCTGGAAACCACAATCCTTGATCACCGTCACCCAATCCATATACGTCTCCTTCAAAGAACTAAAGGAACCTACTCAACAGGTCTGCTCCATTCTAGAACCCACCCATCTTAGCGATGATGAACGCACCTACGACGGCAAAAAGAAAGCACCAGGCCCAGGCACTCAAGGATGGTCGATTGTCTACCCAACCATGTGCAGGAGGATCTTTTTTCTTGTAATACTCCTGCCAGAACTTCTTTTCATTCTTCTCACCAGAGCGACGAAGGACAGCATAACCGATAATCACAACAACGGCAAAAGTAATAAACAGGTTCATAATGTAAGCCCTTTCTGACTACTTGTAGAACCGAGCCGAGCCAGTACCCGACAAAGCCTGCAACGATCAGACCAATAATCCAGAGTATGAGCATTGAGCATCTCCTATGCTTCTTGCGGCTCAACCAGGGTAAACAGTTCCTCGCAGACCTCGCAGCGCGCTTGAAAGCGATCACTAGCCACACGCACCTTGACCACCGGCTCACAGGAACACTCATACAAGCGCAGCCGTGAACCGGCCTTCTCTTTGTGTGGAGGCAGGATAGCAGCATGAGGATAGAGGCCAGCGCGATCGATGTACGACTGTAAGAGAGGTCGCAGACCGTCGCCAACCGTGGTTGCCGTGGGCGGGCCAGTCAGGCCGACTTTGCGCGCGGCTTGCGAGAAAACCTTGCCATGCTTTTTGTCCGTGCCAACTGAGGCATGAACCAGTTCATGCAGCAGCGTCCCAAGCACCTCAAGACTGTCATCTAAGCGCGGCGAGATGAAAATTTGCGGTTTGCCATCCCGACAGATCGTGGGCGAAAAACACTGTCCGATCACCGCCTGACGCGCCGAGAGACCACCACGCGAGGGCCAGCCACAGGAGGCCCGCGCCGCCGTTGCAGGCAATCCTTGCTTCGTCATGTGATCAATGAGAAAAGACGCAGCTTCTTGCAGCCACGCCTCACGCAGTTGTGTTGCAGCTTGTTGCATAACACCCCTCAGAATGGGAGAGAAAACAGAAAGGACAAACAGACGAGCGGGAGAAACGGACTAGAAGTGGGGAAACCGAGCGCCAGCCTCTAATTGAGCCAGGATGGTAAACACCATCTCGCCAGTAAGCGGAGCGGGAGAGCACGCCTCCAACCAGGCCACCAGACGACGCGCCCAACAAGGCAGAAGACGAGAGCACGAAGAAGAGACGTAGCTGTAACTATCCGTGTCAACTGCCACCAGGCAGCCACACGATAAGGACAACCATTCAGCAAGCGGATTGCGAAAAAACGACAGGCCCGAATAGCCGACGACCTCATAAGAACGATCAGCTAAAAATTGCAGAAAACTGTCAAGACAAAGTTCAGGTGGAGGCACGGCATCACCCCTTTCTCACCAGACACAAAAAACAACGTTTAAACAGGGTTTTTCATGAAGGCGCTACGATGTTCTCAACACCTCCTGCCTCCACCGGCGCACCTTGCCTTTAACAGTGATCTCTACCAGGCGCACAGTCGGAGCAGCGTAGACAGAAGGACTCACCCAGGCGCGGTCGACGTACGACAAGTGATGAAGGCGCATCACTTGCACAATCGCGTGACCCTCAGAAGGGGCCTGGACGCGCTGTTGAATAGGAGGGACATTGACATTGAGTCGTTGCCAGAGTTGCACATAAAAAAACTGATTGTGCATACGCAGGTTCCTTTCTTCTAGAGGGGACAGCAAAGAAGGAAACAACGAATGAAATAGAGAAAAGTCCTCACACCTCTTGTACAAGAGGGATTTATCCCTGGTCATCCTTCCATCCGTGAGCTTCCAGAGGCCACGTGCTCAAAAGTCTGGTACGCACAACTGAAACTTCCTAAGTATTCAGTCTCAGACAATCTACCGTGTGCATGCGTGCTCACATCCTGTTAGATGGGGTGAGGTATTCAGTTGAGTCGGTGTTTGAATGGGCCAGCGCCGCTTACTTCGCCTTCACAGCCTGCTGCACATTCAGCCGTACACCATCAAGAGCCTCGACCGTCGCTCAGAGCACTTCATAGAACCGCTTGTTCTTTAAACCAACAAATCCTACAAAACTATCGAGTCCACGAATTCAAAGAGTTCCAACTGATCTACTTCAATTTTAGCACGAAACAAAGAAACTTGTCAAGCCCTATAGTGCAAAGAGTTCCAAAGTGTGGTATAATTCGATCAGGAGACAGTCAACTAGATTAAGGAGAATACCCGTGGTTAAAAGAGCAAATGCCCCCACAGGCATGTATACAGCAGCAGAAGCCGCAAAAAGGCTAGGATATCCCAAAACAACCTTCCACAACTATGTGAGAGATGGAAAGATCAAAAAAATAGTTCCTCCAGGACAAACCGAGGGCTACTACCCTAGAGCAGAAATAGAAAAACTGGCCCAGGCTAGAGAGCTATTCATACTCCTGCATTCCACTGAACACGCAACATTTCAAAGAGCAAGTTCAGAAGAGGATATAAGAGGTATATACGAGCTTTGCATAGCAATATATGGAATAGGTGGCACACCTAGCTACGAGGAGCGGTTAAGGATATGGCACAAAAACCCATATGTGTACTACATCATTAAGCAAGAAAACATAGTTGTAGGATACATCAGCTTAATATGGTTCACAGAGGATGCTCTAAAACAACTCATGGGACCAACACCCAAACAATCAATCACTACACCAGCAGGAACAGGAGTGTACTCCATAACAGGAGCAGAGAACGTCTTACCTTTTACACCTGGACAACCAATAGACTCACTTTTCGTCTCCCTAGGAGTACGACCAGGAATAAGCAATACAGAGCAAAGAATTAACTCATTCAAGTTGCTTCGAGATACAATCACCGTACTAGAAGAGTTCACACAACAAGGTATGCCAGTCAAAAAACTCTATGGCACATCTGAAAAACTTGATGGAATTAGACTCGCTCGAAAATTAGGAATGGAGGAGACCAAGTATGAAGGTGACAGTATTCTCAGGTTCGAACTTGATCTAGAAAAATCTAACTCTCCCCTGCTAACAGAATACCAAAGAATAACCAGGGAAAGAAGTCAAAGAGTGCCATGAGTACATAAAAATCTAAGCGTACTATGAAGTTAGTAGTCACACACCCACACAAAAACCTCCACTGGCATCGACAACCAAAACAGCAGAGGCAAAAACAAAATAGACAAGATACTATCAACTAGAGCATACAGAGAAGCTGTAAAGCCGCTCCACACCTAGAAACATTGTACCCAAGACTTTAGCAAACTAAAGCAATAGAGAACACAGAAGGAGTTACACGATGGCTAACTACGATCCCTCTCTCACGGGAAATTATTATATTCTCGGTGACAGTCAAGCAGAGGGCGTACATCTGATCGAGCAAGATCGGAATTTTACTACATCAATGGGAGGACTCCTCCCTGAGCAATCCGAGGAGACGATTGCCCGCATCCACACTGTCCTGGATGTAGCATGTGGTCCAGGAGGCTGGGTGTTGGGCATGGCCCAGGCTCATCGCGATATGCACGTCACTGGCATCGACATTAGCAACAATATGATCGACTACGCCACCATCCAGGCGCGCTCAAGCGGTTTAGACAACGCTAGCTTTCAGGTCGGCAACATTACTCAGCCTCTGGATTTCCCCGACGTGTCCTTCGACCTGGTCAATGCACGCCATATAGAAGAGGTCATTCCGGTAGCGGCATTTGCACCGCTTTTCAAGGAAATCATGCGTGTTACGAAACCAGGCGGGATCATCCGTATCACGGGTAGTGAATGGGGCGTGACCACCAGCGCCGCATATGAGAAGCTCATGAAATTGCTGTTGCAGGCGGCGCAGATAAGCGGACTTAATTTCTCTGCTGACGGGCGAAATCTTGGCATTGCTCCCTGGCTGAGACGGTTTCTGCGTGATGCAGGCTGTGTCAACATCCAGGAACGAGCAAGCGCCCTCGACTTCTCCGCAGGCGCTGCTCAGCAGCAGAGCGGCTATCAGGACCTGACCGTTGCCTTCGAACTGATGCAGCCATTCCTCACGGCTCTGGGGGTAACAACGCAACAAGAGGTTACACGCTTGCAGCAACAACTTTCAGTAGAGATGTTAGAGGAGCATTTCCGTGGGCTGGTCTTTACCCTCACTGCGTGGGGACAGAAACCGGAAGGTGTTGTTCCCCAGCTTGCTCCATCAACCGGAGCGCAGCAGAGCATACCTCTTCCTCCTGCTGCTGAAGGGGATGGGACCGTGCCACGTTTATTTCATTTCGACCTCCCTACTCTCAAGACACGTGGTCAGACATCGCTGATGAGTTCTTCTGTTTCTCCCCTCCAGCGCGTACTCGATGTTGCTTCTGGGAATGGTGAGTGGGCGATAAGCGTCGGGCAGGCTTCTCCAGATGTCGAGATTATTGGCATTGAGCACGATGCCCGGCAGGTTGAGCATGCACGTGAGCAGGCCAAAGAGCATGATGTCGAGAACGTCTCGTTCACCGTCACGGACCCTTTCCAGCGCCTGGACTTCGCGGACAATTCATTTGACCTTGTCAATGTGCGCTACATCGTAGGTCTCGTTCCCGCCGAAGCCTGGCCGAACGCGCTCCAGGAGTTCGTGCGTGTCATTCGCCCGGGTGGAGCCATCCAGCTTACTGAAGCCGAACTACCCATTGTTACTACTCCTGCCTTCGCCCAACTTGGCGGGCTGATTTCGCAAGCTTTCTTCCAGACCGGGCGCAGTTTCTCTCCTGAGGGACGGTTACTCAGCATCACTCCAGTACTCAAACAACTTGTTCAGGATGCGGGCTGCCAGCCGGTGCAGTCAATAGTGGCCGAGATGAATTTCTCGTCTGGCACGCCCGCTTCTAGTGAGATCATCCAGGATCTCACTCAGACGTATCGGCTCGTACTCCCATTCCTGGTCAATAGTGGAGTGACAACGCAGCAGGAGGTCGAGCAGTTGTACCAGCAGATGCTCACCGAGATACAGTCGGACGACTTTGGGGCTGTGGCGTTTTCCCTTACGGTGTTGGGCAAGAAGCAATAATTAAGAAGTTGGGAACTTGTTCCTTCGCGGAGGTGCAGGGGCGGTTAGCTCCCTGCACCTCCGCTTGTAAATGGGTAACTGGCAATCGACCTGCTTTTCCATATTGAACAATTTCATCATCAGTGCGCCTCGGCGGCAAAGAGCCAGGGGGCCTCTTGCTTGCGGCGACTCTCATAGCTGGCGATCTCATCGCTATGCGAGAGCGTCCAGCCGATATTATCCAGGCCCTGGAGAAGCGCCTCTTTGCGGAACGTGTCGATCTCGAAACGTATCACGCGCCCGGTCGGCGTGGTGATCGTCTGGGCGGCAAGGTCGATATCCAGCGTGTAGCCCTCGGTGGCCTCGACTGCGGCGAAGAGCTCCTGCACGGTCGCCATGCCGAGGGTGATGGGCAGGATGCCGTTATTGAAACAGTTGTTGTAGAAGATGTCGGCGAAGCTGGGCGCGATCAGGCAGCGGAAGCCGTAATCGTGCAGCGCCCAGGGCGCGTGCTCACGCGAAGAGCCGCAGCCGAAGTTGTCGTCGGCCAGCAGGATCTTCACACCCTGGTAGCGCGGCTGGTTCAGAACGAAATCGGGATTGGGCGTGCCGTCGTTGAAGAAGCGCCAGTTCGCGAAGAGCGCATTCTCGAAGCCCGTGCGCTTGATCGTCTTCAGGAAACGCGCAGGCGTGATCTCGTCGGTGTTGACGTTGGTGCGATCTAACGGAGCCACCAGGCCCGTCAATGTGGTGAATGGTTCCATACTATCTCTCCTCGCGGCTACAGGTCGCGGATATCGACGAAATGTCCGGCGATGGCGGCGGCGGCGGCCATGGCAGGACTGACGAGGTGCGTGCGACCACCGCGACCCTGGCGTCCCTCGAAGTTGCGGTTGCTGGTGGAGGCGCAGCGTTCCCCTTCGGAGAGGCGATCGCCGTTCATGGCAATGCACATACTGCAACCCGCCTCACGCCACTCGAAGCCGGCCTCGCGGAAGGTATCGGCCAGGCCCTCCTCTTCGGCGATACGGCGCACACGCATCGAGCCGGGAACGACCAGCGCGCGCACATTGGGCGCGACGTGCTTGCCCTTCACGTACCGGGCGGCCATGCGCAGATCCTCCAGGCGCGAATTGGTGCAGGAGCCGATGAAGACGGTGTCCAGTTTGATGTCGGCGATCTTCTGACCGGCCTGCAGGCCCATGTACTTCAGGGCGCGCTCGTAGCTCTGGCGCTGCAATGGATCACTCACAGCGGCGGGATCGGGGACGGCGCTATTGATGTCGGCGACCATGCCAGGATTGATGCCCCACGTGACCTGCGGACCCAGGCCGTCGATGTTGATCTCATGTACGGCGTCGAATTGCGCGCCGGGATCGCTGGCGAGTTGACGCCAGGACGCGACGGCCTGATCGAAGAGCTCACCCTGCGGCGCGTAGGGACGGCCCTTGATATAGGCGAAGGTCGTCTCGTCGGGCGCGACCATGCCAGCACGCGCACCGGCCTCAATGGCCATGTTGCACAACGTCATGCGTCCCTCCATCGAGAGATCGCGCACGGTTGAACCACTGAACTCGATAACGTGGCCCGTGCCGACGCCCGTGCCCAGCCTGCCGATGATCGCCAGTGCCAGGTCCTTGGCCGTCACGCCGGGAGCAAGCTTGCCCTCGACGCGGATATTCATCGTTTTGGGCTTCTGCTGCAAGAGGCACTGAGTGGCAAGCACATGCTCGACTTCGCTGGTGCCGATGCCGATGGCGAAGACGCCCAGCGCACCGTGGGTGGAGGTGTGAGAATCGCCGCAGACCAGCGTCATGCCGGGGAGGGTAAGGCCAAGCTCGGGCCCGATGATGTGCACGATACCCTGCTGCTCGTCGTTCATTTTGAAGAGCGTCATGCCGAAATCTTTTGCGTTCTGCTCAAGGGTTGTTATGCAGAGTTCGCTCTCCCGATCCACAACATCAAGCATGCGGCGACCGTTGACCGTTGGGACGTTATGGTCAAGTACGGCCACGGTGGCATCGGGACGGCGTAGGGGAATTTTGGCGGTGCGCAGGCCGGCGAAGGCCTGTGGCGAGGTCGCCTCGTGTACCAGGTGACGGTCGATATAAATAACCGTCGATTCTCCGGGCACGTCGCGCACGACGTGTGCATCCCAGATCTTTTCAAACATAGTCTTTGGCATACAGTGTCTCCTACTGCGTTTTCACTTGACATTTTAGCGTTTCGCATGTATACTGCCGTTCCTGGAGTGGTTGGCGTCAATATTTTTTCACGATCCGCTAAAGGATACTGAAAATTGTTATACCACGTTTTTGTTGATAGCGGCCTCAGCAATATGCCGCATATCCATCTCTTCCAACACCTTCTTCTTGCCGAGCATCAATTTCGCCATGTCGAAGGCGAAGTTGAGTTGCTCCATTGCAAGCTGGTAGCCGAGCTCCTGCATCTGGGCGGCCAGGGCGGCGCGGCCCGAAAGCTTGCCCATGTGCATACGGCGATCGGCGGGTGAGAGGCCAACGGACTCCGGCGTCATGATCTCATATGTGCGCGCATCTTTCAAGACACCGTCCTGGTGGATGCCGCCGCCATGCGAGAAGGCGTTCTTCCCAACGACTGGCTTGGTCCACTGCACCTGCATGCCCGATAGTTGAGCAACAAGGCGGCTGGTGGAGGCGATCTTCGTGGTATCCACTTTGACATCCAGGCCAAGGTCGGCGGAGCGCGTGCGAATCGCCATCACAACCTCTTCGCTGGCGGCGTTTCCGGCGCGCTCGCCCAGACCATTGATGCAGGTATCCACGCGGTCCGCACCGTTGCGCAGACCCTCTACGGCGTTCGCCACGGCCAGGCCCAGATCGTTATGACAATGGGCTGAGATGAGGATACCCGGAAACTCGCGCTTCACATCGGCCACGAGTTGACCAAACTCCCAGGGCAGGGCAAAGCCGACAGTATCGCAGAGTGTGACATAGCGCACGCCCTCTTTGAAGATAGCTTCGCACACCTCCAGAATGAAATCGTGCTCGGTACGCGTCGTATCTTCCAGCGCGAAATCGACGTTCTCAGTATAGGTGCGCGCGTGCGCCACGGCGACGCGGGCCATCTCGCGCACCTCGTCGCGCGTCTTGCCCAGCTTCACCTCGCGGTGCAGGGGCGAGACGCTGATGAACGGCTGGATGGCAGATCTGGCCGCGATCTTGACAGCCTCCCACGCCGCGTCGATATCACCTTTATTGGCGCGTCCGATCGCGCAGATCTCAGCGTTCTCGATCTTCGAGGCTATCAGCCTGACAGCATCGAACTCGCTCGGCGAGGAGACGGGGAAGCCGCAATCCAGGGTATCGAAGCCCATATCTGCCAATGCCTGTGCGATTACCAGCTTCTCCTGTGGAAAGTAATGCACGCCCGGCGTCTGTTCGCCGTCGCGCAGCGTCGTTTCGTAAAATTTTATGATGCGAGTCGTCATTGCTGATCCCTCCTTTTTGCAGGTACATTACGCTCATGTTATTCAAGACCCATTTGGAGAGATTAAATCCAGCTATATGGGTACGATGAGTCGTCAATTGAGCGAGCAAAGTTCGTTAGCGTCAATGGGTGAAACGTATCGACCATAACGGCAAGCTCTTCTGTGCGTTCGGCGCCGAGGCTCTTCTCGACGGCTCCGGGCTGTGGACCGTGGGGGATGCCGCGCGGGTGCAGCGTGATGGAGGCACGCTCGATGCCACGACGGCTGCCGAAATTGCCGTTGACGTAATAGATCATCTCTTCGCTATCGATATTGCTGTGGTTATAAGGCACGGGTATCGAGAGCGGATGATAGTCCAGCTTGCGTGGGACAAACGAGCAGATGACGAAGTTGGGTCCCTGGAAGGTCTGATGCACGGGCGGCGGCTGGTGGACGCGTCCGGTGATGGGTTCGAAATCGGCGATATTGAAGATCCAGGGATATTCGTAGCCATCCCAGCCCACGACGTTCAGGGGATGGAAGTCGTACCAGTAGCTGGTGAGCGTGTTTCCGACCTTGAGGCGCACCTCGTACTCGCCCGGCCCGGTGTGCACGACAAGCTCCTGCGGGCGGCGGATATCGCGCTCGCAGTAGGGCGCGTGCTCCAGCAACTGCCCATTTTTATTGAGGTAGCGCCGTGGAGGCTCGATGGTGCCGCGCGCCTCGATGACCAGGAAAGTCGTTTCAGAGCTGTCGGCGGAGAGATCGAAACGGAAGGTCGTGCCGCGCGGAATCACGATATAGTCGCCTTCATGGTAAGGAAGCAGGCCGAAGTTCGTCTCCAGCGTGCCGTGACCATCGTGTACGAAGTACACCAGGTCGGAATCGCCGTCGCGATAGAAGTAGTTCATAGGTGTAGTTGGCTTCGCTATGCCTATCACTACATCGTTGTTAAACATCAACGTCTGGCGACCGAGCACAGCGTCGCCGGAGCGAGCAAGCTGTGCGCTTTTGAGGTGGTGGTGGCGCTGCACGCCCTCGTTCCACACTTCGGGAAGATGCGGCTGCGACTTCTCGATCTTCTTTACGCGCGTGGGCGGATAGTTATAATAGAGGATGGAATAGTTACCCGAGAAGCCCTCGGTACCGAAGACCTCCTCGGAGTAGAGCGTACCATTCGGTTTGCGAAATTGCGTATGTCTTTTTGGGGGTATCTCACCCAGTTGATGATAGTGCGGCATCGTTGCCTCCTGATTTTAAACTACACAATCCGGTTGCGCAATGCACCAACGCCCGCGATCTCTAATTCGACGACATCGCCGCGCTGGAGCCAGGGATGGACGGCGGTGGTCAGTTCCAGGATACAGCCCGTGCCCACGGTGCCGGAGCAGAGCACATCGCCGACGCGCAGGCGGGCGTTGCGCGAAGCATGGGCGATCATTTGCGGGAAGCTGTAATAGATGTCTTTGAAATTGCCGCGCGAGACCTCCCGTCCATTGATGCGCGCGAGCATGAGCATATCGTAGCGCTCGCTCGCACCGGAGCCCGTGCGCAGCGACGCCAGTTCATCGGGAGTCACCAGGCAGGGACCGAACGAGGTAGCAAAATCTTTGCCCTTGCCGGGACCGAGGCTAAGCTTCATATCTTTGCGCTGCAGATCACGGGCGCTCCAATCGTTCATAATGGTATAGCCCGCGATATAGTCGGTGGCCTCCTCGACCGGGATATCCTTCCCCTCGCGACCGATCACGCAGGCGATCTCAAGCTCGAAATCGAGCTCTACACTCCCTTCAGGGTAGGGAACATCGCTATCATGTCCATAGAGTTCGCTGGTATTGCTAAAGTAGAACGTCGGAATCTCGTACCACTCTGGAATCATGTCTGCGTTACGCAGCGCGCGAGCGGCCCTGACGTGCTGCTCGAAGGCGTAGAAGTCGCGCAACGTGGGCGGCTCAGGAATAGGCGGCAGGAAACGGACCTCGTTCTGTGCGTAGTCCTTCGCCTCCTCGCCCCACACAGGCTGCACGCTATCCAGAATGGACGTGGGCTTTTCCTCCGCAGCGGGAACATAGACATAGGCACCGCCCTGAGGGTCCTGCGTCAAAGCGGCCCGCGCGTGTTCAAGGCCAACCGGATCGCGCAGCAGTTCAAGCAGGGTCGGATACTCAAGTCCAAACACATATTCACCGTGCAGCGCGCCCGCATGCACCAGACCATCGCCCGCTTTAAAGCTTACCAGTTTCATTTTACAGATTGCCTCGTAGCGCCTGCTCACGCTCCAGCGCCTCAAAGAGCGCCTTGAAGTTGCCCTCACCAAAGCCACGGGCGCCCTTACGCTCGATAATCTCGAAGAAGACTGTAGGGCGATTGACGATCGGCTTAGAAAAGATCTGCAAGAGATAGCCCTCGTCGTCGTGGTCAAGCAGGATGCCCAGTTCTGCAAGCTGCTCTATATCCTCCTCTATGCGGCCAACGCGATCAAGCACCGTCTCATAATACGAGGCGGGAGTGGAGAGGAACTCAACGCCGCGTTCGGTCAAGTTGCGCACGGTCGAGATGATATCATCGGTGATCAGCGCGATATGTTGCACGCCGGGGCCGCGATAGAAATCCAGATACTCCTCGATCTGCGATTTGCGCCGTCCATGGGCCGGTTCATTGATTGGAAGCTTGATGCGCCCGCTGCCATTCTGCATCACTTTTGACATAAGCGCGGAGTATTCAGTGCTGATGGCGCGATCGTCGAAGTGGATCAGTTGCGTAAAGCCCATCACGCGCTCGTAGAAGGAGACCCATTCGTTCATCTTGCCAAGCTCTACGTTGCCCACGACATGATCGATACCGGCCAGACCGGCGGGACGCGCGCGGGGCGGCGTCGAGCTCGACAGGGCCGTGTAGCCGGGTAGGAACGTTCCATTGTAGTCCCGGCGCTCGACAAAGGTATGTATCGTATCGCCGTAGATAGCAATCGAGGACAGCTTCACCGTGCCGGAGTCGTCCCTGAGCGTCATCGGTTCCGCAACGCCGCCCGCGCCGCGACTCGTCGCCTCGCGATAGGCGCGGGCGGCATCCTCCACGCGCATGGCGATGACCTTCACGCCATCGCCATGCAGCTTCACATGCTCGGCTATCTCTCCCTCGGGACCCAGCGACGAGGTCAGAATCAGGCGCACATTGCCCTGCTCCAGCACGTAACTGCTGCGGTCACGCACGCCTGTCTCCAGGCCAGCGTAAGCGATCGGGGTAAAGCCCCAGGCATGGCTATAATAATAGGCCGCCTGTTTCGCATTTCCTACATAGAACTCTAGATGATCAAAGTTCTGGATAGGCATAAAATCTTGTTCTGACATAGACATAATCCCTTCATTCATCCTTCATCTGGCATCGTCGCCAGAAACGTACACTCGAAAGATGCGGAGTTCGAGGAGCAGGCAGGCAGACAGGAGAGCACAGGGAGAACGGACAGGTCATCTCCAGCAGTGCTAACGGCTCCGAAACCCCTTTGTTTCGCTGCGTCGCAACAAAATGCAGAGAACATTCTGTTGCCATTATACGCAGTCCTCATACACTGGCGCAAGTTCTTCAATGTCTCATTATATTCGTTAAATAAAAATATTTAGATGCATAAAATAAGGAATTAAGCGCTTGCGGGAAAATAGACAAAAAATCCGCTTCGTGCTATGATGGAGGTGGTAACCTCGTCATGTTCTCACCGTAGTAGCTTATAGAGAGTAACGAGCTAATACAGCTCACGAAAAGGTCCCCAAAGGGACCCGAATGTGTGCGGTGTGCGGACGTTTTCACCGCAACTGAGTATGTTTCAACACAAAAAGGAAGGCAGATGAGCATGTCTCAAGACAACAATCAGAATTACGATAACACGCCGCCTTCGCAGCCACCATCGGGGCAGCCGCCTTATGGCGCTTCACAGAATCCTTACGAGCCGCAGCCGCCCACAGGTTACGGCACAACGCCACAGAATCCTTATGGGGCACCGCCTCCGCAGAATCCTTACGAGCAACCCTCACAACAGGGAGCTTATGGAGCGCAGCAGCCTCCCTACGGCGCGCCTGCCGGTTATGGGGCGCAGCAGCCTCCCTACGGAGGACAGCAACCCCCTTATGGAGCGCCACAAGCCCCTTACGGGGCACCTGCTGGCTACGGGGCGCCTCCTCCGGGGGCCGAACCGGCGTTCACAGGCCCGGCTGGCTATCAGGAATGGTTAACGCCGCTGCCACTCAATCAGGCCATTCAGCAGCTCCCCAATCAGTACATCAGAGTGTTGACGAAGCCATCCTCCACAACGTTCGCGGAGGAGTTGCGCAAGGCGAGCTGGGATATCACCTTCATTCAGTTGCTGATTATGATCGCTGTAGGTGTTGTTCTTGGTCTCATCACAGCATTGTTCTCTAGCGCGCTGGCAAGTTCGTATGTTGCGAACAGCGACCTCACCGGCTCATCATTGCAAGCATACAGGTCTTTTGTGGTCGCTGGTTCCGTCGGAGGTGCCTTTTCCAGAATCATCTCAGTCCCACTATCGTTCTTCATCGGGGTAGGCATTCAGTTCCTGCTCGCCAAAGCTTTCAAGGGACAGGGGACTTTCCTGACTCAGGGCTATACCGCGCTTCTCTACCAGGCGCCAATCTACATCATCAGTAGTCTTCTCGGTCTGTTAGGCATCATTCCGGTCGCGGGTGCAATCATCGCTGGTATAATCGGGCTGGCTCTCTTCGTGTATAGCGTTGTGCTCAATGTCTACCAGATTATGGCGACGCATCGCCTCTCCGGCGGAAGAGCTACAGCGGTGGTGCTTATTCCCTATGCAGTAGGACTTCTCCTGCTCCTGTTGTGTGGCATCGCCTTCGGCGCGCTCCTCTACACCGCGCTGCACAATGTACGCTAGATCACTATACCGGTAACTTGATGTCGGTCCTTCGTGGGCCGACATCGTTATGCTTCATTTCTCAAAAGTTTCTCAAGGTAGCCAGAAGAC
This sequence comes from Ktedonobacteraceae bacterium, assembly GCA_034438015.1. GTDB lineage: Bacteria > Chloroflexota > Ktedonobacteria > Ktedonobacterales > Ktedonobacteraceae > JACDAE01. The sequence goes on along the minus strand of DAOTTD010000324.1, from coordinate 16,992 downwards.
ACCCTCCCAGACGTCCTTTTCGATAGACAGGCCCTCTAACACATGCTATCATCATCATAGTGGTTGCGTATGTACAGAATGAGCAGAGGAGACCTGATTATAGTGGAGACGCTTGTTGGCACGAAGCTTGGCGGTTATACATTGATCCGCCTACTGGGCAGTGGCGGCATGGGCAGCGTTTACCTCGCGGAGGACAGAACTATCGGTCAACAGGTAGCTATCAAGGTGATTCGCAACGAAGAGGTGGATTTCTCCGACACGGCGAGCGCGGGGCGGGCCGAGGAGCGCTTCAAGCAAGAGGCCCGCGCGGTTGCCAGCCTCGATCATCTGCACATCCTGCCCCTGTATCGCTATGGCGAGGAGGAGACTGCAAGCGGAACCCGAGCGTATATGGTGATGCAGTACCGTCCGGAGGGTTCTCTGGGTGACTGGCTGCGTCGCCGCGCTGGCACAGCCAGTAGCGCGTCTCTGAGTATGGCTCCGAAGCTGCCGCCCGGCCTGCCAGGCACATGGCCAATGAGCGTCGAAGAGGCGGGCGACTACCTGACTCAGGCCGCCTCTGCGCTCCAATACGCACACGAGCGCGGCATCATTCACCGCGATGTGAAGCCCGCGAACTTTCTGCTGCGCTATGATACACAGATGGCAAGCGGCGCAGGCAAGGTCTTTTTGCTGCTTTCCGACTTCGGGCTGGCCCGTTTCTTCTCAGCGGTTTCGGGCACCAGCCATGTGCTGGGAACGCCGACCTATATGGCGCCGGAACAGTTCGACGGCATAGCGGGCCCCGAAAGCGATCAGTATGCCCTGGCGGTCATGATCTACTACCTCATCGCCGGTCGCCCTCCATTCCTGGGCGATCCATTGCACCTGATGCACCAACACCTCAGCACGGAGCCAGCCCCCATACGCACGTTGAATCCCAGTATAGCCAGCGGCGTAGAGAACGTCCTGGCGCGCGGACTCGCCAAAAAGCCTGCGCAACGCTACCCCTCTGTCGCGGCCTTCGCGGAGGATTTCACTCAGCATATGTACGAAGGGATAGCGCCGCGCCGCCTCACGCTCCCAGCAGCGACCAATACCAGCGGACAAGCGCTCCCCGCAACGGTAGCCGCACCTCCGTTCAGCAGCGTTCCTATGGCATCAGCGTCTTCAAATAAGATAGCGGAGAGCATGCCACCGCAGGCAATCGCACCCACTGTGAACCTGCAATCCGATGCGCAGTCTCTAGCTCAACGTCAGATATCACTCCTTCAGCCGATGCAGGCAGCAACGCCGCCCATTGAGCCGCGCCAGGTTTCTCCCCAGAAACAGCGCATGAGCCGCAGGGCTGCGTTAGGATGGGTCATCGCGGGCGCGGCGGGCGCGAGTCTTGGTATCGGCGGTGGCATATATTTCTATGTAAATCGGCAGCCGGCACAGTTAAAATCCATCTTCACGGGCCACAGCGGCGAGGTCACGGCGCTCTCCTGGTCGCCGGATGGCACGCAGCTCGCCTCTAGCTCCCGCGACCACACCGTGCGCCTGTGGAGCACCAGTGGTCACAGCACCCTTGTTTATAAGGGACATACAGCCGCAGTACAGGCGGTGGCATGGAATGCCCAGGGTACGCCGCTGGCCTCGGGCGGAAGAGACAACCAGGCGCTGATCTGGAACCCAACAGGCAACACACTGTATCGCTCGTCTCTATTCACGTCCGCGATCGGCGCGCTTGCGTGGAGCATGAATGGGAACGAGATCTTTATCGGCACACTTGGCAATGGTTTGCGCAGATTCACCCTCGCGGATAGCAGGACATCGCTTGAAACAAGTAGAGCGATCGTCCATGCCATCGCGATCTCGCCCGACGGCAGCTTCATCGCAATGGGCACAGCCGGCGGGCGCGTCACCATCGCTCGCCTGAGAGGCATCGGCGCGGGCCAGGTACAGGGCTATGAGACCCATCGCGGCGCGGTCCTCTCGCTCGCCTGGTCGCCCGACAGCACAAAAATAGCTTCCAGTGGAGAGGACCAGACGGTGCGCATCCTTTCCATGTCGACGGCGAGCACTACAACGTTGTCGCACACGAGCATAATCAACGGCATGGCCTGGGAGCCAGTGACGGGAGAGCATCTCGCGACGGCTGCGAGCGATGGCACACTGCGTATCTGGATGTCTGGTAATGGCAGATACACCAGCTACGATGGGCACTCAGGCGCGCTTACATCGGCGGCCTGGGGAGAGCAGGGGCTGGCGACTGGAGCGACGGATGCAAAAATTCTCCTCTGGGCTCTCTGATGGTAGAGAGCCCTCCTCCAACTAGTACTTAACTCCCCGCCATATTGAGATCTACACAAGCATAACCTATAATAAGCATCGATGAAGCATAAGACTCTTCTTAGATAAAAGAGTAATATATGCTTTGACTCATACTTGAGCATTGGCCATCTATGTAATAGTTAGTATGAGAATAATTGATATTAGAAAAGGATATACTAGCAATGGATTTTTCAGGAAGCCAGAGAATTACAGCCCCCCGGCAGCAAGTATTTCAGACGCTTTTAAACCCGGAGGCTCTCAAGGGCAGCGTCCCAGGTTGCGAGAAGGCGGAGTTCGTAGACCTGCCCATAGGACGGCATCTTGAACTGATAGTCTCACCTGACATTCCTGGGTTGAGAGGACCCTACGCCATCTACCTGCGCACGGAAGACGCCGTGGAGCCGTCTCACGTTGTCCTGGTCGCGGAGCCAAGCAGCTCAATCGGGTCCATCAAAGCGAGATGTGCTATTACCCTCAGCGAGATCGCCGAGGGGACCGACCTCACCTACGACGCACACGCCGAGATGGAGGGCAAGATCGCCGCTATCCCCGATCTCATCCTCAAGGGAGCCGTCAAAGGCGCGGTTGATCGTTTCTTCAAGAACTTCGAGAAGCAGGTGACGAGCATCCCTGCATAATATATTAGATCAATTCGAATGGGCGAAGCGCGTTGCGCCTCGCCCATTTTTTTTTATGGTGAACGGCCAGATCAACGATGCGCATCATCGAACATCTTTGAATGAGCGCTCCTATGAGACGAGATCGAAGGTTGCAACTTCGAGTACATGTGCAAGTAGACGTACATGATAGGGTTGTGGGTCCAGGCGTCCGTTCTCCAAATGGGTGATGGTATCGCGGCGTAGTCCGGTCATATCCGCCAGTTGTCCGAGGCTCAAGCCCTTACGCTGGCGAAGGTGACGTAAGTTAGGGAGACCATGAGGTCCCGCAACTCTTTCCTGTGTTAGCGATTGTTTCATCCGCCTCTCCTTTGAGGTCTGTTAGTATCAGTTCGTCTCCTCTAGCGACGCTGCTAGAGAAGCGCCATCTGCGTGGGTGCTAGACACACATCCGGCTTATCCTACGCCTTGTAGCATAGCAGATGGAGAGGGTGGTTGTCCAGTGTTGTAAGGATCAGTTTAAGGAAACGATATTCGTATGATGAGGAGGCACCCTTGGAGAAGACGCGGGCCACTGCCCTATATCGCTCCACGAACCGCCATTGGGGCCATCTTGATAGACCACATCGCCAGTGAAGAGCCAGCGGGAGTCGTCGTAGGCCACCAGGGCGCTGAGGCCAGCCCCCATGTGGAGCGCGCGGCTCATGTTAAAAGGTCTCATTGAGGAGGCAATGCTCTGCAAAACCGCATTATTGATGCTATCGCGCTGGTCGCCCACGATCCAGAAGACGATGCCATTGTGCTCATAGATCAACTCGCTCCGCGTGCCGAAAACCCAGGCTTGAGAGACCTTTGTCGTCTGGCCCCACTGTCCATCGACGTAGATGGCAACCTGGCCCTGACTGTTATTATTATTGATCTCTATCTGGTGCGCGGCACCCGCCTGCACGACCTGGAGCACTTTTCCGGTCGGCTTGAACTCGCGGATAGCGATGCGACCATTACCATGCGGCTTCACACCAGGCAGCATGTATTCGTAACTGAGCTGAACAATGGGACCCTCGGCCCAGAGCTGATCTGGATCATTGAAGAGGGAGACGCCGGAGAGTGCGTAATTATCGGGCACCGACTGCGGCCAGTACATGGAGAACGCGAGCTGCTGCTCCACATCCAACAGGCTAATCTGCTTCTGCTGCGGGCTAGAAGCGTTCTGGGTAGCATGAGAGGGTGATGTCAGCCCCTGGGGATAGCTAGAAACCTGAAGCACGCCGCTGTGCGTGCCGGACAGAAGAATCGCCATGCCCTCGGCGAATGAATTACCCGTCGCGACCATCGTCGCGACCATAAACAGCATACAGGCTGCAACAATCGCCAGCACTGAGTGACGCAGCGGGAAAGCATGCAAGCGAAAAGACGATGCTGGTGAGCGAAAAAGACGACGGCGTAGCTTTAAGCGGCGAAAGACACGAGCACACGTCTTCTGTTCAAATCCTCGTTCAACCGGCTGGAAGCGCGGACTTTCCGAATCTAGCAAGGTTTGTACAAAATAGGGAGGAATCTCCTCATTGTCTAGAGCAAAAAGATTCCCCAGCTCCTGTGCAAAGGCCACATCTTCACTGGAGAAATCATCCGGGAGATCCCTGTCTTGTAAAGAAAGGGAAGAAGGATCTTTCTCATCTTCTGGCCTATCAAATTCGCTCATACTCATGTGTATGCTCCTTGAGCGCTTCGCGTAAGCTTTTCCGCGCTCGCCAGAGTCGTGTATCGACAGCATGGCGGGTCAGACCCGTCTTTGCTGCCAGCTCCTCCGTACTGGCGAACTTAAAATAACGCTGATAGATCAGGTAGCGGTCAAGCTCAGGCAACGTCGCCAAGGCGAGGCGCAGCTCTTCGCGCCTCTCGCTCTGCTCTAACAAACTTTCCATGCTAGCCTCTGGATGGGGTGGAAGAGTAACGCGATTATCGTACTCATAGCTCCATCCAGCAAACTTACGCCCTCCGACACTCTCAGTCGAATTCCATTGACGGCTTTCATCAGCCGACTGCAAATTATGCGTCTGACGGCGACACAACTGGCGCCGCCGATCGAGGGCGATATACTTTGCCCGCATCGTCAGCCAGGTACGCAATGTGCCGCGCCCAGAGTCAAAGGTATCGATCTCCTGCCAGACAGCAACGAAGAGGTCGTTGACGCACTCTTCGGCATCCTGAGCAACACCGATACCGTCCAATACTAATCTGATGAAATAAAATATTTCACGAGAATACCGAGAGATGAGTGTTTCCAGAGACTCGGGATCACGCTCACGTAACCGCAGAGCAAGGTCATCATCTGACCAGTCGTGTCGCACCATCCATCGCTCCTTGAAGATCTACGCGTATCTCTTTTAAGATATAGCCGCCGGGCACCCTGCTCGTGGCTTTGCAGGCAGACGACTATGTATGCGGAGAAAAGATACACCTGATCACTGGTATACTCGCCATCACCATGATACATAATACGTCACTACTGGCGTATATCTCTCATAGGGCTGGCTTCTTACAATTCTGCTCAAAACAACGAGAAAAGTCAAGCACTCTTACGCATTGGGATAATTTTCGTTGCTTATTTGAATACGACGTTTGGCAATAGCAGCAAGTCACCGCGAAAAATCAAGGAGCGCACACCTGAATGGCGTGCTATAATTAGGCATCTACTAAAGATTTCGCGATGGAGGAGAACTCATGACTTTCTCTATTGTAGCACGCGATCTCGAAAAAGGTGAGTTTGGAATCGCGGTGCAATCAAAATTTCTTGCCGTAGGCGCGGTGGTGCCATGGGCGCGCGCAGGCATCGGAGCGATCGCGACACAGGCCTGGGCAAATACAAGTTATGGTCCACGTGGACTGGAGTTGCTGGCAAGCGGACTCTCGGCTCCAGAGGTGATCGAAATATTGACACAGGCCGACGGGGGCCGCGAAGATCGCCAGGTCGGCATTGTAGCAACCAGTGGCTCTCCTGCTACGTATACCGGGAAGCAGTGTTTTCCCTGGGCTGGGGGACGTACTGGCGAGCACTATGCGTGCCAGGGCAATATTCTGACAGGCGAGGATACCGTCCTGGCGATGGCGCACACCTTTGAAAATACTGCGGGCCTGCTCTGCGATCGCCTCGTGGCAGCGCTGGCAGCGGGCCAGGCCGCCGGGGGCGATAGCCGGGGACAGCAGGCTGCGGCGCTCCTGGTCGTGCGCGAGCGCGGCGGCTACGCCGGATTCAACGACCGCTTCATCGATCTGCGCGTCGACGACCATTTCAAGCCCATCGAGGAGCTACAGCGCGTCCTGCAACTACATAAGCTCTATCTCTTTCCCACCGACCCCGCCGACATTTTGACGATCGATTCAGCCCTGGCGCGCGAGATACAGGAGATCCTGACAACCATCGGCGATTACCAGGGAACGATCAACGGGACTTATGACGATGTGACACGCGAGGCACTCCGCAAATTTAGCGGGCGCGAGAATCTCGAAGAGCGCTGGTTTGAAGATAATCGCATCGATCGCGTTGTGCTGGCGTTCATGCGCGATAAGACTTCATACAATCATCCTGGCGCCTGAACATCACTTTTTGGTGATCACGATTGCCTTTTTACGCATACTTACACCCGCTCTGAACTTACTGGATACGCCCGATGCGGTCCCATAGTCCAAGGCGCTCCAGTTCGTTGCGCGCCTCGAAGCCGAAGAGGTCCGGGTTTATATCGCGACCATGGCGGATAACCAGACCGCGCAGCATCTCGATCTGCTCCGCCTTGCTGGCGCTATCCAGCTCGAAAGGAATATGCTGCGCCAGTTGCTCGATCGCCTGCCTGTTATACCATTGTTCTTGTGTCTCTGCCATAAATGTACTCCCACGATCAATGGTAACACCTCGTAGGGAAGCGTTTCAAGAGGTACCCCGAGGTATCAAGGAATAGCCATTTTGCCCTAGAGGCTCCCACGATTCTTGATTGTTGGCGCATGGAGTGATAGTGTGAGGCAGTAGCTAATATATAAAAAGGTAGGCGAAGAAGATGTTCTGTAGTTATTGTAAATCAGCAAGACCGGCAAATGAGGCACCGTGTCCCCATTGCGGAGCGCCTTCGTCGCTACTGGGACAATCACAGGCTGCAACTGGGGAGATGGCAGGACCAGTACCGACGATGTGGGATGCCGCACCACCAGGTGAGTTATGGAACAATCAGGCACCTCAGCTCTCATTCGAATCTCCCATTGGACCTCCAGCGGAAACGAGCTGGAATGCCGCTATGCAACAACAGGAGTGGGGCTCTCCCGACGCTATGACACAGGTGCAGGAGCCACCGCAGACAGACCGGTCCTCCATGCTCCCGGTCCCGTACCAGGGACCAGGGCAGGCGGGCTACCAGTCGATGCAACTTGTACCGGCACCAGACAGGGAGCAGATGCTCCCAGCACTGCCAGAGGAGCAGGGCGAATCGATCTACGTCGCGCCCATATATACGAAACCGCGCCCGATCATCCCCAAATATCGCATCATCAGCGGCTTTTTAAGCGTCCTGATCATGGCAACTTTGCTCTGTACTGGCAGCATCTACTATGCAAGGACCACAGGGACGATCACAGCGATTCAGCGCTTTCTTGGCACCGCGCTCCCGCCCAACATGAGCGCTCCCCCCTCCGCCAACATACCTGATCCACCCAACAGGGTCGACCAGGGGCCGGGCATTAACATCATCACGGCTGCCGCTACCACGTCGCAGGTCGACGCGAACTTCACTCCGCGACAGGCAGATCAGATCTTCCAGGTGGGCATGCCTTTTTACGTCACATACAGCGCGAAGCCGCCCAGGCCAGGGAACATCGTCATCAAGTGGTATATGAACGGCAATCACTACTTAGATACGGTAAATACGAAATTGATCGATCCCAAAGCCCAGCCCTCGATCAATGGCGACGCGAAAATGACCTACTCGGTATCAGCCGAGGGAACGGTTGAGCTTTATTGGAGCGACCAGAACGGGAAAATGATATTCGCGCAAAGGCTGTATTTCGCAGTGAGATAGGCGAGCGATGAGTCCATTCCCGAACTTTTGAAAAAGTTCACACTACTGCTCTTCCCGGACTCATCGCCGCTCTGCGGCTCACGTGGTTTCTGGTGTGGTTGGTGGGCTGGCGGCCTGAGCCGCCAGCCCACCAACCACACCAGAAACCACGTGAGAAGCGCCTTTGGCGCTGACGAGTCCTCAACAGATACTCTATTAGCACTGCGTCTCGACGTTGACATCGCCGTAGACCTTTACCTGGCAGGCGAGGCGCATATTAGGATTCTTCTTCAGGTCGCCGCGCAGCCAGAACTTCTCCATAAAGGTGAGGCCGTTGGTATTCACTGTGGGGGAGACGGCGACGCGATCGGTGCCACACAGCCCATTGCCATGACAGTTGGCGAACTTCCACATGCCACAATACACAGGCACATCGTTCTCTAGCGCGGGATAACGCACGCTATCACCCTCGGGGACCTCAACGCGTACATTTTCGCGTATGTATGTGATGTTTGGCACGACTTATCCTCCGATATAAAATTTGAGTAGCAAATAAAAAAAGCGCATACCTTTACAGGCTCTGTCAGAATATAGCATAGAAGGTGAGGAGCGTCAACCAGAAAGATGAGAAGGTACTGAGCTCAATCGTATCATTGTAGGGGCGATTCTTGCAATCGCCCTGTTGGCACGTCAGCGCCCTGCTGGCACGTCAGACTTTCTCCTCATACACCATCACGTTACCGTCAGCGTGATCGCCACCAGTTCCACCGCTGCCCCGGCGCTGAGGGTAAGCGTACCTTGATAGGTTCCCGGTTGCAAACCTGTTGCATCGACCCTGGCATTGACAAATCCCTCGGCGCCCGGTGCGAGCGTGCCGCCGCTGAGGTCCGGGCGCAGCCAGTTGCCTTGATTTGTTGTAGTTGCACTGGCCGTCCAGTTAAGAGTCTGACTGCCGTTGTTCTGTAGAATAATGGCCTTGTACTCCGGCTGTTGACTGGCGGTCATGCTGAACGAGAGCGCATGCGGCGAGACACTCAGATCACTCGTCGCCCCGTTCACCGCCAATGCTACATCGACCTGTCCATGGGCGCCACCAGTGAAGGTGATAGTCCCCTGGTAAGAACCGGCGGCGAGTTGCTGCGATTGCACGCTTACTGTAACCGTTGCGCTCTGGTTCGGCGCAATACTGCCTGATGTTGGTGTGATGGCAAGCCAGGAGGCACCATCGCCGGTCGATACCGTGCTCGTCCAGTTCAGGCTCTGGCCGCCGCTGTTCTGCAGGACTACCGTCTGACTGGCGAGGCTCTGCTGCGTATTCGCCGCGAAGTTCAAGGAGGTTGGCGCGATGGTGAGGACCGCTGGTGCGGCTTTTACCGTCATCGTTACGTTTAGTGTCACTGAAGAAGCCGCGTTGCCGTCCTTTGGCGTAAAGGTGATATGCCCGGTGTACGTCTGCGGGGCGAGCGTGCCGCGATTGACCGTGACACGCACACCCTCACGGCCAGAGAACGTGCCGCTGCCGGGCGACACGCTCAGCCACGCCTGGTCGCTGCTCTGCTGCCAGGCGATCTGACCCCCGCCCGCGTTGACAAGCGAGATCGTCTGCTCCGAAACGGCGCCGGGAGCGTCCGCGCCGAAGTTCAGGCTAGCTACCGATAACTGTAGTTCTGGCAGGGCTGTGGATGGCTTTTGCACAGTAATTGCTGTCGAGGCGCTCTGATTCTGCGCCGCGTTGGTTGCGTGAATGTAGTGCTGACCAGGGTTCCAATCGCCAGGTATCTGGAGTTGCACGGAGAATGCTCCCTGGGCGTCCGCGTGGGCCTCTAAGGGGTGCTTATTACCATCGAGGATCACTTTGTTGATATCGTACGTAAACGACAGCAGGCTATGCGCAACGAAGCCGCTTCCGGTCAGTGTAAAAGTATCGTTTACACGGAGCTGACTGGGCGTCGCCGTCATGGTTGGCAAGGCTAGCGATGAGGACCTGCTGATCAGCACAAAGGCGAGAATGCTACTGGCAAGCAAGAAAAAGATACATGAAAGAGTCAGCAAGATAGGAATGGCCCGTCGTGGCAGGAGGCTCCTCTTCGGCATATAGGCGGGCGGCTCGACGAAGGTTGCCTGTGTATGCTCATCGGACATCATAGAAGGGGCCAGAGGAGGAGCTATGCCTGGGTCCGACTCGGGATCGACCATAGGTAGAACGATATGCTCAGGCTCGTGGCGCGGCGCCTGCCAGTTCTCGGTTATAGGCGGACGCTGGATAGCGATCTTGCTCGATTGAAATGGCTGATCTTCAGGGTGCAGACCCGAATAGTGCCCGGCGCGATGGGGTGAGGCAGGAGGAATAGAGGGCCGCGTCCATCCTTTGTTGGAGGGGCGAGATTTTTTGGGTATGAAGGGCTGACCGCATCCACTACACACCTGTGCATCAGCCCGCTGTAGTTTATGGCAATAGGCGCAACGTTTAGTTTCCATATATATTTTTTATGAGGCGATCGCCGGCTAGCACGCCTTCTCCTCCTTGCTCTCTTTAAGCCACATAACAATAATTATACATAAATTTATTATTTGAGTTAATAGACGTTGCCAGGTGGCAATTCTCAAATGCGGCTCGTACCGTCGTCATGCCTGGCAACAGCGCGCGCCTGCCAGCCGTTTTCATGGCTACGTATACCAGCAGTTTCTCCGGCTGGATTCCGACGATATGCTGTGTTAATGGTATTAATGATTGTTACACAGCATGACTATTGTACCATAATGATACAAGTAGATTAAGAGAAAGGCTTTTCAACAGTAGGGCTCCACCGGGGTTATGGCACAGATAGTAAGAACGCCAGAACGCCCATATGAGCATTCCGGCATCCTCCCTCTATTTAGCCAACCACCATTTGATCACGATGGAGAGGCGTTGACATTGACCGTCTGATTGCCCGAGATTGTCACCGAAGAGCTGCCGGAATAATTGGTACTTGTACCATTATTGCCGCTGGCCGAGATCATGGCAGAGCCGAGCATGATATTGCTAAAGCTATAATTGCCCGACGAATCGGCAGTAGTTGTGTGCTGAGTGCCAGAGCTATCAGTCAGCGTCACACCGGCCCCGGCGAGCGCCGACGAAGAGCTACAGCCGCCATCGGCACACGCGTTCACCGTGCCACTCACCGTATAGCCAGTCACCGTCAGAGATATACCAACAGTCTGTGGGCTACCCTGAACTGGAGTACCGCCGCTGCCACTGGCGGAGAGCGTCACCGTGCCACTATAGGTCCCCGGTTGTATGCCAGACGCATTAGCACTGACGCCGACGCTACCGCCGCCCCCGCCATCACTCCCCGAATTTGCCAGGAGCACCACCCAGGAGTTGTTCGCCGAGGCAGACCAGGAGACCGGGCGCGCACAGGCGCCACTCTCGTTTACCGGCAGCGACTGTTGAGACGAGGTCTGTCCCTCCGGCACCGAGAACGTCAGGCCCGATGGTGACTGCAGCGAGCACGGCGCTTGCACCGTCAGCGCCACGGAAAACAACTGCGGGCTCCCCGACAATTGCATGTTGGCATTATCCGTAGCCGCGAGAGAGATCGTCGCGTTATAGTTGCCCGGCGACAGACCGGCGATAGTTGGCGCAACGCTGATCGACGCGGATTGTCCATTCGCGTTAAACGAGCCGGAAGTTGAAGACAGTTTCAACCAGGACGGTGCACCGCTCGCACTCCAATTCACCGGCCACGCGCAGTTCCCTGTTGCCGAGAGACCGATCGTCTGCGGAGCTGGATCGCCTGAACCCTGCGTCGCGGTGAAAGCGAGCGAACCCGATGTGGGCGGCGCCAGCGTGCAAGGCGGCTGCACATTAATGGTAACATTAATAACCTGCGGGCTACCACTGATCTCATTGTTATTTGCATCAAAACCATGAATTGTGACCGTACCAATATAAGAACCTGCATCAGCTTTACGAGTGTTGACATTCACAACAATCTGCCCGGTTGCACCAGGAGCGACCGTCCCACCTGTTGGTGAAGCACTCATTACTACTCCTGAGCCAGAAAATCCAGCGTTCTCACGCCAGGCGAGATTACTCCCGCCAGTATTTGTGATAGAAACCACCTGTGGTGGAGGACTTGGTTGCCCCTGAGTCACGCTGAAGTTGACGTTCATCGGCGATACGCTGAGAATCGGCGAACCCGGTGGTGGCGGCGGCTGCACCGTCAACTGCACCTGGACCGCCTGCGTGCTGTGCGTCGTCGTCAGAGTAATGACGCCATTATAGTTCCCGCTCGTCAGACTTGCAGTATTGACATTCACTCCTACTGTAGAGCTTGCCACGCCTTTCAGTTGGCCACTGCCAGGAGTAGCCATCAGCCAGGATTGGGGAGACGAAGCGCTCCACGAGGTTGTCGCCCCACAGCTTGAGCTGGCGGACAGGCTTACCGCCTGGTTATTGGGACTGGTCTGCCCCTGTACGGCGGTAAACGTCAGCGCGTTTGAGCTGACTTGCAGAGCGCACGCCGGCTGCACGGTTAGCGAGATATTCACGTTCTGCGGGTTATTTACCGTCCCCTTATCGGCGCTAAACACCAGCGTATCGGTGTAGGCACCTGGCAGCAGGCTCTTGCTCTGCACGCTAATCTTCACAATCGATGTCGCGCTCGGTGCCACGGTCCCCGACGTCTGATCCGTATTCAGCCAGTGCACGGACGACCCGAGCGAGTTCAGGAACGAGCCCTGGGACTGCGTCGACGGCGTATTATTCGCGAGCGACCAGTGCATCGGCTGTGAGCCGGGGTTGCCGACCACCAGGTACTGCTGTGGCGGAAGCGCGCCGCCATCGATCGCCGTGAACGAGAGCACAGGAGGCGTCACCTGCAAGACCGGTCCAGGATTCTTCGGCAGTGCGAGCACCGTCATAGTCACCTGAACATTAATGGACGGGCTCACACTGGACGAAACTGTGATCGTCCCTGTGTAATTGCCCGGTCTGAGATCAGCGCGCTCACCACCAACTGAGATCGTCTGCTCATCGCTAAAGGCACCCTGGTTCGGCGCCAACAAGAGCCACGGCTGGTTGCTACTCGCCGACCAGACGATAGACCCGCTGCCGGCATTATGCATCCTCAATGGGCGAATAGAGTTCGAACCTACGTTAGCCGCACCCAGATCGATCGTAAGATCATCGACGACCAGATGCGGCGGGCGCGTCGGACCGGAGTTGTCGATGTGCAGAGACGTACTCGCCGTGTAGCGCGTCTGAATATCCTCAGCCTCGATGGTGTGGAAGCCGGGGTCCCAGGTACTTTCAATATACATCGAGACATCGGCGTTGCCGTTGCGATCGACATGAATCATCGAACGCGTCGGCCCGACCGTAGCGTTCGAAGGATTGAGATTGATAGCCTCCTCCACATCGCGCGTCACATAAACTTCGGAAGATGTTGAAAAATGACGGATATGCAAAATAATATTCTGACCATAAGTCACATTTGTCGCTGACAGCGTAAGCGTTGGAGGGCCATTGGGAATAGATGGCGCCGGTCGTTTATTGAGAAATGCAACAGAGACTAAAATACTATCTATGGTTAAAGCAAGAATAGCGAGTACCGCAAGGCTAGCGAAAGCCATGCGTACACGCGAAGGTCGTTTACGCGGCACAGACGGTGAATAGGTAGCCAGGCCCTCAGCGGCGATGCGCTGCATATCTTCCGCCTCGATACGCGCTGCCTCGATGCTATCGGGGAAACGACGCGAGATCAGCGGATCAGTATGACCCGACCAGCTCCCGGCTTCGAGCTCGCCGGAATCGCTCAACCAGGGCCACAGGTCAGGGAGACTACCGCCCATATCCTCACCATCCTGCTCGCTTTCGGTGGAGAACGGCCTCTGAGGCGGTACCTCTGGCATCGGCGTACTGTGGCGTTGGATCTCACCAGAGATATCACGCAGAGGAGAGAGGCGCGAGCTCTTCGGCTTGCGATGATCGCCGGACTCCGCCGCTGCAAGCCGCCTGGCTGCATCGCTCAACCGATGCAGGGTCTGCTCGATGCGATTGGCTTGCTCGACATAAGGCGAAAGTTGGAATAGACGAGAAGGCGCCACAGGATTCGGGGCCGTCTGGCGCTCTACAATATCACCGCTATAAGCCGGGCCCTCCCGCTGTAAGGACGGTATCGCTGTCTGGGGGGACGTTGATATAGTTGATACATCTCTCTCCATACGTGCAGGCAGCGCAGGCCCAACCGGCGGCACAGGGTCCTCTACGAGCAAGCTGCATTCATCACAGAATAGAGACGCCACGCTACATTGTTTGTTACAACGCAAACATTGATTCATATCCATCTCTTCTCAAAAAACATATCAATAATCTCCATCTACCCTATCATCCGCAAGAACAGGTTATTATATGTACTAACCGTACTTCTGTTTTCCAGGAACGCTACAAAAGTCGATTGTTAGTAGACCTGTACTGATAGAACGTGGATAACACCGAGTTTGTCACATCCAAAACTCGCAGTACTATTGATGAGCCGAAAAAGAGATGAAATACCTTTTCTCTATGGCCCAATGGTACTAAGCTGGCCGCTACAAGTGTTAACCTGTAATGATCAGTTTAGTACCATCTCTCTTATCAACGCAGAACGGCGTCGAATTCTTCATGGAGAGCCTGAAGAATTTTTTCCTGTAGCGCGTTGGCCTCGGCCTCGGTGAGCGTGCGCTCCTGCGACTGGTAGACGAGCGAATAGGTGAGATTCTTCTTACCGGCGGGAATAGGATCGCCGGTATAAACGTCGAAGAGCGTGACCGAACGTAGCAGGTCGCCACCCTGGCGTACGATAACATCCTGAAGCGCCTGCGCCGGTACCTGTTGGTCGACGACGATGGCGAGATCGCGGCTGAGTTCCTGGTGGCGCGAGATGGGCTCGTAGGTCTGGCGCGCGGGGACAGCCGCGTAGAGCCGCTCCAGGTCGATCTCGCACAGGTAAGCGCGGTAGGGTAGATGGTAGCGTTGCTGCACGACCGGATGCACCTCGCCCAGCACGCCTGCCGGACTATACGTTTCCTCGCCCGTATCCAGGTGGCGCGGCAGTTCCAACAGAGCACAGCGACCGGGATGGAAGGTCGGATGCTGCGTCGGCGTGAAGCGATAGCGCGCTATCTTCAGGCCGCCCAGCAGTGTCTCTACCGCTCCTTTGAGATCGTAGAAATCCGCCGGGCGCGCCAGCTCGCTGAACCACGAGATCTCCGCCGGGCCACAGAGAGCGATGCCCACCGAGCGGCGTTCGTCGGGGAGACCACCAGCTTCGTCGACCGGCAGGTAGCGGCGCCCGATCTCGAAGAAGCGCAGGCCGGCCCTATTACGCTTGCTATTCTCCTGTACAGTCTCCATCAGGCCGCTCATCAACGTCAGGCGCATGGCCTCCATATCGCTACTCAGCGGATTGGCAAGTACGACCGCGGGCAGCGTGCGCGGATCGAAGGTCGTCACAGCATGCGAGCCTCCATTCTTCGCTGCGACCTCCGTGTCTGTATTCGCCTGCACGCTACCGGAGGCTCCCACAGGTGCCTGCAGCAGGAAACGCGCCGAGGTCGCATCGACCTGTGCCAGGAGATCGACCATGCGCGCGCGACTGGTCAGGGCATAGGTCACGATCTCGTTCAGGCTCGCTCCCAGCAGCAGAGCGCGTACCTCCTGTTCGCGCTCGAACCAGTGGTCGGCCATGGGCTCAGGCAAGGGGCCTGTCGGAATCGTGCTGGGGATCTTGTCGTAGCCGATGAGTCGCACAACCTCTTCAACCAGGTCGGCGCTCTCTTCGATATCAGTACGATAGGTTGGCACGGTGATCTGCATATTCTGCCCCTGCTCATCCGGTACCACGGTGAAGCCCAGCGCGGTTAGCGTCTCGATCACCTCGCCCTGCGTAACCTTCATCGAGGTTAGCCACTCGATCTCCGAGGTCGCGAATGCAAGGGTGCGCGGCTGCACGGGGCGCGGGTAGACATCCACGATGCCGGGGTGAACGACTCCGCCGGCCAGTTGTTCCAGGAGCTGGCACGCGCGATTAGTACCCACAATCGTTAGTTCGGGGTCGAGTCCCTTCTCAAAGCGGCTGGAGGCGTCGGTGCGCATGCCGAGTGTTACCGAGGTTCGGCGTATGTTCGCGGCGCGGAAGTTCGCCGACTCTAATAGGATGGTCGTCGTGTGCGCGTTTACCTCGCTCTTAGCGCCGCCCATCACGCCCGCGATCGCCGTTGGACCCGTGGGATCGGTGATCAGCAGCATATCGGTCGTGAGCTTGCGCTTCACATCGTCGAGTGTTGTCATCTCCTCGCCTTCGTGAGCGCGGCGCACAATGATGCTATCCTCGGGCACGAGGTCATAGTCGAAACCATGTAGCGGCTGACCGAACTCCAGCATCACGTAGTTCGTGACATCGACGACATTGCTGATCGGGCGCATTCCCGCCGCCAGCAGCCGCCGTCCCATCCATTCAGGCGAAGGACCGATTTTTACGTCACTGATCACACGCGCTGTGTAGCGCGGGCACAGGTCCGGGTCCTCGATCGTCACCCTGACCAGCTCGGCGGTAGGCGTCCCTCGCTCCTGTAGCACGGGTTGTGGCACACGCAGCTTTTGATTGGTGAGCGCGGCCACCTCGCGCGCGACGCCGATGACCGACGAGAGATCGCCGCGATGCGCTTTGATGGCGAAGTCCAGCACCACATCGCCCAACACATCGGCCAGCTTCAAGCCGAGCGGCGTAGCGGGATCAAGGATGTAGATGCCGGAGTGATCGTTGCCCATGCCTAGCTCACGTGAGGAGCAGAGCATGCCCTGCGAGAGGTAGCCCAGGGTGCGCTTCTCGCCGATGATAAGCTCGCCCACTTTAGCGCCCAGCAGCGCCAGCGGCACCTTGTCTCCCTGTTTGATGTTCGACGCGCCACAGACCACGCCGAACTCCTGCGTGCCTGTATTGACGCGTGTATAGCTCAGGTGGTCCGAACCCTGCACCTTCTCCAGGTGATCGATCTGGGCCGTGATGATC
>DAOTTD010000323.1:0-3342 GCA_034438015.1 Ktedonobacteraceae bacterium | reverse complement strand
ATCAGTCTGGAGCGCAACGTCGAGGATCTCCGTCCTGTGACACTCGACCTGAAACTGGATGAGGCAAAAGTGATCCTGGCGGAGGTCCAAACAGCACTGGTGACTGCTCAAGCCACACACTTCCTGGAGCGTCAGTGCTTCTGCCCTGAGTGCGGGACACCGTATCAGAAAAATGGCACCCATCGGCTCACCTTTCGGACGTTATTTGGCACCATCAAACTGGCGAGCCAGCGCTTCTACGCCTGCTCTTGCTCCCAGGCAAAAACGCGGCAACACGGGCAAAAGCAGATCAGTTTTAGTCCCCTGGCCGAGCTCCTACCTGAGCGAACGGCACCGGAGTTTGTCTATCTGCAGACCAAGTGGGCCGCTGTCATGAGTTATGGGCGCACCGCTGAGCTTCTGGAAGAGGTGTTGCCTCTAGAGAAACGGATCAGTACGGCAGCTCTTTCTCAGCATGTCCAGCAGGTCGCGACCCGCGTTGATGGCGAGCTGGGCGACGAGCAGTGTTCTTTTATTGAAGGATGTCCGCAGGAGTGGGAACAGCTGCCTGAGCCTGCTGAACCCCTCGTTGTGGGGATCGATGGTGGGTATGTCCATGCGCGAGAGGGCCAGAACCGCAAGGCTAGCTCGTTTGAGATCATCGTCGGCAAAAGTATGACCGGAGGGCAGCCGTCCAAACGGTTCGGGTTCGTAAACGACTACGACACGAAATCCAAGCGCCGGGTCTATGAGGTACTGACATCGCAGGGTATGCAAATGAACCAGCAGGTCATCTTTCTCTCCGATGGCGGCGATGACGTTCGGAATTTGCAACTCTACCTCAACCCCCATGCTGAGTACGTCCTGGACTGGTTTCAAGTCACCATGCGGCTGACGGTATTAGGGCAGTTAGCCAAGGGGGTCGCGTCGCGAACCGAACCCAAGAAGATAAAAAAGAAGCAACAACCATTTGAGGAAGAAGAAGAACCCTCACCAAGCATACCCACGCTTGAGGAGTTAGAACACCAACTCGAACGGATCAAATGGTACCTGTGGCATGGCAATGTTTTTCGTGCCTTACAGGTTGGGGAAGATCTCGAAGAAGACCTGGATCTGCCAGAAGAAAAGAATGTCTCGATCCAGAAAATGCTCCAGGCGGTGCGAGAATTCAACGGCTATATCACTGCTAATGAGAATTATATCGTGAACTATGGTGATCGCTACCACAATGGGGAGACGATTTCCACCGCGTTCGTCGAATCAACGGTGAATGAAGTGATTAGCAAGCGTTTTGTGAAAAAACAACAAATGCGCTGGACAAAGGAGGGAGCACACAGATTACTCCAAGTGCGAATTCAAGTCTTAAATGATGAGTTACAGCAGACATTTCGTAACTGGTATCCTGGTATGTGTGAGACACCATTAGCTACTGAAAACGATAGAGCAGCATAGCCAGCACCCGGTTTTGAATGGTCTCCTGATTCGGTGCTCTCCTTGGGGGGCGCGTTATTGGAAAAGAAGGAGACCTTGGTAAGAACCAGGATCTCCTCTTTTCTCATCGCTTACGATGAGATTTGTTCTTGTGATGGCGTTGTAGTGGCTGGTGCGCTCGTGGTGGTAACCGATGGTTAGCTATTCGGATTGCAACGAAAACCGCTACTACTGCAACCACAAGGCTTAGGAAGCCAATGAGAGTGTTTGTCACTGGGTCCCGTAAAATGGTGAGTACAAATTGACCAATAAGCATATCCATTTTTCATGGTTTTGTCGTGTCCAGGCTCAAAACCTTCGGACACCTTGTGAAAATCACAAATATGCTAATTTGTTCGGAAAAACTGCCAGTACGGCAATTCTGAACAAATTAGCATATTTGGTATCCGCGCGACCCTACATGATTGCTTCTACCGGCCGGATATCTGTCAATCGTGAAGGCTTGAGGAAACTGTTCAGACTTGACCAAAAGAAGATTTGGTCGTGAGAGCGGCCAGACATTGGTGGAAGGGGTTGAGCTTCTGGGCTATCCAGGTGCCAAAGAGGGAGGCAAGTCCCATACGGGTCTCTGAGCCTTGAGGACTACGGGAGCCACCGCTGATTTTACGAGCAACGACGAGAGGGCGAACACTGCGCTCAGCGAGATTATTATGCGCTGGGACGCCGGGAACCGCAACAAAGACGAATAATTCGGGCAGAAAGTTCTCGACGCGCTTGCAGAGGGTCTGCATGGGAGTGGTGGTATTCACATAGGGAGCACAGATCTGCCACAGTCGCTGCTCGAAGGCATGCTGCTGTGCCACGCGAGCGAGTTGCTGTTGGCGTGGTGATGCGTTAGACTCAGAGTCATTCTCCACCCAGGCGACTGCTTCATCATAAATGGCTTTGACCGATCTGGCCCAGGCGAGGAGTTGCTCATCATGTGGATACTTCTCTTTGAGGGCATGCACATCGCGTAAGTAGTGGACCCAGCACCGTTGATGCAATCCCTGATGGATATTGTAGCCCGCGTAAAAGTCACTTCCCAGGACTCCGCCGAAGTGTTCGCCAATCAGTTCTTTGACCACTGTCCCACTGCGGGTATGATGGTACTCATAGTAGCGGATGGTTGGGGTACTCGCTGCCCAGACATAGCCATTGAGTCCGTCTTCTCGCCATCCCGTCTCATCCATCTGCACGGCAGGACTGGCTCGGATCTCCGCTTTAAGCGCATTAAGATGGGGTTGCATCTGTTTTTTCAGCCGATGTTGTAGCTCAACAATCTCTCCATTGCTGATCGTGACTCCATGCAGCGTACGCAGGTACGTTTGGATTTGGCGAATGGGCAGACGCATCACCAGGCGCAATGTCGCAATCAAGCCGGTCAGTCGGACTCCGATGCGCCCCTGACCCATGACCTGTTTTTGCAAATCCAGCGGGGCTTCGTGCCATTTCTGACAGTCGGCACACCAGCCTTTGTAGAGATAGTGGTGCGTCACTTCAAGAGGTGAAGGTGTTGGAAGATCGATGACCTCTCGCACACGAGCAAGGCTGATGCCTCCCAAACGTAGATCACACTCTGGACAGTTCACCACACGGTGTTCGATGATCTGTGTTGGTGCTGATCTGGGCCGAGCCCGATTGTGCTTCGCCTCACGCTTCTTGCGTGCTTTCTTCTCATCCTCTTGTGGCTTTTGCTTGTTCGCTTTGACGAAGGCTGGTGGCGGCGTTTTCTGCTTTTCCAGTTCTTCGATCCGAGCAAGGGCGACACCCAGTAGTTCCTGAGTCTGCTTCAATGCTTCACGCAGTTCCTGGTTTTCCTTCCGCAGTTGGAGCGCTTCTTCTTCTGTCATGGTTTGAGTTTATCAGAGAGGTCAACTCTGAACAGTTTCG
>DAOTTD010000322.1:0-5409 GCA_034438015.1 Ktedonobacteraceae bacterium | reverse complement strand
GGAAAGAGGGATGTTGAGCGTCAGGTGGTCGAAGATGGCGAGTTCCTCTTCGTTCAGTCCTTCTTGCTCCGGGCGCAGCTCCTCTTCTGCTATCTCGCCTGTTAATGCGACGAGAGCATCGTCGTACTCGTCCTGCAATTGCTCTTGAGCTGAAGCGGAGAGCGGCGTAATCCTGGCCTGGGGATTGACCAGTTGTGGATCGGTGGCGAAGTTTGCGCAGCTCGCGTTGTACCTGGAGATCGCCCGTTCGAGCTTCTCCATGTATGTGATGCGGCTCGGATTGACCTCGATCATGCGCCGGATGCGCTCGTAGAGAAGGTGGCGGAGCTGCTCGGCTTTGATATGTCGATGTCCACGGCGCAGATTGCCGCTCAGGGCGTTGAGGTCGATGTCGCGCAGGTCGAAGCTACCGCGTGGGGCGAGCATGTCGGCGGCGAGGCGCTCCTCCGTGGACTGCACGTCCAGCGACTCGCGTACGAGTCTCGTTACGTGCCCCAGAGCCTCTCTAAAGCCGGTCGGACGCATAGCGTTATAGATGCCGTCTTTGATGAGCCGGTACAAGTAGACGGGCAGCGTGAAGTCCCGCTCCGCCGTGTCCGGCAGGATGGCTTTGTAGAGCTTGCTGACCTCGCTGGTGAGGAGCAAGGTTTGCATTTTGATCTCATCGTTGGCTAGCAGGACGTTGACAACTGGTTGGATGAGGTCTTCTTGCCGCTGCTTATCCTGTTCGGCGGCTAACTTTGTCAGTACAGCCTGCACGTCGATGCCTTGATCGCGGCAGAACTGTTCCGTCTGCGCCAGCTTTTCACGCAGCGCCTGCACGAGGTCGCTTTTGTCGCCAATAGGTCGGTCCCCCTCTTTATAGCCGCTGCTATCCTCGCGTGCGTAAATCGCCAGCGCCTCGGTAAGGGCGGAGATGGTGCCGGCGTAGTCGACGATCAGGCCGTTGATCTTGTCCTGGTAGACGCGGTTGGCGCGCGCAATAGTCTGCATGAGCGTGTGGCCTTTGAGCAGGCGATCCAGGTAGATGGTGGAGAGACAGGGAACGTCGAAGCCGGTCATCCACATGGCGCAGACGAAGGCGATGCGCAGTGGGTGTTCGGCTTTTTTGAAGTCTTCGGCGAGGTCCTGTTGCTTGAAACGCTGATGATGAGGGACGATATCGACCTGTTCACCATGCTCGGCAGAGAACTTTGCGCAGCGCTCCACGTCACCTTCGGAAGCGGAGACGACGACGGCCATGTCAGTCTTTTCCATGTAATCGATCTTGTTGGATAGTGCTATCCTGGCGTCGGGGTCGCTCTCCTGTGCAAGTAGGGCGCGCAACTCCTCTTTATAGAGTCGCCATTGCTCCTGGACGCGATTGTAGGTGCGTACGGCGGTGATCTTGTTGATCGAGACGACCAGCGCCTTGCCCATATAGCCACGGTTCATGAAGTGCCTGACGATATCGGCGGTGATTAGATCGAGCCGTTCGGATTTGACGACATAATTCTCTCCCCGCGCGTACTGCTCGACAATCCTCTGCTCCTGGCGTTCATCGAGCATTGCGCCTTCGAGGATCTCGGTCATCTCCTCTTGAAAGTCCTGATTGATAATTTCTATCTGCGGCGTGTGGTTTTCGTAGTACAGCGGCACGGTAACGCCGTCGTTGATGGCGCGGCGGAAGTTGTAGATGCTGACGTAGTGGCCGAAGGTCTCGCGCGTTTGCTCTTCACCATCCATCAGCGGTGTGCCGGTGAAGCCGATGAAAGAGGCTCTGGGCAGCGCGTTGCGCATGTTCTTTGCCAGGGTGTCATACTGCGTGCGGTGGGCTTCGTCGGCCATGACGATGATGTTCTCGTTGTCTGAGATCTCTTCGTAGTCCTGGCCGGGTTGGTCGCTATAGAACTTTTGGATCAGGGTGAAGAGGAGCAAATGTCTTTGCGCCAGTAGTCGTTTCAGATGCCTGGCGTTTCCTGCGTGGACCTCGTCGGGATCTTCATTAATCGTGCCGGTATGGAGAAAGTTTCGGTAGATCTGGTCGTCGAGATCCTCGCGGTCGGTGACGACGACGAAGGTGTAGTTGTTGCTGATGATGCGCTGCACCTTGCGCACGAAGAAGACCATCGAGTAGCTTTTGCCGCTACCCTGCGTGTGCCAGAAGACGCCTAACTTTCCATGCTCGTCGCCCACTTTAACAGGTGCCTGGCGGCTCCGTTCTTGCTCCCAGTTGCGCAGGGAGGCGATGGCGTTGTTCACGCCCAGGTACTGGTGATTTCTGGCAATGAGCTTGTTCAGTCCCTTGCCTGTATCGAAGAGGATGAAGTTTTCGAGGATATCGAGCAGGCGTTCTTTCTGGCATGTGCCCTCGATCAGCGTGTTGAGCCGGGTGCTCTCGCTTTCACGCTCGTCTTTGACGCGTTTCCATTGGAAGAAGTGTTCCCAGGGAGTGGTGAGGCTGCCCATTTTGCAGGTGAAGGTGTCGGCAACGACGATGAAGGCGTTGTACCAGAAAAACGCTGGCAGGGTTGTTTTGTAGTCGCGGGCGATGCGATCGAAGGTGTTTTGCGGGTCGCTATCCGCGATCTCCAACAGAACGAGCGGGAGACCATTGACGAAGCCGACCAGGTCGAGGCTGCGCTTTCCGAGCTTGCCGTCGATCCAGAAGCGGGAGACGAGCGCGAAGTCGTTTTTGTCGGGTTCCTTCCAGTTGACGACTTGCAGTGTCTTATGCGTATCCTGGCGCGCTTTTGTAGCTTGCTCTGCATTCTCGCCTGTAACGAGCTGTCCACGTGCGTCGATTTTGATGCCATCTTTGAGCAGCGCATAGATCTGCTCGTTGGCGCGGGCGAGACTGAGCAGGCTGCGGTTATCTGTGAGCGCCTCGATGGCCTTGTCGATGAGGGCGTTGGAACTGTCGGGGTTGAGGGCCTGTAGCGCGGCGCGCAGGCGTGGGAGCAGCACTACCTCGCTGGCGCTCTGGCGACCCGTGGCAGTGCAGGGACCGCGCTCTTCCTGGGAACCGTCGATGAGCGTGTAGCCCAGGCGCGCGAATTGCTGGCTGGCGTGCTGGCGTATAACTGCTTCACTGCTTATGCTTTGCATATGCTATTTCCTTTAGTAGAGCTCTATTTCCTTCGTATCTCGCGCTTCCCTTTGATATAGTAACTGTTGCGCGTCATGGATGAGTCGGCGTAGGCGTCGTCGAGCAGATGCAGGATGGCCCAGCGCTCCTTGGGATTGTAGACCAGCTTCTTCTTGCCACTGTTGACAATATCGACCTGGATGGGCAGGTTGTAGCGCTGAATGGTCTTGTGCAGATCGTTGATGGTCAGCGCATCGAGATAGGGCTTTGTAGAGATATTTTTGAGTTTAAGGATCTTGTTTTTGTCGTTCAGGCTATCCTTTTTGAACTGCTGGAAGTTGTGGATGAAGTCCTTCTTTTCCAGTTTGTCCAGCGTTTCGCGCGCCACCTTTTCCAGTTCGCTGATGTTGAAGATCTGGAAGAAGTTGTGCTTTTGCAGGATAAACATGTGCTCTTCGCAACTGAAGCAGTCGATGTGCCTGTCGAAAAGAAAGGTCGGCTCGTCGAGGTCCTGGTAGTAATCCTTTTGCAGCCACATGCCGAAGAAGGGCGATTGACTGAGCATCTGCGAGGGCGAGTAGCGGCGATAGAAGTTGATCGGCGGGCTGCCTTTCGGTTGGACGCGCACAACATAGAAGCGCATCTTCTTGATAAAGTCGTGTTCATCATGCCTGAAGCGCGAAAGGTCGATGTAGTTCGCGACGGGTTCGATCTGCTTTTTGATCGAATCGTAGGGCAGGATATTGAGGTACTCGATCTCCTGGTCCGGCTTGATCGTCTCGGCGGAGAAGTCGCGCAGTTCAATATTGTCATCCTCCAGATTCTGCCGGTAGGTCTCCAGCGCCTCCGCGACGGCATCGCGAAACTTCTGTGCCAGCTTCTCCGACTGGTTCACGAGGCGATACTCGTATTCTTTCTCGTCGGGATCGCCGGACGCGATACAGACGGCGATGCCGCATTGATCGAGATCGAGGGTGAGAATGTACTTGAGGAGGTCTGCGGGCTGCGTCAGGTCCAGGGTCATACCGTACTCTACCTCTCTACCTACTTCCTATCAGCCACATGAGCGAAGCTAGCTCTGCAAGAGCGTTTGTGGCTGCATAACAATCTACTTTTCTAAAAAGATGTCGTCGCTCAGGCGAACGAAACATATCTCGCGACCGCGCTCAGGCGGCTTGCGCGTGATATAGTAGTGCGCGCGCTGGCTGGCCTCGACCTCCACTTCGTAGAGATGGTAGCCGCACACGCTCAGGACCGGATTGATATAGATCATATTAGATCGGACGTAGAGAACGAGCAAAACTAAAACAAAGATCAGCAGCGTGATGGCCTGCTTTACATAGCCAAGTTGAAAGGTCACGAACGGTATGATGTAGGAAGCGATATGGTTCATCACTTCTGAATCGTGGCTGCTGAAGCTGGTTACTTTCTTCTGCTCGGCGTATGCGCGCCGCATATACCAGAAGTAGAACCAGGTAAGCGCCAGGCTGCCGATGCCAAACACGCCCCCGACCAGCGTTGTCACCCACCAGGGCCATTGATCGTACTGCAAGACGCAGATGATGAGGGTCAGCGGGAAGTACGAACAGAAGAACAGCACCACACGTATGAAGATACTGGCCACACGCGCGTTCCTTTCCGCTTGAGGCTCATCCTGCCTCTTCGCACTATACTACATGACTTAACGTAAATATGCAAGTTTATAGTCAATAAAGGTGTGCATTATATTGCGCACCCTCGCGGTCAATGCCCTATAAGTAATCATAGTGTATCGCTGTTCAGTATAGCATACCCTCTTCATTTGTGATCTACTGATCTCGACATGGGGAAGTAAAGATGTCGTAGAAGCAGCATGAACTCATCCTGAAACGCTTTTTGTATTCGCTACGTGGTAATCACGTAAGCAGATCGGTGGCGCAGCCGCAGTTCTTCATGGGCCTCACCAGCCGGCAAGCGGTATAGAGTGAGGCTAAGGAGGCTATACGATGCCAAACGAAACAAACACCCTCGTCGTCAGTCATTCCGTTGTAGAAGACAAGGGCACCAGGGGCGTTGTTCAGGATGTGTGTGCTGTTGAAAATTGCCCTGCTAAGTGTCCCACTTGCCAGCAGTCCTGTGCTTATCCGGCAGGGCATGCGAGTCTTCACCATTGTGAGAAAGGGCATGAGTGGATTTAATTCCTCCATAAATCGGGCGAGTAGGTTCTGTTGCCCTCTCTAGTACTACAACCGTAGTTGGCTCTCACTCGTAGATTCAAAAGAGAGAGAAGCTGAGTGGGAGGAAACACATGACGGAAGAAGAATTGGAGCAGTGGCAAGAGGAATTTGAAGCGTTTCACGCGC
>DAOTTD010000321.1:0-8124 GCA_034438015.1 Ktedonobacteraceae bacterium | reverse complement strand
TCGGGCACAGATGTCAGGAGCTCAAATCCAAGAGTCTCTTTGTAGAACTGTATTGTGCGGTTGACATCCTCGACCATGATGTTGGGGGTCAGTTTCTTCAATGTTATCGTCATGTCGATTACCTCCTATTCTGGCTGTGGATGCTCATTACAAACGTCCACAGCCATCAAGCGTTGACTAGCTCACAGGCTCGCCCAGCATGACCAGTGCGTGCCGGTCGGGCGTCTGTACGTTGAAGACCTGGCCGAAGGGTAGGGAGAGCACGGGCGTGGTGCCCGCTCCGTTGGCGGTGTACGCGCGATGCAATCCTGCCAGGTCGTCTGTCTTGAAGTACAGTTCGACCGTGCCGGCTGGGGGCGTCTCGTCGGATGCCAGGTTCAGTCCGAAGCCGATCTTCTCTTCGCTGCCGATCAGACTGCGAAAAACGGGCCCGTTCTGCTCCGGCAGGGACTTGAAGCCCAGTTTCTCCGTGAAGTACGCCAGGGACTCTTCGAGATTCGCGACATAGAAGACCACAAAGTCGAGTGTCGGTATCGTTGCCATTATGTTGCTCCTTACTGCGACGCTTGCAGCGCCGTCATTCATCGTTTTTCCTATACCAGTAGTATAACCCGGAGCAGTGACAACAGTATGTCAGCAGCGAAATGACTTTGCAAAGTTATCGCGCATAATTCTGTAACATCTTGCACGCCTCTGCGGCGAGGAGTTCTCTAAGTGAAGCGGGTTCCAGTATCCGCACATGGCTCCCCCAGCCGAGGAACCACTGCGCTACTTCGCTCTCCTGCCGTATTCTGAGCGTGACCAGCAACCCCTCGTCGGTCTCCTCTTCGGAGGTGACGTAGTAAGAACGGTTCTCATGCACCCAGCGCGCAATCTCTCGATCGAACAGTGCACGCACAACTAGATTGCGCTCGCGGCTTTCCGTGTTGCGTCCCATCTGGAAATCGGCGGGACGATTGAAGGTGGCGGACAATAATTCCAGGTCGTCGATGCGGTCGAGGCGGAAGTTGCGGATGTCCTGTCGAGTGTGACAATATGCTACGAGGTGCCAGTTATTGAGGAAATAGGCCAGTCCATAGGGATCTGCCGAGCGTGTGGTGGCCGCGCTCTGCCCGTCGCTGCCGTAACGTGTATGATAGCAGAAGCGCACGGTGATACGGTCCAGGATAGCGCGCCTTAACTGTTGCAGCGTCTCCCTCTCTTTGGAATTGTAGGTGAGGCCCGTGCCGACGAAGCGGATATTGCTCTGAAGATAGTGCACGTCGGCGCGCAGCTTTTCGGGCAGCACGCCCTCGATTTTGCGACCCGCTCCCTCGGCTGCCATGCGATACTGCGCGTCGAAGTTCTGGGCCATGAAGTCGCTCCCCAGGAGCAGCATCGTGGCCTCCTCACTGGTGAAGCTGAGCGGCGGCAGGAAGTAGCCTTTCATAAGCGCGTAGCCCTGCCCAGGCGTTGCGACTATCGGTACGCCAGCCTCGCACAACGCCAGGATATCGCGGTAGATGGTGCGCTTACTGGTCTCGAAGGTGTCGGCGAGATCTTCGGCCCGCTGCCTGCCCCTGCGTTGCAGCTCCAACACGATAGCCAGCAATCGATCTGTTTTATTCATAACTCTTGCCATCCTGTAAACACTACGCTTCCAACGTCTCATATCATCACGCTTTTATATATTAATATCAGTTCCCTATGAGAATAAGATCATTATGATGTATGTGATATATCCCATGTCATGGGAAGCCTTTTTACGCCGTACACAAACAAACTGGCAACCGGCTGCAACGGACTGACCATGATGTCCGACCAGAGTTTGAGGCGCTGCTGGTCCGCGACCGGCACGCCGAGCAACTCCGCGATCACGATGATGGGCAGCGGATTCGCCAGGTCCTTTATAATGTCCAGCGCGCCCTCCTGGGCCACGGCGTCGAGATGCGTGTGCACGATCTCTGTAATGCGCGGCGCCAGATCAGCGATTGTGCGCGGCGTGAACGCCTGGCTGACCAGGGAGCGGAGTTGCCGGTGACGCGGCGGGTCCGTCCACAGGAGCGGGCGCGCCGTCTTCCCCTCGTCGATGGGTGGACCGCCCCTGATCGCCTGCTGCGACGAGAAAAGGTCCGCATTGGCGATGACGCGCTGCACATCGCCATAGCGCGTGATGAACCAGCTATTGAACTCCGGCGCATAATAGACTGGCTGCCTCTCCCGCATTATGCGATACCACGGAAAGGGATTGAGCGGGTCCTTGGAGATTTGGGCCGCCAGGGAGTCGCGGGACCCCTGTAGCAATTTATTCTTGCTCACATTCTGTCTCGGCACATAGTAGTACACAAATTTATTGGTTATAGTATACTATGCAACCGTGACAGGTCAAAAATGAGTACATTATTTATTCCTGCGCTCCTCTTTTCCGCGTACCAGCGAGGTGAATACGCCAATGAACGCGATGGCGGCGCAGACGAGAAACGTTACCTGGAAGCTGTGCGCGAAGGTCTGTTGCAACGCGCCGACCTGTGCGGCAGGAGTGTGCCCGCTCGCCAGGATGCTGCCAGCCGCAGCGCCGCCCAGACTCACGAAGATCGCGCCTGCCAGCGCGACACTCACGCTCTGCCCCATCGTACGACCCGTCGCCAGGAAGCCTGCTGCGCTCCCTTGCTGCTCACGGGGCACGGACCCCAGCAGGGCGCTGTTGTTCGGCGATTGGAACATGGCCTGTCCCACGCCTGTGAGGACCAGGCGCCAGATGATGTCGAAGAGCGAGCTCTGCGCGTTGAGCTGGCTGATGAATACCAGCCCTATGCACGCGATAGCCAGACCACCAGCCGCTAACCAGCGCGACCCGATCCGGTCGGCGAGCGAGCCGCTGAGCGGCGCGATACAGGCGATGGTGAGCGGCAGCGGCGTGAGCAGGAGTCCGGCCTCCTCGATCGGGAAGTTGCGCAACTGCTCCAGGTAAAATGGCATCATAAAGCTCACGGCGAAGAGCGCCAGGAAGTTCAATACGAGGCTGAGGTTCGCCGAGACAAAGACGCGCCGCCGGAAGAGCGACAGGTCGATGACGGGATTGGGCACGCGCATCTCGACGAAGGGCAGCAGCACCAGGGCCGCCACACCTATGACCATGAGAGCGATAAGTGTGGGCGAGCTCCAGCCCAGTTCTTGTCCGAACGAAAGACCCGCCGTCAGTCCGGCCAGCCCGATGGCGAGCAGTATAGCTCCCCACGGATCGAAGCGGCCAGGATTGCGACGCAGCCGCTCGGTGAGCACGCGCAGCGTCGCAATGAGGCCCATAATCCCTATCGGAACGTTGACATAGAATATCCAGCGCCAGCTAAAGTACGCGGTGATTAATCCACCGAGCGTGGGTCCGACACTCACGCCCAGAGCGACGATGACAGCGTTGAGTCCGAGCGCGCGTCCTCGTTCCTGCGGTGGGAAGGCCGTGGTGAGCATCGCGGGACTTACAGCCATCAGCAGCGCGCCGCCCAGTCCCTGCAACGCGCGCGCTGTTATCAAGAAGCCGAGCCAGGGCGCAAGGCCACACAGCGCGGAACTGCCCGTGAAGAGGATGAGGCCCCCCACCCAGACTGCCTTGCGCCCGATCATATCCGCCAGGCGCCCGGCGGTTAACAATATGGACGCCGTAGTGACCAGATACGCGATAATGACCCAGGAAACCGCGCCGTTCAGGGGTACGCCAAAATACTGCGCGATCGCTGGCAGGCTGATATTCACGATGGAGGAGTCGAGCGTTGCCATAAAGACACCTATGGCGACGATCCCCAGTACCGCCCATTTACCCGCTCGCTCCCCATCGTCTGGTCTTGCGGAAGGCGCCACGCCCGGCGTCATAGCTATCTTCGTCGATTTGATCTCTTGTTGCTTCATTGTAAGGTCTCTTCTTAACGATGCTTACATCCATTTTGAGTAGGGATGGGGCAAGCTCCCGTCCGGTTTTTCTCTCCCCGACACATTTTTATTACCCCTGCGACCGGGGTAGGGACCAGCCTCGGCGCGTCCGTGATTTATCGGTTTCCTCACCTGACATGTAGATATACATGCCTTCATATGTACTGAACGTTTATTTACATGGAACGTGTAGGAACATGATAAATCCGGACGCGCTGGAAGCTGGTCCCTACCCACAAAAATCTCTCGTCTGAAATGTGTCAGTGAGAGACCTATCCGGTTTTCCGAGAACGCTACTCCTTGACCTGATCGCCCTTTCTGAGCCGGATGGAGGCAAGCCCCATCCCTACTCAAGCGTCCTGCAAGCTGCGTCATCATGTTCTTTCGTCAGGTGATATGCAAAATATATGTACGCACAAAGAAGTAGATAGTCATGGCGACGCCGACCGCGATAACGAAGCCACGCACCAGCCTGGGATCGATCTTGCGCGCGTAGTACGCTCCACCATAGCCGCCGATGATAGCGCCGACGATCATAAGGATTGCCTGGGGCCAGAAAACCGCCCGCGCGATGATAAAGGCGACCATAGCTATGCCATTGATGCAGGTCGTTAGCACCGTCTTCAGTCCGTTCATGACGTGAATGTTCTCCATACCCATCAGCGCCAGGGTTGCCAGCATCAAGATGCCGATGCCTCCTCCAAAATAACCCCCGTATGTGGCGATGATGAGCTGCGCTATGGAGATGCCGATGAGCCTGAGAGGCGTAAGTTGCGCCTTGCCCGCGTCGCCTACGCGCAGTCTGGCTGTGATCGGTCCGCTGAAAGCAAAGAGCAGGGTCGCTAATAATAAAAGATAGGGGATCAAGCCTTCAAAAACCACAGCCGGCGTGCTGAGCAACAGGATAGCGCCAAAGATACCGCCGATCAGACTTGTTCCCACCATGAGAATGAGGAAGCCGCGCTTCTGCTGCGCCACCTCCCGCCGGTAGGCGCCTATACTGGCCACCGATCCGGGCCAGAGTGCGGTGGTACTGGTTGCGTTTGCCTGAATAGCGGGCACACCGGCAAATAGCAGCGACGGGAATGTGAGAAAGCTGCCACCTCCTGCCACTGCGTTGAGCGTACCACCGACGACGGCGGAGATGAAAAGCAGCGCTATTTGCGGAAATGTCATGGGCAAAAACCTTTAGCGACTCAAATAACATCATTATCTTTGAGTATATCACGTTCATACTGTCGTCAGTAGACCTGTAGTGTGAGTACTTTCTTGACGACGCGGCACCTCATGGGGGATAATTGTTGCCAGTCGCACCTGGATCAGAGCCTACCAGCTAGAGATGACAGCTGCGGGCGATATTCAAAGCTTCTCAGGAGAAAAGACGATGTTGCAGTATCCCGTACACAAGCGTCTGTGGTCACCCATCAAGAGGGGCTCTCTCTGTTCGGCGCTCCTGTCTTTTTGCCTCCTCTTCTTTACGCTGTCAGCCTGTAGCACTGCCGGAACCGGTGGAAGTACTCCCACGCCGACATCAGTGCCCTTTACCGTGACGAGCATCGATCTCTCGGTCAATCCCACGAGTATCGCGGGCAAAACCTGTGGGAGCCTCGCCAGCTTCACCTATACCGCGATCTTCCATATCCCGGCACACACCGCTGGTGGCACCATTCAGTTTACCTATACTCTCAACAATGGGCACTCGCAGACCACCGGCACGGTGACGGCCGGTGCCAGCGAGACCAGCAAGACGTTTACGTTCGTCAGCTCTGGCGCCCTCCCTCCCGACCACACCTATCCAGGAACGGCGATCGTCATGGTCACCAGCCCAAATAACGCCTTCTCGCCTTCGGTGAAGTCGAGCGGGGCCTGCGTGGAGCCGAGGCCATTCCAGGTGACCGCCGTCTCGATGACGGTCAACCCGACCAGCATCGCTGGCAAGAGCTGCGGGACTTTCCTCACCGTCACCTATACGGCGATGTTCCACCTGGCCCCCGACGGTCCTGGGGGTACCATTCAATTTGAATACACGGTCAATAACGGGCGTGGCTCCAACATGGCGAGCATCACGGTCGCTCCTGGCCAGACGACAGCAAACTACTCGTTTCGGTGGTCGGGTGATCTCCCTGCCGATCACACGTACCCGGAGCCGGGGGGAGTGATCGCGCATAGCCCGAATGAAATCAGTTCGTCATTGCTTGGGCCGAGCGGAACGTGCAGTTAGAAGAGAGCCGTACAAGCGGAAGCAAAGGGAAGCAGACGATTTAGAAGGGATTTCCAGGGTGCGTTCGTCGCTGTATGAGTCTCTATGTTGTAATCGCAGGTTGCTTCTGTAATGCAAACCATAGGCCAAGCATAAAGATGGTCAGTACAATGACAAAAGGCAGCAGCGACCACAGGCCCACACGCTGCGCGAGATTGCCCGCCAGCCAGGGGAACAGCGCTCCTCCCATGCTGCCCAGGCTGGCGAGAAAGCCTATGGCGCTGGGCAAGATGCGCGCCGATACGAGCTTCGACATGAGCGCGATGGTGGTGGGGAAGATCGGTCCCAGGCTGAAGCCGATGAGCCACAGCGCGCCGGCTGATACGATCTCTACCGGCACCAGCCAGACCAGCAGCAGTCCGACTACGACCCCGACCAGGCACAGTTCTATCAATCTCTGCGCGCCGATTCGTTGCGCGACCTTCGCCAGAGCTAAACGCCCTACCGTCAAGCCCAGCCAGTACCCACTGACGACCCAGCCTGTTAGGAGTAGCGCGCCATGCCGTTCTTCGGTCAAGAAACTGTAGCTCCAGCTCCCCAGGCTGACCTCGGAACCAACGTAGAAAAGCAGGAACAGCGCTCCCAGCCAGACGACGCGCAGCCTGAGCGCCGTCGCCAGCACGTTGCCTTCGGCGGGCAGCTTCTCCTGGTGCGGCCCATTCCCGAAGAAGACGCCCAGCCCCAGCAGCAGGACGATACTCATCCCGCCCCATACGAGGTAGACGCTGTTCCATCCCCACTGTAGCGCCAGCAGGCTGGAGGCGACGACTGGTCCCAGCCACGCGCCGGCCCCGTAAAAGGCGTGCAGGTAGTTGAGCATGGCCGTGCTGCGCGGCAGACCCGCTATGTACGAGTTCAGTCCCGCGTCGAGCATCGCTCCCCCCATGCCCAACAGTAGACCGGCACCCAGCAGGACAACGAAGGGTGGCATCAGGCTCAGTATGCCCACACCGAGCAGAAAAATGGTCGTGCCGACCATCAAAAACAGGCGGTTTCCCAGCTTCTCGATAAGCAGCCCGTTGTTGAAGGATGCGATGAAATAGCCGACCGTACTGCACAGGAAGAACAGTCCGATGGTCGCGTTATTCACCTGATAGTGTGTCCGTATGCTCGGCAGGAGTACGCCCAGCGCGCCGTCGTTGGCCCCGATCAGTATAAATGCACCATAAGATAGAAGTATTGTTGCGTTGCCCCTACGGGCCGTCTCACGCGCTGGTGAAGCCTGAGCGTCTGGCAAATGTGCAGATTGAGCTGTTTTCTGTCCAGTAGTTGAATCTGTTTGAGTGAGTTTAGGGTCTGGTTTTTGCATCGAAGTCTTTAACCTTGCTAGTGTGGTATGGCACCAAAAGAAGAAAGGGTTCCGCGCGGTAGTCATTGAAATGACCTTGATGAGCCCTGCTGATTACAGCAACAATACACATGTGTCATTTTATCATTTATACCGCGTGCCTGGGAAAGAAGTATCGGGCTGTGGAGTGACCGCAGTCAAGTAAGCGTCCGAAATTTCACGATTACTGCTTTATAATCGTATGCTGCTTGCGGTGCTGGCTCGTATACAGACATGAGTTATCCCAGTAACTGTTCTGAAAACAACTGTTTTCATGCCGGGTGGTGTCGCCCGGACATGAGCGTCTGTTCAGGAGAAGCCAGCTCGCTCTGGCCTGACGAGAGAGAACACATATCGATCGGGGGAGAGAACAAATTTCGATGTGGGTAGGGACCAGCTTCAGCGCGTCAGGATTTATCGTTTTCCTCTCCTGAAATGCATATTTACGTGTATTCATGGATAATAAACGTTTGTCTGTATGGAGCGTATAGGAATATGATAAATCCGGACGCGCTGGAAGCCATCGGTGACAATTAAATTAAAAAACGACTTGTCAAGGCAGGGAAAAAAGAAGAGAATCCATTCAAGAACAACAATCTCCATCAGAAAGGATTCTCTTCTATGCCAAAGCATA
>DAOTTD010000320.1:0-35553 GCA_034438015.1 Ktedonobacteraceae bacterium | reverse complement strand
GTACGACGATGCTCTCGTCGCATTAACAGGCGAGATAGCAGAAGAGGAGCTGCGCCCGGAGCAAGAAGGACTGAACGAAGAGGAACTCGCCATCTTCGACCACCTGACGCTCAACATCCCTCTTTCCGAGGAAGAGCACAACCAGGTAAAAGAGATCGCCTGCAGCCTGTTAGAGAAGCTGCGCCCCACGTTCAGCGTGATTGACTGGCACAAGAAGCCGCTCACACTCGGCAGGGCTTACGCGGCCATTGAAGACGAGCTTCTCAAACTGCCACAAACGCCATACAGCCAGGATCTGTATGAACAGAGGCGTGATGTCCTGTTCCTGTACGTGCAGGAGCGCTACAAAAACGATGGTAGCATTTCGGTCGCTTGATGGCAGCATAGGGCTGTTTTTGCTCATTTGACTCATGGGAGAGACTGGGCACCGCAAGCGGGAGATGGCAGACGCTCGATACGGTCACTGCACCTCTTTCAACGTGCCGCTGCGGCGTAAGAACACCCCGTTGGGTTCAGTGACGTTGGTATGAGCGATGCCGTTTGCGAAATCCTCGATGTGGACCACCGTCGTCTTGTCCGCTTCCTGCCAACTGATCATGAAGACCCCTGGCCGGATGGGCGTGACCGCCATCTGAACGGTCTCAGAGGTCCCCTTGAAGGGACCCTCGGCGTTCGTGAGCGTCATCACCGTCTCGGATAGGAAGTGGAGGTGGAAGACCCAACTGCCGAAATTCGCTTCGTACATGTGGCCGATACCTGGAAAGGGGGGAGTGGACATGGGCTCCTCCTGAATCCCACCTGTAAAATACGGGAAGAAGAAACACATCAGCGCCTTTGCCAAAGAGCTTTTGCGTTCCGTGTACGGCCAGTGTCAGTCCAACCACAATGCGCAGAATGAGAAGACCGACACTCATAGTGACAGCCATGAATCATGATCCTTTCAACCGTGTTGGTACAGACAAGGAAAAGCTACTGACTAGATACTCACGCGCCAGCAGTTTACTCTGCCTTTTTCTCGATGAACTCGCCCTCGATGAGGATCTGGACTTCCTCGCTGACGACAAGCCTGCCATCGAGCAGCATGTTGAACGTCAGGCCGAAGTCCTTGCGGTTGATCCGGCCTTCGGCGTTGTAGCCAATGCGGTGGCCCATCATGGGGTCATTGAATTCTCCTAACCGCACCATGTTCAGCGTCACCGGTCGGGTGTTGCCCTTGATGGTCAGGTCGCCGGTCACTTTGTAGCGATCCTGTCCGGCCGCTTCGATCTTAGTGCTTTTGAAGGTCATCGTCGGATACTTGTCGACTTCCAGAAAATTTGATGTCCGCAGGTCGTTGTCCCGCTGGGGGTTGTTGGTCCTGATACTTGCCGCCACGATGGTGACGTCTACCGATGACGCTTCGGGGTGGTCGGGGTCGATAAAGCCAGTCGCGGTGACATCGGGAAAGTGACCACGCACCGTCATCATGCCCAGATGCCTGGCGCTGAACTCGACTTGCGTGTGATAAGGGTCAAACTGCCAGAGACTCGTGGTTGTGCCTTGTGATTCGCCCTGTGTTGTCATGTGATGTCCTCCATTGAAAACAAAATAGTTCGCTTCTTTGGGAAAAGGGAAAGGGCAATACTACTTACGCCTTTTATCTGATATTTTCCTTACGGAATTAAAGGTTATACCAGGAAGCTTCTTTTGTCAAGGATGTTAGTGAAGGGGAGAAAGAAGAGGCCGCGCGGCACAACGAAGCAGCGTCTATTGCGCACTAATAATGCTCTTTTACCGCTGTCTCGATCAATCCCCAAAGAAGGAAGTCGTAAAGCTCGCAGATTGTCCATGGAGCTGTGCTTTTACCACCACATCACCTTTCCAGATGGGATGTCCCTGGCAGTCTGGCTGAGGCTTCCAGTTCCATTCATAATAGCCCTGGCTATCGGCGTACACGGTTCCCTGGAGTTCGTTACTTGGATCTGGGGCACCATTGCAGAATTTCACAGCGATGGTCAAGGCAGCGCCGGGGGCCGTTTTAACGCATACCCGCCCATATGAGCTATTGACGTAAAATCCCCCTGCCGGGTTATCATTACATTTGAAATCGAGTGAGAGGGGAGTCCTCTGTCCGGAGGTTGGTGTGAGATCATTCATCTGGCCGCCTCCTGTTGTGTTGTTTGATCCACACGCAGTCAGGAGCAACAGCAGGCTGCCACCGAGAAAAACCAATGTGGAAAAGTAAGATCGATTGCCATCCCTCATCTTCTCTTCTCCCTTCATGAGAGCTTCGTTTTCTGAACGGAGACACGCCATGTCATCCCTCATTGTATACTTTGAATGCTCTTCATCGCCAGTTGACGATGGAGTTGTGGAGAAATTGTGTAGAGGGACAAGAGACAATAATTACTTTAGATCTGCAGATACAAGCCGCTGCCCCAGAAAGGAACAGCGGCTTCAATGTTCTCACAGAAAGACCATGGCGAGAGCTAATAAGCGGTGGGTGCGTGAGAGCGAGCGGTAGAGGTCGATGCAGCATGTTGAGCAGAGGAGACTGCCGGGTCACCTGCTGACGTGATAGTGCCTCCCACCATTTTCACCAGATCTTCAGACGTTGTGAACGTAGCCTCATTGAAAACAGTGCCACTTGGTGGCTGAGCTACCTCAAACACTGGCGTGGCATCATCATCACCAGGCACAATAGAGGTTGAGATGTAATCGCCTACCATGAAACCCTGAGATGTGGCTGCGAGCCAGGTGAGCGTCATCGGTCCAGCCAGTTGTTCACTCTTACTCCAACTGGCCCCGCCGTTGGTTGATGAGATAAAACCGACCTTCAGTTGGCACGTACTCACGCTGCAATTGGTGTGTGGGTAGAAGTAATAGGCTAGCCCGAGATGTGCATTACGACCGGATGTACTCCTATCCACTGCCAGTCCAGGAATGAAGTGATCAACACCGCTGCCAACACGGTCAATCGGGATGCGACTGACCGGCGTCCAGGTGGTGCCATTCTTCGAGGTACTCAACACCAGATCACTGGCCGCACAACTGGCTTCAAACCGGCAGTCTGACCAGACGACATACACTCTCCCCGACCTGTCAGTTTCGGCACTTGGGAGAGGAATACCAGCGCGAATACCGGCACTTGGGCCTCCGGGGTTGGGATTATGGAAGTCCGCCTCAGAGACAAGCGTACTCGCGCTCCAGGTTGTCCCTCCATCGGGAGACATGAAAGACGAGATGGTAAAGGCAAAGAAGGGAGAGTCCAATCCAACGTAGGGAACGATTACCGTCCCATTGGGCTGAACGACAGGCTGCCCACCGATACCATGAGAATTATCGGCAGTAGGCTTTCCAGGTCCCCAGGTCAATCCACCATCGGTGGAGGTACTCATCTGCTCGAGGTCGAAAAGCGTATTGTCGTCATACTCGGTATAACAGTTCCCATAGTGCGGGCTCGTCGGCGTATCATCGCAGACGGACCAGTTTTTGTCATTGAAATTCCCGGAAGCATTCACCACCACAGGGTTTCCCCAGGTCAGTCCCCCATCCGTCGAGCGACTGACAACGACATCGACAGGTCCGTTGACAGGGTCAATAATGCCCAGGTAGGAGATGATCCAAACTTTGTGTTTGGCATCATAGGCAACCGAGGCATCACTGGCACGGGCATACTTGCCTGCCGGGTGTGAGTTGGTGGTGACACCGGGGAGAGAACCATGCACCCACGCATCACCACCATCAATGGATGTAGCAAAGCCGATATCGGAAGCTCCGCCATTGAAAAAGCGGCCTTGCTGGAAAGCCGAAACGATCGTATTACCAAAGGTAAAGGTGTCAGGTTCGACTTCTGTCTTGTGCTGACTATCGGGATTGGTAAAGGGGTCGCTGCTGATTTGGGTTAACGGCTGCCCTGCCGCATGAGCAATAGTGAGTGAAGAGTGCGAGAACGTGAGAGAAAGTGCGAGAGCCAGAAGTGTTCCTATTGTGGCAATGCTGAATCGCCAGCGATATTGAGAAATAACTGACATAATAGTCTCTCCTCGTTTTTACTAAAATTCCCCTTTGAACGAGCAAAACCATCTCTAAGAATAGGAAAAATCGCTGTGTTTTTGGTGAGGAATGAGTAAAGAGATGGTTATAGATATATCAATCAGGTGATGGTTTCTTAACCAATTTCACGCTAAGCAGCTCGGCTGCTATCGTGTCCTGCTAGCCTGGCGAGCACGCCGATCATCAGAATACTTGCCAGTGCATAGCGTAAACCTTGCCATGAACGCTGATCGGAGATGGTTTGCAAACGAGCAGAGAACGCATCTCAGGTACGCGGGGAACGAAGGATGTAAACATGCACGTATGGGAAGCGCAGACCGGCAATACCCACGCCATCTACCAGTCATTCCCCATCGACGCGCTCTCCTGGTCCCCCGACAGTACCCGCGTCGCGACGGCCTGCACAAACAACGTGGCGCAGGTCTGGCGTATTCCGTAGGCACCGCCCCTTGTTCCGACATGAGTTATCCCGGTAGCTGTTCAGGTCCCTCCGCGGACTCCTCCACTCACACAACCGCCTACGAAGCGCTGAGAAGTCAGGGGGGACCTGAACAGCTACGTAAGCACTATGCAAGAGGTAGCTTCAGCAACTTACGGACCTCAACTTCATCAGTCACAACAAGCAGTTGGTCAATCAATTGATCCAACTCATCCTGATCAGTGATTGCTACAATATGCTGCGGTGCCAGATCCACTAAAGACGGAAATCGTTTTTTGATGATTTTGAGAACAGATCTCTGCAAGCCCTGAATTTGTCCTTGTAGTTGTCCTTGTAGTTGTCCTCGAAGCTCGCCTTTTTCGACCCGCTCCTGAACATCGGGATTATCATCAAGAAACCAATCATAAGCCATGTGCATGCGTAGTTCCTCCTCTACACGCTCTTTGTCCTGCTCCGTCATTGCCTTCGACCTTTGCATGATCCGCCTGAAACGAATTAGGTGATGCCCAAATTGTTGGCGCGTATAGTGCTCTTTCATTTCGTCAAGCGCCCGAATGAGCAGGGGAGCATTTGCCCCCTGCATTGCCGGCAGCAAGGTGTACATACAGACTGCGCCCTCATCTACAAATTGTTGCGCTTCCATTTCCCACAATGCCAGGACATGGTAATGCAGGCTGAGAAGCACTTCATCACCGCTTTTCTCTTCAAATGGCGGCTTCGGTATCGTTGTCTCGAACGGATACATGATCACAGTGATTACAGGTTTCTGGTGTTTCGCAAAAAGCCCAACATGATATTGGAGAACCCGTATATCCATTGCGCTCTCTGCACTTGTCTGTAACTCCATATCCAGAATATGCGGTATGCCGTTCTTCATTACATTGTACACCAGATCTGCTTTTATGATCGTGCGATCGATCTCGACATTTTTGTCATCGACAACTTCGGTACCAGGGACAAGCCTGGGCACGATCTCCTTCGCTTCGTTGCCAAACAATGCTTTCAGTGTATTGTCAAATTCCTGTTTTCGATCCTTCTGCATAGATCCCCCGACCTCTTCAACATGATCTATCATAGCACATGTTATAGCGTTAAAAATATTTCTGGTACTTTTGATGCGTTTGATTACATAATATGTAGATATAACCGCTCAGGTCTCCTCTTTATGGCTGGCGAGCCGCGCCAGGGCGAGGAGTCAGAAAAGGAGGGGCTCACCGGGAGAACTCATGAGGACTCAGGTGAGCCGCGAAGCCACGATGGGTCCGGTAAGACAGTTGTCCAATGGGAAGAACTTCGTCGACGGGATGTGTAGACTGACGGATAGTGGTTGTGGCTTTTGCCATCTGGTACCTCCTGGTTTGCTCTGCTTTAATACACCTGTGAAAAAGGCGGCAACGATGGCAAAGCAACCAGCATGGTTGGCAATGGCGCAAATCAGTGGCGCAAATCAATGGCGGAAAATTACTTTCCCCTGACTGGTCGCCCTACAAATGCAAAAGGGCGGAACGAACAATGTTCTTCTGTGTCAGGGAAATGCTAATTTTCGATAGAGATAGTATATACGGACGGGATTGGCATCATCAAGCTCTGAAGGGTCTATAAGTCTAGGAGGATGCCCGGCGTATTCGAGAGAGACGATCGGGGGACACGTGGTCGAAAATAGCCTCTCACAATCTCGGACCACATCTTCTCCAGGTGATGCAGTTCTCGTTTGACGTGTGTGACACTGACTGGTCTTTTGCTCCTATCCATCTCTAACATGCTATTAATGAGCATGCCAAGACTATTCATCAACACATCAACCATGCTGCTTGTCAAACTGCCGGGATCAGAACCGCTGGAAGTATGCATTCCGCGTAAGGGGGTAAAGCGGAGTGGAGCCTCTGCAGGATTTTTTCCGGTGAGCAACTGGTGGAGAACCGCTCCTAAGCTGTAGATATCAGCATGGGGCGTCGTCTGGGCTCTTCCATATTGCTCGGGAGCCGCATAGCCAGGCGAACCAAGCGCCATAGTATCTTTGCCCTGCCCTGCTTTGAAGAAACGAGCAATGCCAAAGTCAATGACATATATCTCCCCCTCGAAAGACCGGATGATATTGGTTGGTTTCAGATCGCGAAAGACAATCGGCGGCTGGCGGCTATGTAGATACTCAAGGACATCACACAGTTGTAGGCCAATCCTGAAAACCTCGCTCAGGAGAAGACGCTTGTTCGGTACCTTGTCCTGGTACTCCTCAAGGGTCTCACCCTCAATGAAATCCATGACTAAATACCACTGTTCACTTTTATAGATTTGTTCATACAGACGAGGCAGGCGAGGATGAGCCAGTTGGGATAACAAGTCTGCCTCGCGGTGGAAGGCGTCGGTGGCCTCCATTGTCGCCTTTGATGTGGGTCCTCTCAAACAGATCTCTTTGAGAGCAACTAACGCATGTGCACGCTGCGTATCGCTGGCCTTGTAGACAGAACCAAAGCCGCCCGTGCCTAGTTTCTCAATGAGACGATAACGATCTTGAAAGAGGAGCTGAGAAGCAAGATATGCTGAAAGAAGCAAGGGGCGACGACAACGCTCGCACAGGGAAGAGCCAGGAGTATTGAGAGCTCCACATATCGTGCAGGAAAGAGATGAAGACGGGACCATGGGCTTGCTCCTTTACAATGGAGTCAAACATTGGAAATGACCTTTTGCTTAGTGTAACACGTTTGATCGTCCTGGTCTAGATAGACAAATGCACTCCTGGCGGAGCCCGTAGTAGGGATGGGGCTTGTCCCCATCCGGTTTCCCGAGAACGCGGCTCCCCGGCCTGATCGCGCTCCCTGAGCCGGATGGTTCTCTCACCGACCCATTTCTTGAGCGCTCATCGGGGTAGGGACCAGCTTCCAGCGCGTCCGCGATTTATCGTTTCCCTCTCCTGAAATACAAATATACATGTATTCATATGAATTGAACGTTTATCTATAGAGAACGTATAGGAACATGATAAATCCGGACGCGCTGGAAGCTGGTCCCTACCCCAAATCATACACTCCTCTGAAAAAAGCTTTTTCA
The DNA here is from genome assembly GCA_034438015.1 of Ktedonobacteraceae bacterium. Taxonomy (GTDB): domain Bacteria; phylum Chloroflexota; class Ktedonobacteria; order Ktedonobacterales; family Ktedonobacteraceae; genus JACDAE01. Next base: position 28,031 of record DAOTTD010000320.1, on the reverse strand, counting down.
TGAGCAGTGCGAACGTTAGTTCGTGGGTGGCTCTTCCGAAAACGATCGTTTCATCCAGATCTGGTTTGTGACGTATTTAATATTGCTTCTGTCAGCTACTAGACTGTATTTTTAGCCATAGTCAGTTATAAATTATTCATCACCAATAAGCTCACTGAAGCAAAGCAGAGAGCACCCATTTTCAAAAATTATCACTAAAAACTATTATCATTCATTAATACTTAAAAAAGGAAATACGTATATGAACGGTCTGAATGTAGATGCTCGCACCTATCAACCTATCAATAACTATGGCGTTATTGGCGATTGTCGCTCCGTCGTCCTGGTGGCACCCGATGGGTCGGTCGATTGGGGCTGCCTGCCGGACTTTGATAGCCCGGCCATCTTCTGTCGTTTACTCGATGCAGAGTCCGGCGGATACTTTCAGATCGCTCCCACCGACGATACTATTCCTGGTCAGCAACGCTATCTGACGGGAAGCAATGTCCTGCAGACCAGATTTACCAGCATCGCGGGCGAACTCGCGCTGACCGATTTCATGCCCGTTAAGACCTTGAGCGCCCGGTCTCAGCAGGAAATGCACGCTACGGCTGAGGAGGACGCACGCCATTGCCTGGTGCGCATTGTGGAATGCACGCGCGGGGAAATGGCGGTTACGATGACGTTAAAGGCCACTCCCCATTATGCAGCGACGGCGAGTACCGTCACTTTTGTTTCTGAGAACACCGGAGCCGTCATCTCTGGCGGAGAACAGCACCTGGCTCTGAGCATCGTGGGTTCACAGCAATTGCCGTCTTTTTTTATAACCGTCGAGCAGGGCGCTGAGGATATGCACCCCGTCGTTATAGCAAAGGCCACACTGCACCGGGGCGAGCTCCTGATATTCGCAGTTGGCATGGTCCGTACCGCCGAGTCAGCACGCATGCTTGCGGAGCACACATCACAGCCGTGTGAATTCGAGGGGTCACTGGCGCATACGCTGGAATGCTGGCGCGCATGGTCGGCGCGCAACACCTACCAGGGTCCATACGCCGCGTGGGTGCAGCGCAGCGCGCTCGTCCTGAAAATGATGACCTATGCTCCGACGGGCGCCATTGTCGCCGCGCCCACCACGTCTCTCCCCGAAGAGCTGGGCGGGGTGCGCAACTGGGATTACCGCTATACCTGGCTGCGCGATGCCACCTTCACGCTCTACGCGCTCAGCACACTTGGTTACACCGAGGAGATGTGCGCCTTCACGCACTGGCTGAAGCGCCTCTCCTGCACAAACGGCGAAGACCTGCAGATTATGTACGGCATTCGCGGCGAGCGCGACCTGGCCGAGCAGGAGCTGCCTCACTTGAGCGGCTATTGCGATTCTCGTCCCGTACGGATCGGGAACGGGGCGGCGCAGCAGAAGCAACTGGACATTTTCGGAGAGGTGCTCGATTGCATCCATTGCTATCGCCGCCAGGATGGCTTTGAGCGTTATGGTGAGACGCTGGATGGTCCCATGTGGGAGATGATGCGCACGCTGGTGGAGTACGTGTGTGAGCATTGGCAGGAGCCCGATAGCGGCATCTGGGAGGTGCGCGGCGGCCTACGCCACTTCGTGTACTCGAAGGTCATGTGCTGGGTTGCGCTCGACCGTGGCATTCGCGCGGCCCAACAACTGCACCTGGAGGCGGACCTTCTCCGCTGGTGCATCGTGCGCGACCAGATTCGCGCCGACATTCTGACGCACGGCTATAATACAACGCTGGGCGCTTTCACCCAATCGTACGACGATACGGCGCTGGACGCCTCCGATTTGTTGCTGCCGCTGGTCGGGTTCATCCCCCCGGATGATCCCCGGATGCGCTCGACGGTCGATCGGATCATGGAACAGCTTACCGACGAAAATGGTTTCGTCTACCGCTACCTCGCCTGCGACGGACTGGCCGGTCACGAGGGAACCTTTACGATCTGCACCTTCTGGCTCATCGATAACCTTGCGATGCAGGGGCGCGTGATGGAGGCCCGCTCGCTCTTCGAATGCCTGCTTACCCACGCCGGACGCCTGGGCCTGTTCTCCGAGGAGATCGATGCGCACGATAAAGTGGCGATGGGAAACTATCCACAGGCATTCACGCACATCGCTCTGATCAATAGTGCCATGAATCTGCAAAAGGCCGAGCGCCGTCTCAGCGAGCACTACGCCGATCCAATCGTTGCGGCGATCAGGCTCACTGGCTCGCTGGGTGACTCCATACAAGATGACCTCCAGGATCGCCCATACAGAAACACGCGCAGCCTTTGAACTCGATCGTCTCCTTGTACGGGCGACCGTCCTGCCCCAGGTCGCCCTCTTTTCCATTCCCGCTCAATAGTATTCCACCGTGGTCAGTCCGACGCGCTTGTGCGTCGTGAGCTGACCACGATATCCTGCACGGAACGTTCCCGAGGTCGGCGCGACATCGTAATAATCGCGCCCCACTGCGATCGTCAGGTAGCTCAGGGAGGCCCGTCTCCCGTGCGTGGGGTCGAAGGGGATCACCAGCGCCACCTCGGGACTCTCCTCGACCGGCAGGATCACCTCGACCCACGCGTGAGTTCCGCCCTCGCCCAGCATGTGCCCGGAGGCGTAGCGCGCGGGCAGGCCGCAGAGACGACAGAGGGCAAGCATGACATGCGCGAAGTCCTGGCAAACGCCCTCGCCCAGCGCCAGGGCTTCTGCGGCGGTCGTGTGAATATCCGTCACCTCATGCCTGTATCGTAACGCCTGATACGTCCAATCGTTGATCAGTTCGGCCAGAGGAAGCCCCTGCGGGCAACGAGCAAACAACTTCTGCGCAGCCTGGCGCAATGCGGCATCCGGTCGCGTCAGGGCCGATGGCTCCAGCAGGCGCGCATCGGTCAGCCAATTCGCTGAGGTATAGTGCGTTCCGGCCTCGGTGCTGCGTTCGACGAGTATCCACGCCTCGAAGTCAATCACGCGCTCGACCTGTGGAACCAGCAGCTTGATCTCTCGATTGCCGAAGCTGTCATCCTGGCAGGTCATCTCGTAGCGCGCTGTGGAGACGCCTAAGCGGTAGTCGATCAGGCGCTGATCCCCGTGCTGGTGAGGAGGCAGGATCATAAGACGCTGATTGAGGTCGTGGATTGGACCGGGATATTCATAGATCAGGTGCTGGTGAAGCGCGTAGTGCGCTCGCCGGACGCGCTGCCAATCCACCTCTTCGTGGTCGAGCAGTTCGTCGATCGGCATCGCCGTGCCAGGATCGGGCAAACCATTATTCATAGACCTGCGGCGTCCTCTTTCTCCACAACACCCTGGGATGCTGTAGGCACCTCATCGGCCCAGACGATCATCTCGCGTAAGGTCGGTCCCCCGTAGGTGGTGACCATTGCTACATCCAGTGCATCGCGTCCACGACCAATTAACACGCGCCCCATGCGCGGCGTATTGTTGCGCGGATCGAAGGTCCACCAGCGTCCGCTCAGGTACACCTCCATCCAGGCACAAAAATCCATCGGCTCATCGGGTGGAGGGACGCCAATATCCGGTATATACCCAAAGACATAGCGCGTGGGGATGTTTAGCGCGCGACAAAAGGTGATGGCCAGGTGCGTAAAGTCGCGGCACACACCCACGCGCTGCTCGTATACGTCGAGTGCAGTGGTGATCTGTGTGCTCGTCCCATACTGGAAGCGAATATTGTTATGTACCCAGTCAGAAATTGTTTGTACCCGCTCCCAGCCGGGTTTCGTCTGCCCAAAAAGTTGCCACGCCGCGTCTGAGAGCAGATCGGAGAGGCAGAAGCGACTCGGGAGGGTATAGAGTAGCACTTCGCCCGGTAACTCCTCGACAGGCATCTGCACTGCATCAGTATTAATCTCATCATACCCGTCTGTTACTGCTACGGTGGCATCATAGCGCAGCACGTTCTCGCCGGGGACAAGCATGAGCCGCTGGCATAGATTGCCATAAATGTCGCGGTACACGTTCATGGGAAGATCAGGGGTGGTTTGCCACTCTTCGTGGAGCACCTGGTGTGCGCCATCGGGATGTGACTGGACCTGCATCACCGTTGGAGTAGGCCACGTTGCCTCATAACGGAATTCGCACCCTACTCGGATATGCATGAGTATTGTCGTTCCTTAATCTACTCAAATCACTTGACAAATACGCTCGTTGCTAGGTATTATAAACAAAATGGTTCTCTTTGTACAGAGATTGCTGCTGGCTACGATGCCTCACGCGAGTGTGTGAGGTTTTATTTTTTTTGCTGTCAGTTTCACGCCAGGGAGTTGTCTACCATGCTTTTATCTGATACTCCTGGAAGCTCTACCTTGCCTCCACCATTCTCTGCCTACGCCTTTGATACGGCGTATGATGAGATGTTCGATGCCACAGGGAAGCCACATCCAGCATATAAGAAGCTCTTCTACCGCCTGCTCGAAATGCCCCTGGATACGTTGCAACAGAGCCAGCAGGCAGCAGATATGGCGTTTTTGAACCAGGGCATCACCTTTACCGTTTATGGAAACGACGAGGGAACGGAACGTATCTGGCCCTATGATCTCCTCCCACGCGTCATTACTGCGCAGGAATGGACAACGATTGAGAAAGGCCTGGCGCAGCGCATTACCGCCCTTGATCTCTTCCTCAATGATATCTACCACGATGAGCAGATTCTCTCTGATGGGGTGATTCCCCGCTGGCTGGTCTATAGCTGTCGTCATCTGCGTCGTGAGATGCGCGGCCTGCATGTACCACATAAGCGCTATATCTCTATTGTGGGCACTGATCTGATCCGCCTCCCGGATGGACAATTCGTGGTGTTGGAGGACAACTTACGCGTCCCCAGCGGGGTCTCCTATATGCTCTCCAACCGCGAGGTGATGAAGCGCGTCCTCCCCTCTTTGATCGAGAGTTATGGAGTACGCTCCATCAGTCATTATGGGCTGGCGCTGCTGAACACGCTGCTGTCGCTCGCGCCTCCCGGTCGCGTCGACCCCACTATCGTCTTACTCACGCCGGGTGCCTACAATTCCGCCTATTTTGAACACACTTACCTCGCTCGCCAGATGGGCATCGAGATGGTGGAGGGCCGCGATCTGATCGTGCATAATAACGTTGTCTATATGCGTACGACCGGGGGCCTGCGCAGGGTCGATGTCATCTATCGCCGCGTCGATGATGACTTTCTCGATCCCGTCGCGTTCCTCCCTCACTCGACGCTGGGCGTGCCCGGTCTGCTGAACGCTTACCGCGCGGGGAACGTCGCGCTGGCAAACGCGGTCGGTACCGGGGTGGCCGACGATAAGGCCGTCTATGCCTACGTCCCTGCCATCATTCGCTACTACCTGGGGGAGGAGCCGATACTCCAGAATGTCGAGACATATCTACTCTCCGATGAGAAGCAGTGCAGTTACGTACTCGAACACCTGGATTCTCTGGTGGTGAAGGCCGTTGGTGAATCGGGCGGCTACGGCATGCTTATAGGTCCCTATAGCACTGCGGCACAGCGCGAGGAGTTCCGCCGCCGCATCATTGCCGATCCGCGCAATTATATCGCGCAACCAACGCTGGCGCTCTCGCATGCTCCTTGCTTTACCGATGGGCAGATCGAGCCGCGCCACATCGATCTCCGCCCCTTCATCTTGTATGGCGATCAGATCACTATCGTACCGGGAGGACTGACGCGCGTCGCCCTCAAGCGCGGCTCGCTGGTCGTCAATTCCTCGCAAGGTGGTGGGAGCAAGGATACGTGGGTCCTTGATACGTAGCTCTGGTAGTGGAAAGGTCGAAGAACAATGCTTTCGCGTGTCGCAGACAATCTGTATTGGATGAGCCGTTACCTGGAACGGGCCGAACACACCGCCCGCCTCCTGGATGTGAGCCTGTATCACCTGCTCGGCCAGAAGTCCGAGTATGCCATGTTGCGTTGGAAACGCCTGCGCGACAGCCTGCGTATCTCATTCTCAGACGAGGAGGAGGAGGAGGCCGACAATGATTATAGCGTTACCCGGTCGCTGACCTTCGATACCGCCAATGCTTATTCGATTATATCCTGCATCAGCGCGGCCCGTGATAACGCGCGCCAGATCCGCGAGAAGATCAGTGCGGAGATGTGGGAGCAGCTCAATCGCCTCTTCTTGAGTATTAAAAGTACTAGTATGGCCAATATCTGGTTCTCCGGCATGCATGAGTTTCTGATCAGCGTGAACGAGGGCGTCCAGCTTTTCCAGGGCCTCACCGACTCCACGATGAGCCACAACGAAGGCTGGCAATTTATCCAGGTCGGTCGCTATATTGAAAGAACCTGGGTCACTGCTGCCCTGATTGATGTTCATTTCCTCTCATCTTCTCTGTCTCCCATCGGACCAGCCGAAGAGATTCTGGGCATCGCACAACTGGACTACCTGCAGTGGGTTAGCCTGTTGCGTTCGTGCAGCGCCTTCGAAGCATATCGCAAGGTCTATTCCGCCGACACTCAACCCGAACGCATTGCTGAGTTTCTTCTCCTCGATAGTGAGTCGCCTCGCTCGATCCATTTTTCGATTACTCTGCTACAAAATGCGCTGCACTCTATCGCCGGGGCAACGAATACGCGCAATTCGTCACGCGTCGAGCGACTCGCTGGCCGCTTGCGGGCGTCGTTAGACTATGATCAGATCGAAGATATCATGGAGAATATCCACTCCTACCTGGAGAATATCCAGCAGCAATGCACGCAAATTCATAAAGCTATCTATCAGACGTATATTGTCTACCCGGTCGACGCGGCCCTTATCAATGAAGGGGCCGCGCAGGCGTAAGACGTGTCTCACACACGTGGATCGTGCGCAAGGGAGAGCAGGAATGTATTACACTATCCATCACACTACAAAGTTTCGCTACAGTGCGCCTATCACGGAAAGCATTATGGAGGTTCATATCCAGCCTCGCAGCGATGGCTTTCAGCATTGCCTCGACTTCCGCCTCTCCACCAGCCCGAAGTCGCATATTATGTTCTACCGCGACGATCTAGGCAACAGGGTCCACCACTTCGACATCCCTAATCGTCACTCCTCCCTCTTGATTACCGCCGAGGCTATGGTGGAGGTCACGACTCCCCCGCAGCTCCCTGACGCGCTCCCTCCATCGGCCTGGGAGGAGCTCGATGCCATGACCGCCAGTGATCGATACTGGGATATGCTCAGGCCCAGCCGTTTTGCGCACCCTACCGAACTCTTGAACGATCTCATACGCGAACAGGATATCAAGCGGCTCGATGATCCTTTGACGACCTTACACGCTCTCACGACGATCGTTTATGATACCTTCGAGTACGCCAAGCAGAATACGCGCGTGGATTCGCCGATCGATGATGCCCTGCGCATCCGCCGGGGCGTCTGCCAGGATTTCTCCCACATTATGATCGCCCTGGCCCGTCAACTGCGCATCCCCTGTCGCTACGTCAGCGGCTATCTATATAACCTGCCTATCGAACGTAGTGCCTCTGCACGTGGCGCGACCCATGCCTGGGTCGAAGCCCTGCTCCCAGGTCTCGGCTGGGTCGGCTTCGATCCAACGAACAATAGCATCGCGGCTGAACGTCACATCCGCGTCGCCGTTGGCCGCGACTACGCCGACGTACCCCCGACACGCGGCGTGTTCCGTGGCACCGTTGAAAGCAAGTTGTCGGTCCATGTCAGCGTATCGCCGGCGGAGATCTCTTACAACAACGACGAATTGTCCCTCGAAGCCGATTGGGTGACGATTCCCACCGACAATTATGACCGCGAAGATAACCTGCAATGGCAACAATCGCAACAACAACAGTAGGGGCGCGATTTATAAGCCCGCCACGTTCCAACAGCAATCGCAACAACAGTAGGGGCGCGGTTCACAAGCCCGTCGCCTTCCAACAGCCCGTCGCCTTCCAACAATCCGCACGTTTCCCGTGGATCGGCCTGGGGGGCACGGCGGGCTTATAAATCGCGCCCCTACATCGGTCGGCTGGTGACATCCATTCGTGCACAAAAATGAAATTCACCCACTCCAAAACCACCCCTGCAAAATAAGGACATATTCAGGTTAAAATATATATATCGGCACTCTACTATTTCAGACCACCAATAACACAGGTAAGGAGACCACCCATATGACATTTATCGGTGTTGGAGAATGGCTCACCCGCCGCACAGAATTGACCCCCGACAAGATCGCCCTGGTCGACTTCGAGACGCAGACGCGCTTGACCTATCGCGACCTGAACGAGCACGCGCGAGCACTGGCAACAACCTTGCAGGAACAATACACTATCCAGCCCGGCGACCGCGTAGCTGCCCTGGCCCTGAATAGCCCGGAATACCTGGACGCCTTCTTCGCCGTCGCCCTGTTGGGCGCTATCCTGGTCCCGCTCAACTGGCGGCTGACTGCACGCGAACTGGGCGTCATCCTGGCCGATTGCGAGCCGAAGTTGCTGCTCCACGACGAGCAGTACGGCGCACGAGCACAGGAGGTCGCGTCGGCCCTCGAATACCCCGTGCAACTGCTCTCGATGTCGACGTTCCCAGGCGCGAACGCCGCACTCGCCGCACGCACTCAGCCGTTCCAATCGGAGGACGGCGAGGAGCCGATGCTGATCCTCTACACCTCCGGCACGACGGGCACGCCCAAGGGCGCGATGCTCTCGCACCGCATGATTACCTGGAACGCCGTGAACACGCAGATCAGTTGGGGCCTGCGCGATACCGACATTACGCCGACGTTCGCGCCGTTCTTCCACGCCGGCGGCTGGAACGTGCTCACGACGCCCATCATCCATCTCGGCGGCACGATCGTTCTGTTGAGCAAGTCCGATCCGGCCACCATTCTGCGCGCCACCTCGCAGGAAAAGTGCACTATTTTGTTCGCGGTGCCCACGGTCTTCCAGATGCTCATGGAGCAGCCGGATTTTTCTACTATCGATCTCTCTGCCGTGCGCTTCTGCATCGCAGGCGGCTCCTCGTGCCCGATCCCGCTGATCGAGAGCTATGCCGCGCGGGGCCTGGAGTTCCGCCAGGGCTATGGCCTGACCGAAGTGGGCGTCAACTGCTTCAGCCTCGCGCCCGAGGATGCCCTGCGCAAGGCCGGCTCGGTGGGCCGCCCGGTCTTTCACTCGCGCGCCAGGGTGGTGGACGACGAGGACCGGGCCCTGGGTCCTGATGAGGTGGGCGAGCTGGTTCTGGCCGGCCCGCACGTCTGCTCCGGCTACTGGAAGCGACCGGCGGCGACGGCGGAGGCCTATCGCGGCGGCTGGTGGCATACGGGCGACCTCGTGCGCTACGATCAGGAGGGCTACTTTTTCATCGTCGGGCGCAAGAAGGATATGTTCATCTCCGGCGGCGAGAACGTCTATCCCGCCGAGGTCGAGGCCGTCCTGATCACGCACCCGCAGATCGCGGACGCTGCGGTGATCGCGCGGCCCGATCCTAAATGGGGCGAGGTCGGCCTCGCCGTGGTCGTGGCGCGCGAGCCTGAAAGTCTCACGTCCGAAGCGGTGATCGCGTACTGCGATGGGAAGCTGGCGCGTTTCAAGATTCCGCGCTCCGTCGTCTTTCTCGACGAGCTGCCGAGAAACGCGATGGGCAAGGTGATCAAGACGGAACTGCACGCCCGCTACGTGGAGCAGGCAATCTGATAAAAGAAAAGGGTTCGCCAGCCACATCCAGAATATGCGTATAATACGTAATGAAGTTCCATGCAATGACAACTGGCAGGATACTCATTATTTAGAATACAGTAGCACCACGGCTAAACTAGAGGAGATAGCGGAATGCGTACACGTGCAGCAGTGCTTTATGAGCGGGAAAAGCCCGAACCTTACGTCGAATCATCGCCCCTGATCATCGAAGACGTTGAGTTGGAGGCACCGGGAGAGGGCGAGGTGCTGGTAGAGATAGTCGGCGCGGGTCTGTGCCACTCGGACCTCTCGACGCTCAACGGCGCGCTTCCACGACCGCTGCCGATGATCCTGGGGCATGAGGCGAGCGGCATTGTGCGCGAGATAGGCGCAGGCGTCAAAGATCTGCAGGTGGACGATCACGTGGTATTTTCGTTTGTACCCATCTGTGGTCACTGCCAGTACTGCGCGGTCGGCAGACCAGCCCTCTGCGAGCGCGGGGCGAAGACAAACCTGGCCGGCACCCTGCTTGATGGTGCGGTCCGTTTTCGCGCTGAGAACGGGCAGGCGATCAATCACTACCTGGGCGTCTCGGCATTCTCGCAGTACACGGTGGCGGTCCGGGAGTCGCTGATCAAGATCGATAAGGACCTACCACTGGACAAGGCAGCCCTCTTCGGCTGCGCAGTCCTGACCGGAGTAGGCGCCATCGTGAATACGGCAAGAGTGGCGCCCGGCGAGTCCATCGTTATTTTTGGGCTGGGCGGCGTGGGACTGAGCGCTGTGATGGGTGCGAAGCTGGCCGGCGCCTGGCCACTCATCGTGGTCGACGTCATACCCGACAAGCTCGCACTGGCAAAGCAGCTTGGCGCCGATTTCGCGCTCAACGCCAACGAGGCTAATCCCGTCTCCGCCGTGCGCGAACTGACCGCGGGCGGCACCGACTATGCAGTCGAGGCGGTAGGGAACGCGAAGGTGCTCTCCCAGGCATTCGGTTCCACCAGGACGGGCGGTAAGACCATCATCATCGGCCTGCCACATATGAGCCAGCAGCTCTCGCTGCCGATCATCGCCCTGGTGGGCCTGGAGAAAACGGTGATGGGTTCCTTCATGGGCTCATCGATACCCCAGCGCGACATCCCACGCCTGATCCGTCTCTATCAGGCAGGTAAATTGCCGCTGGACGCGCTGCTCAGCCCCTCCATCGCCCTGGAGGAGATCAATCAGGGCTTCGATCGGCTGGCTCAGGGCAGCGCCGTGCGCCAACTGATCCGTTTCGCTTCTTGACGATTATTTTTCAGAGAGGAAGAGGTAATCCGATGACTAAGACATTTCGTGCATTCGTGGTCAATAAAACCGACAGCGCTTTCAGCGCCGGCTTCCAGGAGCTGAGCACTAATGAGCTACCCGCCGGCGAGGTGCTGATCCGCGTCGCCTACTCCGGCGTCAACTATAAAGATGGCCTGGCCTCGATCCCGGAGGGCAAGATCGTGCGCAACTACCCCTTCATCCCCGGCATCGACCTGGCGGGCGTGGTGGAGGAGTCCAGCGATCCGAACATCAAAGAAGGCGACGAGGTGATCGCAACGAGTTACGAACTGGGTGTCTCGCATTATGGAGGCTACAGCGAATACGCGCGCGTCAAGGCCGAGTGGATCATTCCTCTGCCCGCCGGCCTGACGCTCAAAGAGGCGATGACCCTGGGCGTAGCTGGCTTTACGGCGGCGCTGGCGATCTACCAGTTGGAGCAGAACGGCCTCAAGCCGCAGAATGGACCCGTGCTTGTGACTGGCGCAACAGGCGGTGTGGGCAGCGTCGGCATCGACATTCTGCACAAACTTGGCTACACCGTGGCCGCCAGTACCGGGAAGCCTTCAGAGCACACCTATCTCAGAGAACTGGGTGCCAGCGAGATTCTGAGTCGCGAGGAGACCTCCGCCGAGAGCAAGCGCCCGATGGATAAGGAACGCTGGGCGGGCAGCCTGGACGCGGTCGGCGGCTCCACGCTGGCCTATCTCATCCGCACCACATCGGTCTACGGCTCCATCGCGGCGTATGGCAACACCGGCGGACCCAACTTTGCGAGCACCGTCTTCCCGTTCATTCTACGCGGCGTCAGCCTGCTCGGCATCGACTCGACCCATTGTCCCATGGAGCTGCGCCGCCATCTCTGGCAGAAGCTGGCGAGCGACTATAAACCCCCTCACCTGCTCGACCTTATCGCGTCCGAGGCCCCATTCGAGGATCTGCCCCAGGTCCTGGCAACGATCCTCAAAGGCGGCACCAGGGGTCGCAAGGTGATTCGCATACAATAAGAGACATGGAGGAACCCTGCGATGCACCTGAAAACAGCCGCTATTGTATGCATCACAGAGCGCCACAAGTCTACAAATTGTGATCGAGACGTTACTCTTCTGCTTGACAACCTCATCGGCATATGTTTAGCTTCTACTAAAGAAGAAATTATTGAACCATGCGGACAGACAACTACGGAGTGCGATTGGGCAAATGAAGATGGAAGTCCGCTTCTCATCTTCTTGCACACGAAGGAGTATGCAGGATGATCGCTAGTGATATTATGACGCATAAAGTCTGTACGACACGTCCCGAGACGAGTGTGCAGGAGCTGGCACAGCTACTTTCAAGTCAGCGCATCAGCGGCGCTCCCGTCGTTGATGACAAAGGCCAGATCGTTGGAATTGTAACAGAGGCTGATATCATCGGCAAAGTCGACCGCGAAGGGTTGCGTGTCGCTGATATTATGTGCCGGGAACTGATCACGGTTGAGGAAGAGACGCCGGTGGGCGAGATTGCCAGTCTGCTCACCGAACGCAAAATTAAGCGCGTCCCCGTCGTGCACAATGGTAAGCTTGTGGGCATTGTGAGTCGCGCCGATATCGTCAATGCAGTCGCGCAAGGGCACTTAATTATCCGTCAGTGGTAAACTTTTCCTGTTGATGCAAGCTGAGCGTTTCTTCGTAGAAGGGCACCAGAGACATGCGCGATGTCTCTGGTAATCTCTCATTCACACCTCGACCTCATCGCGCTGGCGTGCACGGAGCAGGTGATAGGCGAGCAACAACTGCGTCAGCGCCAGGGGGTGGCTATGACGCGCCCTGGTATCGGAATACTTACCCAGCACCGCTGGTGAGGAGACGCCACAGGCATCCAGGTGATCGATAATCCCCCGCTCCAGGGCGCGCGCGGGCTTATCGGAGATAGAACCGTCGATCTCCAGATACTCGACGGCCCGCCCATTCTCGCGCCCCAGCGTCGAGCGCACGCAACCGGAACGATCCTCTTCTATAATCTGGCTGAGGTCGGGATGCGGCAGCGTGCCACGCAGCGTGAGACGAACATTGAGATGCGCGTCGTCCCTGTAACGGGTCAGTTCATTGGGATAAAACGAGACGACGACATCGGCATGTTCACGTTGCGGACGAATGTACGCGGCGGAGTCCGCTTCACGAATATCAAGATCGCGCAGGACCTCTTCTTCAGCGTAACCACGCTGCGCCATATCACGCCGCACCTTCCAACGACGACGCAGCTCCTCCGGCGGATCAAGATAGACGCGCACACTATACGCGTTGCGCATCTCCTGCCAGTAAAAGCCAAGCAACCCTTCGACGATAAGGAAAGGATGTGGCACAATGTACTGCGGCGGCCCAAAATCACCCAGCGTATGGTCATAATGAGGCTTCAGGATTGGCTCGCCCGCGCGTAACAATTGCAAGTGCTGAGACATTATGTCGAGATAGTTGCATTCAGGACTCAGCGCCGTGATCCCCAACTCTTTCCGTTGTTTGCGATTGTAGCGGTGGTAGTCGTCGGTGCAGAGCACAGCCACGCGGTCATCCCCTAAAATCTGCGCGATACCCCGGCTCAGTGTCGTCTTCCCCGCGGCACTGTCCCCTACAACTCCCAGGATGATTGGACGTGGAATCGCTCCATATGGTATAGCCATGTTCTTTCTTCACACTCCCTGCGCCACGCGCCCTTGAAGGGATCAATGGCCCACTATGCCTGTGCACCACACCGTACGTGGTGGAGATAGTCATGTCACGCACGAAGATCTACTCCAGGCCTCATTGTCTACAGCGAACGCTTCATCGAATTACACTATCTCTATAGGGACGTTGATTTCCCACATATGTTCGTGGACTTCCCCATACTACTAAAATGCCGTTGTGAACGCTGCCCGGTCGCAGCTAGTAAAGCTCCATATTCGGCTGGCAACGACGCTGCTGCGTCTCCGCTTCGCGTCAGCCAGCCGCAAGGAAGTGAGAGCGCCGCCTCTCTGCTATGGACCTTGCTCCAGTTTTTGGGAGGCTGTGAGCATCCCAGGACGCTTTCACTCACACAACTGAATGGCATGCTATAATAGTACTGGATATTGTGAGGAAGAACAATCACAATTCGCTATACTGCGTATAAGTGGGAGTTTATGAGTGAGCTGGTCACGCCTTGATAGCATCACACTTCGCCAGCTACGGGCCTTCTGCACCGTAGCGCGCCTGCTGAGCTACACGCGTGCAGCGGAGGAGCTTGGTTGCCAGCAGCCAACCGTCTCTGCGCTCGTGGCAGAGCTGGAGCGGGCCACACAATTTACGCTCCTGGAGCAGTGGGGCAAGCAGCTCTCGCTTACAGATGAGGGGCGCGAACTCTACGCTCACGCGCAACAGGTCATCGTCGCCGCCGACGAGGCGCGGCTGGCGATGGAGGAACTACGCGGCATCATCCAGGCCGAGCGCCTCCCGCTCTGCATCGCCGCCGATACCACCGTGGGCACCTACGTCCTCCCCCGCCTGCTGAGCGCTTTCCATCGACGGGAGCCGGGCATCGCACTGAACCTGCGCGTCGCCAACCGCGCGGGCGTGCGCGCATCCCTGCTCGAAGGTGAGGTCGATATGGTCATCGCCGGTCGCCCACCCGTCATCGACGGCCTGATCGCTGATCCGTTCCTGGAGAACCTGCTAATGGTGGTCGCCGCCCCCGGACACCCGTTAAGCAAACATACAAGCATTCCCCTGGCGCGCCTGTCGGATGAAACCTTTCTCCTACGCGAAATCGGGTCAGGCACACGAGCCGCCGTCGAGGATCTCTTCGAGGTCTCCGGCCTGCCAATGAAGGTTGGCATGACCCTGGGCCACATTGAGGCAATCAAGCAGGCTGTCGCGGCGGGCCTGGGCGTGAGCGTCTTCTCAGAAGTGGCTATCCGGCGCGAGGTCCAGAGCGGTCGGCTGGTCGTCCTGGATGTAGAGCAGTTCCCGATCCAACGCCGCTGGTACATCGCCCGTCTAGCACAGCGCCCCTTGCTCTCCAGCGCCGCGACATTCCTCGCATTCTTACACGACTATAAGAGAGGCCAGGATAAGTCTGCTGAAATTACTTCCTCGCCGTGACTATACGCATCGGGGGAAAATACCAGAAGTTGCGGCCCGAGACGCGCACATTCTGCATACCATCGGACTGCAAAGCCTCACGATACTCATCGATGCAAAAGATATCCATCAAAGCTACCTTGCCGCCGGGCTTGAGCACGCGCACAATTTCGCGCATTGCCTCACGCCGCCCCTCGCGACTTTCGATATTGTGGACGGCGACGCTGGCTACCACGGCATCGATGCTGTTATCAGCGAATGGGAGTTCGCGCATGTCACCATTGAGCACTTCGACCCGATCGCTTACATTCTCAGCCTCGGCGTTAGCAAGAGTGGCGACTCTGCTATTGCTGCCCTGGTCTATCTGCGACCAGAGATCAATGCCTACGGCCTTCCCCTGGGGCAGACGTTTGGCCGCCCCAACCAGCAGTACTCCGTGCCCACACCCTACGTCGAGTACAATTTCGTTGCCGCGCAGTTGCAATCCGTCAAGAAGACGATCGCGTATCCTCATTTTACCGACTTTGCTGCCGAATATGTATGACAGTCCTTCCAATGCAGAGAGCGTGCCAGTTACAAGTGATGCGAGTCCAAGCAAGGAAATAAATGGAGATGTTGAAACTTGCCGTGATGTTGCCCACTTCTTTATGACTACACCTAGTATAGCCAGTCCCCCTCCCATAAGAAGAAGTTCTCGTACCAATCCAGGTACGTCCTGGCCGTAGTCTGCTTTTTTGAGTTTGTTCTGCTGCACTCTAATGCTTTCCTCCGGTTCTTCTCCTGACGAGCATTGAAGATTTTAAATCAAGCTACAGTGACCTGATTTATCTCCTTTTTTTGCTGACAATCAGGCTGTTTCTGTATTAGTTGATGATACAACAAAAACGGGCGCAATGCCAGCTACCTGCTTAATGGTAGGGAGGTGAGCCATACAAATAAACGGGAATCTTCCTGAGAGCGATATTTTCACGTGCGTGGAGACACCCGCTTCTGGAGCAAGAAACGTCGTAGCGCGGTGGCGGCAAGCGAGAGACGCCCACCCCGCAGATGCACGACGTACCACTGGCGCTGCAAGGGGAAGCCCTGCACATCAAGGATCGTCAATTCTTCGCTGGCTATCTCATAGGCGACGGATTCGTAGGAGAGCAGGGCGATGCCCAGTCCGGCGATGACCCCTTCCTTGATCGCTTCGATGCTGCCGAATTCCAGGTTGGTGCGCAGGTGGACGTCCGCGCTGGCGAAGAGCTGTTCGGTCTCCAGGCGGATGTCCGCCCCGTGCTCGCGCAACAGAAATGTCTCCCGCTGTAAGTCGTGCAGTGTCAATTGCTTATGTCCTGCCAGCGGATGCCCATGCGGTGCGACGATGACCAGTTCATAGGGCTGTAAGAATTCGAGGGTGAAGCGCTCCTGCTGCTCTACGAAGCTGATCACGGCGAGGTCTATGCGGTGCGCGAGGAGATATTCTTCGATGGTGTGCCGGTTGACGACGGTGAGGGTGACGTGCAGATGAGGGTTGTGCGCGTGGAAGGCTCCCAGCAGGGCGGGCACAACGTAGGTCCCCGCGCTGGTGCTGGCTCCGATCACTACGCTGCCCCGCTTCAGGGCGCGAATCTCCTCTACTACGGGCGCCGTTTGAGCGAGCTGAGAGAGGAGGCGTTCTGCGTGCACCAGCAGAACTTCACCGGCCCGTGTCAGCACTATTCCCCTGCCCTTCCGCTCGAACAGGCGCAGACCCAGCGCCTGTTCGAGCGCCTTGATCTGCTGCGAGACAGCTGGCTGCGAGAGATATAAAATCTCTGCGGCTTTTGTGTAGCTGAGATGCCTGGCAACCGTGCGAAAGAGATTGAGCTGGTGCACGCTCAGATCGGACTGTATTTTGCTCGCCTGCTCGCTTTCGGACATCTCTCATCTCCTTGTATATCTCATTTTCCCTGCTAATAGTATAACGTCTAATCTATGGATTGGATAGCAAACCGCTACTACAACTAATACATTTTCCGTGCTACATTCCTTTGTAGCGATACCATTTGTAGGGATACCCATTCACAGCAAACGAAGGGCCAGACGCAATAACGCGACATCTTATTATCGATATATCCGGCTCTATTCTTTCAGATAAAGCATAGCCGGTAGCTGACAGATACTGTTTTACGATCAGTTGCGAGGAGAATCATTATGACGATAGACGCCACGCCCCAGCAGAAGAGTCGCTGGTCATCGGGAGTCATTCCTTACGCTCAGATGGGCTATTGGCAGCCCGATTACGAACCAAAAGATACGGATATCCTCTGCGCATTCCGCCTGGTCCCACAGGAGGGTGTCGATCCGATCGAGGCTGCCGCCGCTGTGGCCGGGGAGTCCTCGACGGCGACCTGGACGGTCGTCTGGACTGACCGCCTGACGGCGTACGAGAACTATCAGGCCAAGGCGTACCAGGTTGTGCCGGTCCCTGGCACCGACCAGTACATTGCCTATATTGCCTACGATCTGGACCTGTTCGAAGAGGGTTCGATCGCCAATCTGACCTCCAGCATTATCGGCAACGTCTTCGGCTTCAAGGCCCTTAAGAGTCTGCGCCTGGAGGACATGCGCATTCCGCCACACTATGTCAAGACATTTCAGGGTCCGGCGCACGGCATCGTTATGGAGCGCGAGTACCTGGACAAGTACGGGCGTCCCCTGCTCGGCGCGACCACCAAGCCAAAGCTCGGCCTCTCCGCGCGCAACTACGGTCGTGTGGTCTACGAGGCGCTACGCGGCGGACTGGATTTTGTGAAAGACGACGAAAATATCAACTCGCAGCCGTTTATGCGCTGGCGCGACCGCTTTCTCTACTGCATGGAGGCCGTCAATAAGGCCAGCTCTGAAACAGGCGAGATCAAAGGACACTATCTCAACGTGACGGCGGCGACGATGGAGGATATGTACGAGCGGGCGGAATTTGCCAAAGAACTGGGCAGCATCGTTGTCATGATCGACCTGACGATCGGCTATACGGCAATCCAGTCGATGGCGAAATGGGCGCGCAAGAATGGCGTGCTTCTGCACCTGCACCGCGCTGGTCACAGCACCTATACGCGTCAGAAGACCCACGGCGTCTCCTTCCGCGTGATCGCCAAGTGGATGCGCCTGGCAGGCGTCGATCACATTCACGCCGGGACGGTTGTTGGCAAACTGGAAGGCGATCCGATGACGGTGCGCGGCTACTATCAGACGCTGCGCGGCATGAAGTATGCGGCTGATCCCTCGCTTGGTCTCTTCTTCGAGCAGGACTGGGCCTCGCTCCCCGCCGTGATGCCGGTGGCCTCGGGCGGCATCCACGCGGGTCAGATGCACCAGTTGCTGCACTACCTGGGTGAGGACGTTGTACTGCAGTTCGGCGGCGGCACGATCGGTCATCCACAGGGCATCGCGGCGGGCGCGACGGCGAACCGCGTGGCCGTGGAGGCGATGATCCAGGCGCGCAATGAGGGGCGGGACTACATGAATGAAGGACCAGAGATTCTAGAGAAGGCCGCGAAGTGGTGCGAACCATTGCGCGTCGCGCTCGAACTCTGGAAAGATGTGTCTTTTAACTACGCTTCAACCGATACGCCCGATGCCACACCGACACCGAGTTACTAAGCACAAGGAGCTACTCTCATGGCATTTCATCTGACACAGGGCACGTTTTCCTTCCTGCCGGATCTGAGCGACGACGAGATCCGCCTGCAGGTACAATACTGCCTGGACAATAGCTGGCCCATCAATATAGAGTTCACCGATGATCCGCACCCGCGCAACAGCTACTGGGAGATGTGGGGCCTGCCCATGTTCGATGTGAAAGACCCGGCAGCGGTTCTGTACGAGATCAACGAGTGCCGCAGGGCCTACGCGCACCATTACATCCGCGTGGGCGCCTACGATCGCAGCAAGGGGCGTCAGACGCTCGCGCTCTCGTTTATCGTCAACCGGCCATCCAACGATCCCGGCTTCAGCCTGGCGCGGCAGGACGTGCACGATCGCGTTATACACTACACGCTGCACAGTTATGCTACCGATAAGCCCAAAGGTGAGCGCTTCACCGACTGAACACCGCGCCAGTAGGGGCCTGCCTTGCGCGGGCCCTGGGACCACATCGCCCAGGCCGTGCACCACGGCGAGCAGGGCCCGCGCAAGGCAGGCCCCTACAGCGTGTCGCACGGCGATTATGGAGGAGATTATGAGCATGCAACCACCTGCACATATAGGAGAGCAGAGCGCCCAGCCATCCGACGAGCAGAGCGCCGATATCACGACGCTTCTACAAGAATCGCAGGTCATGGAGGTGCTTCAGAAGCTCGACGAGGAACTGGTGGGGCTCAAGTCCGTGAAGACGCGCATTCGCGAGATAGCGGCGCTGCTCCTCGTCGATCGTATGCGGCGCAACTTCGGTCTCACGGCACGTCCACCCTCGCTGCACATGTCCTTTACTGGACCTCCGGGAACGGGCAAGACAACGGTCGCGCTGCGCATGGCAACCGTCCTGCACAGGCTCAATTATGTACGCAAGGGACATCTCGTGGCCGTCACGCGCGACGACCTGGTGGGACAATACATCGGGCACACGGCACCGAAGACCAGAGAGGTTCTCAAGCGCGCTATGGGCGGGGTGCTCTTCATCGACGAAGCCTATTACCTCTACCGGCAAGAGAACGAGCGCGACTATGGGCAGGAGGCCATCGAGATCCTGCTCCAGATTATGGAGAACCAGCGCGACGACCTGGTGGTTATCCTCGCGGGCTACAAGGATCGTATGGAGACCTTTTTCCAGTCCAATCCCGGCGTCAGTTCGCGTATCGCTCATCACCTGGACTTTCCTAACTACACGCGCGAAGAGCTGCTGACCATCGCCCAACTGATGCTGGCGGAGCAGATGTATCGCTTCAGCCCGGACGCGCTCAAAGCCTTTGATGCGTACCTCGAGAAACGCATACCGATGCCGCGCTTCTCCAACGCGCGCAGCGTGCGCAATGCGCTGGACCGGGCGCGCCTGCGCCAGGCCAATCGCCTGCTGGCAAAGGGCGGTAGCATCTCGAAAATAGATCTGATGACGCTTGAAGCCGAGGATATCCTGGCGAGCCGCGTGTTCTCAGAAGACGCTCCCGCCGATGAAACGTCCAATGGCAAGGACCAGGATGAACCACCGCGCGCATAACATATGGTCATCACTATTCAGTACCCCTGTTTTACTCCTCGTGGCTCTGGTGCTGAGGATTCAGAGGGGTACTGAATAGACGCTCATGTCTGGGCGACACCACTCAGCATGAAAACATCGTTTTCAGAAGCGGCACAAATCGAATTTATAACGTGAGCAACTTCCGCGCCACTGGCTCGTCGGAAACATTAAGTAGCTTCAGGCAGAGATCACTCAGTTCATCGACTGCCATTACGCGTTTTACTTTCTGCTGCGCCTGCTCGATCAACGAGGGAAAACGCATTTGCACCAAAGCGAGGATCACAGTTTGCAGCTCTTGCCTCCTACCCTCGGCTCGGCCTTGATCAAGCGTTTTCGCACGGATCTGCTGCATCTTGGGATCGTTTTCCATTAGATCGTCATACATGCTTAGCCTCTCTTCAATCATGCGTTTGTCCTCCAATGGAAGAATATCTGCGCGACGGAGGATAATGCCCATCCAGCGCAGTTCACGAGCTAACGTCATTTTATCATCTTGATAGTATTGTACCATCTCGTTAATGGCCTGGATGAGCAGGTGGAGGTTCGCGCCTCCCATTGCTGGCAGCAGCGCGTACAGCGCAAACCTGAATTGACCACCTCTACAAAGCGAACGACAACAATTCACGGTAGGAGTCCACTACAGACTTTTTTGAAAGCAAGGCCGTTTTGCGTCTTATAGAGTAGCAAGGACAACGCTCCCCACAGTCGGAACAGTGAGACATACAATCAATTTAGCGCCACACCAGACATTGACAGTATGTAGCTACACTTGCTATACTAATGGCCCATGTATATTCATTTATGCGAACATCCAGCAGTTTTATGAAGGGCCAACCTCCTATGGAACGCCAGTATATCGGCAAGCAGATCGGCAATTACCGCGTGACCGCCACACTCGACGCAGGCTCATTCGGAAGTGTCTACAAAGGCGCCCATATTTATCTTGCGAATCGCCAGGTTGCCATCAAGTTGATGCACCATACACAGCTTGACGAGAGACACGAGCAAGAGAGCTTCTTGCAGGAGGCGCAGTTCCTGGAGATGCTCAAGCACCCATATATCTTACCTATCTACGACGTAGGCATCTACGAGGGCACACCTTACATCATCGCCGAGCTTGCTGCGAACGGCTCGCTGCGCGACCTCATGAAGTCGCACAGGCCGAATCTGCTGCCCCAGGAAGATGTGCTGACGATCCTCTCGCAGATCGGACAGGCGCTTGATTATGTTCACAAGCAGAACATCGTCCACCGCGACCTCAAGCCTGAAAACATCCTGTTCGATAGACGCCGGGACGCGCTGCTGGCCGACTTTGGCATCGCGGTCTTTCTAGAGACGACGCGCACCAAATACGTCGATGTGATCGGCTCGCCACTCTACATGGCGCCGGAACAATTTGAGGGCATCGCGAGCCGGAGGAGCGATCAGTACGCGCTCGCCTGCATCGGCTACGAGATGCTGACGGGACGTCCGCCCATCATGGGCCAGCACGCGGTGATTATAGGCATGAAGCACCAGAAAGAGGCACCGCTTCCCCCCACGCAGCTCAATCCCGCCATCCCGGCACATATCGAGCGGGCGCTACTACGGGCGCTGGAGAAGCAGCGCGAGGATCGCTATCCCGACATCGCCTCATTTCTGGCGGGGCTGCTCGACCTGCCCGCTCCGCAGCCCGACGGATCGCTGACGGGGGGACTCGCGCTGAATGAAAACAGCCTGCCTCTCAGCGAACTTACACCCAATGTCAATGTTGTCAACAGGACCAAGGAGGAGTGGCTGGACGAGGGGAACCGCCTCTACAACGGCGGCTACTTCCAGGATGCGCTGCTGGCATTTGAGAACGCGATCCAGCTCGATCCGACCTTCGCAGATGGCTATGAGGGCAAGACCAGCGCACTCTGCGCACTCGGTCGCTACCAGGAGGCGCTCACCTCCGTCGAAACGGCGCTGCAGCTCGATCCGCATTACGCGGCCTCCTACAACGATAAGGGCAATATCCTCTACGAATTCAAATGGTACGAGGACGCGCTGAATTACTACGGGCGCGCGCTCCAGCTCGAACCCGACAATATCGACGCCTTCCTGGGCCGCGCCAGTACGCTCTCCGCGCTCGGTCGCTATCAGGAGGCGCTGATCGCACATGAACAGGCCATCGCACTCGACGCGGCTTGTAGCGTGGCGTACGATGGCAAGGCGTGGACCCTCCGCCAGTTGAAACGCTATGATGAGGCGCTGGCTTTCTCCGAACGGGCGCTGCAGCTTGAACCCACCAACGCGACGTTTATGATGGGCAAGGGACGGGCGCTGTTCCGCCTGGCGCGCTACGACGAGTCGCTAACGTGGTTTGATGAAGCCATACGGCACGCTCCCGATCTCGCACAGATCTACGATTACAAGGCCGATACGCTCTACCACATGCGCCGCTTCAACGAAGCGCTCGCCACCTATGAGCACGCCTTCCACCTGGACCCAAAGCTCGCCTCCTCTTATGAGGGCAAGGGCAACGTCCACTTCAACTTCGGTCGCTATCAGGAGGCGCTGGCTGCATACGATCAGGCCATCAGGTATGAACCGAACAACGCGTCGTTTATCCAGAAGCGCGGCGATACGCTGTCACTCCTGGGCAAGACAGACGAGGCCCAGGAGGCATACGAGAAGGCCCGGCAGTTGGGACACAGGAGCTGAGGCATTTCCGATATCCAGAGAGCTCCTCTCCGTCATTGTTCCTGACACTTTTTCTTCCGGCCAAACGTGAGCTATAGATAGAAGCAACGACGGAGAGGAGCTCTTTTCTTATGGAAACACGCCAATTCGGCAAAACGGATATGCTGGTGACAGTGCTGGGCCTGGGAGGCGTCGAGGTCGATGGTCTCTCGCTGGCGGAGATGGAACGCCTGGTGGGAAATGCCCTGGATACAGCCGGAATCAACGTTATCGATACAGCGGAATGCTACGGAGAAAGCGAAGACCTCATTGGGCGCGCTACCGGGAGCCGCCGCAACGACTTTTATCTCTTTACAAAATGTGGGCACGCTGTAGGCGAGGAGTTGCCGGATCTACCTGACTGGCATCCACGCCTGCTGGAGGCAAGCATCGAGCGCAGTCTGCGCCGCCTGCGCACCGATCACCTCGATCTGTTGCAGTTGCATAGCTGCTCGCTGGACGTGTTGCGCAAAGGCGACGTTATCAAGGTGCTGGAGAAAGCAAAGCACGCTGGCAAAACACGCTACATCGGGTACAGCGGCGATAACGAGGATGCGCGCTACGCCATTCGTACAGGCGTCTTCGACGCGCTCCAGACCTCAATCAATATCGCCGATCAGCAGGAGATCGATTTTACCCTCCCTATGGCCATCGAGCGCAATATGGGCATCATCGCCAAGCGTCCCCTGGCAAATATGGCCTGGATGTATGACGAAGTAGAGCCGAGCGCCTACTACCACCAATACTGGGACCGGCTCAGAAAGCTACAGTATGGCTTCTTGCAGCATAAATCCGAGCATTCGGCGGAGATAGCGCTGCGCTTCACCATTAGCGTATCAGGCGTACACACGGCCATCGTCGGCACCAGCAATCCCGATCGGATGCCGACAAACGCAGAATTTGTGGCGGCTGGCCCATTGCGTCCCGAGCTGTATCAAGAGATACGCGCGCGTTGGGAGCAGACGACGGACCAGCACTGGCTGGGACTGGTGTAGGAGTCCTACCTGGCGCTGCCCGTATCTATTCAGGTCCCGCTCTCAGAAGTAGGGATGGGGCTTGCCCCCATCCGGCTCAGCAAGCGCAATCAGGCTCGGGAGCCGCGTTCTGGGGACCAGGATGGGGGCAAGCCCCATCCCTACTGAAGAGTTACCGCTGGCCTATATACATCAGTCATCTTTCCTGGTAACAAGGTAGCCCAGGCCGAACGCGACGAGATCCTCGACGCCGCCGAAGATAGGATCGGGCCATTTCGTCACTTTATCCAGCCACGAGCGCGCGTAGTAACCTGCCGCCGAACCGGAAGCCGCGCCAACCGCTCCGAGCAGGGCGCCCAGGACCGGAGATTGCCTGGCCTGCTGGCAGAGCACCCAGCCGATGAGCGCGCCGATGACGATGCGACCCCCCAGCGGCCCCGGCGCGATACGGCTGGGAGTAGTTGGTAGCTTGTCGCCAACGAGTTCGCCGACGGCCAGCAGTCCTGTAATGACACGGGCAATGGGTGAATTGAGATATCCTATCAGGTTCGAGGGCGAGGCGTCCTCACCCTCGGAGCGCAGCTGGCTCAGCAGGGCCAACGGCGTCATCGAGCGCAGGCCCCCAACGAAGCCCAGCGCCGCCGCACGAGCATACACGCTCGCCTGATCGTTAGCCTCATCGCCACGCGTAAGATCGACGATCTTTCCTCTAAGCGTATCAATAGTCATGTATTTTGCTTTCTCCTCAAGGCACTCAGTAAAGTCAGACTGGAGGATCGGTTACATATCATCCAGGCATTCATCTACACTATATCACAGTTCCAGTAGGCCAAGAGAGTCACAATCATCCCTCAACCGCTCGTGCATACTAGAGCGGTGTTCACAAGGATTGAGCCTTTGTCAGAATCAGCTCATTGATCTCAGGCCGCCGCTCTTACCGCCAGATTTGTTTTATAGCTCAATGTTTCTGAGCACCGCTCTAGCATGCAGGTGACTGTTCTGAAAACGGATTTTCATGCTGGGTGGTGTCCCCCCTACATGAGCGTCTGTTCAGAATTCCTCAGCGTCTCCGGCGCTTCGCCAATGGTTTGATGGAGTTGACGGGCTGGCGGCCCGGGCTGCCAGCCCGTCAACTCCATCAAACCATTGTGAGCCGCGTAGCGGCGATGAGTGAGGAATGGAGACCTGAACAATCACCATGCAGTCAGATAGTATAATTCAGTAAGGAGGATAAATTCATGGCAACGGATCGCCCCAACATTCTTTACATTCATTCGCACGACACAGGGCGCTACGTGCAACCGTACGGACATGCCATCGCGACGCCCGCGCTTCAGCGTCTCGCGGAACAGGGAGTTCTGTTTCGCAAGGCATTTTGCGCTGCCCCCACCTGTTCGCCCAGCCGCGCCAGTCTGCTCACGGGCCAACACGCGCATAACAGCGGCATGCCTGGCCTCGCCCATCGCGGCTTCTCGCTCAACGATTACGGGCAGCATATCCTGCACACGTTACGTAAGGCCGGCTACTATTCGGCCCTGATCGGCGAGGAACATATTGCGCAGGATCGCAGCACTATTGGCTACGATTTTGTTGCCAACATAGAGGGCTTTCAGGCCAGCATTGTCGCACCAGCCGCCGTTCAGGCGCTGCGTTCCCTGCCACAACCCTTTATGCTGTCGGTCGGCTTTTTCGAGACCCATCGCGAGTTCCTGCAACCCGGCACACAGGAAGATGCGAACTACAGCCTGCCGCCCGCTCCCTTACCCGATACGCCACAAATCCGGCGCGATATTGCGTCATTCAAGGCGAGCGCCAGGGAACTGGACCAGGGCATCGGCACCGTGCTGGCGGAGTTGGAGGCACGCGGGCTGGACGCAAATACGCTCGTTATCTGCACAACGGATCACGGCATCCCCTTCCCACGCATGAAATGCAACCTGACGGATTCCGGCATAGGCGTCATGCTGCTTTTGCGCGGTCCCGGCGGCTTCTCCGGCGGCAGGGTCTATGACAGCCTGGTCTCGCAGATCGACCTCTATCCGACGATCTGCGATCTCGCGGGCGTTGCGCATCCAGACTGGCTGCAGGGAGAATCCCTTCTGCCCTTACTCCACGGCGAGACAGCTCAATTGCACGATGCTATCTTCGCCGAAGTTAATTATCACGCGGCATACGAGCCGCAGCGCGCAGTACGCACGGAGCGCTGGAAATACATTCGCAGCTTCGAGCACCATCTCGGACCCGTGCTCGCTAACTGCGACGATGGGCCGAGCAAGAATACGCTCATAGAGTACGGCTGGAAAGAGCACTCGAGGCCATTAGAGCTTTTGTACGACCTGATCTTCGATCCACACGAAGCCTGCAATATGGCGAACGACCAATCGTGCGCCGTCGTCTTAGAGGGGATGCGCACACGCCTCGACGAGTGGATGAGGTACACTAACGATCCCCTACTACATGGGCGCGTGGCCGCTCCAACTGGAGCTCAATTAAATGATCCCGACCAGTTGTCGGCCACAGATCCTACTTTTACCGTGTAAACATGTCTGGGGCCGCTCGTCAGGGCTGGTAAAAGCATGGCTAAATAGGGAGCGCTGATAGAATTGCCAGTTAGCCTTTGAGCTTCGCCAGGCGCTCTCCGGCCAGCCGCAGCGCCTCGTCATCCTTGCAGAACGAGAAACGCACGTACTTCTCGACGAGGTGCGCATGTTGGGCGCTGTACAGCGACTCGGTAGGAATGCAGGCCACGCCTAGCTCTTTGATCAGATAGCGCGTGAACTCAAGCGGCGTCCCATCGAACACATCCGAGAAATCGGCCAGGGCGAAGTAGGTGCCCTGAGGCACAAGCGCCTTCAGACCACTGCCAGCGAGCACGGAGAGGATGAGATCGCGCTTCTCGGTATAGGTGGCCGCGAAGTTCTCGTAGTACGTATCGGGCTGGTTCAGCGCGTAGGCGATCGTCTCCTGCGACGGGTGATGAACGGAGAAGGTGATGAACTGGTGCGCGCGCGCGGGGCCATCGACGAGATCGGGGTGCCCATAGGCCCAACCGATCTTCCAGCCGGTCGTATTAAAGAGCTTCCCGGCGCTACTGATCGTCACCGTACGCTCGAACATGCCCGGCAGCGTCGCAATAGGAACGTGCTGTGAAGGAGCAAAGACGAGGTGTTCGTAGACTTCATCGACGATCACTGTCACATCGTGCTCAATGCACAGTTCGGCAATCAGCGCTAGCTCCTCGCGTGTGAAGACGCGCCCGGTGGGATTCTGCGGCGTGTTCAGGATCAACACGCGCGTCTTCCTGCTGAAGGTGGCGCGCAACTCGTCGGGATCAAACGTCCAGGTGGGCGGGTGCAGCGGCACGAAGACCGGGACCGCCTGCGCCATAATGACACAGGGCAGGTATGCGTCGTAGAACGGCTCGACGATGATCACCTCATCGCCGGGATCGACCAGTCCCATCACAGAGGCGCAGATCGCCTCGGTAGCGCCGGATGTCACCACGACACCATTGAGCGGATCGATCTCCATCCCATAGAAGCGGGCCGCGTGATCGGCAACCGCCTGACGCAGGGACGGACAGCCTTGACCAGGCGCGTACTGGTTATTGCGACCCGACAGCGCAACCTCTATCAGGCGCTTAATAATGTTGGACGGCGTATCGGCATCCGGCCTGCCCTGACCAAGATTGACGGCTTCGTACTGCTGCGCGAGCATATTGATCTCAGTAAAAATAGATGTCCCGAAAGTTGAGACGCGGTTAGCGGTAGTTGGCATAGCATAAACTCCGTTGGAACGACCCAAAACCCATCTCAGTAGCAAAAACACCTTTCGCGTCCTTCGCACCTGACAGGGATAGTCGCGATTGTTGAACTTCGCAAGTATCTTTTATTATAGAGACCTTCTGACGAGAATTGCAATGGGGGATCACATGGTAAACAATGTGCAGAGGATACACATTTGCTGAGCGCGTGGTGGAGCAGAGAAGAGGCAGCATCATCTATTACAGGGTACTTCCTATACTTACTTGCCTACTTACTTGCCCATGAGTCCTTTTGCGCGAGCATACGTTACGTACATCCCTGACGGGAAAAGGTATGGCAAGGAGCCAGTACAATTGGAAATATCCTGCAATAAACGCGTGTATACATAGTAATGC
>DAOTTD010000319.1:0-111712 GCA_034438015.1 Ktedonobacteraceae bacterium | reverse complement strand
TCCGAAAGGAGGTAAACGCTTTGTTCGTTTACGTTTTAAGTTGTCATAGTAAACCGTTAATGCCATGTCAACCACGCAAAGCACGCCTTTTACTGAAAGGGGGCAAGGCCAAAGTGGTGAAGATGGTGAGAAGGAACAATCGACAACTACACAAAGCGACCATCAGAAAGGGTGGCAAGAGGCAGCGTAACACTGCACCCAAGTATGTGCATGGTTTTCGCTTGTTTGATTGTGTGAAGCATCAAGGACAGACCTGCTTTGTGTTTGGGAGGAGGAGTTCTGGTTACTTCGATCTACGTACCCTTGATGGTGCCAAAGTCCATGCCAGTGCCAGTTACAAAAAGTTGGCTGTTGTCCAGAAGGCTTCGGCCTTGTTAGTAGAAAGGAGGGCGGCGTTTCCTCCTGTCTCGTAACGGAGACGGATCTCCACGCCGCTTTTTGATGAATGTGGATGCTGTCGTGATAGGGGCAGGGATCGTTGGTGCCTCTTGTGCGTTCTTTCTCGCACAGGGAGGACTCAAGGTAGCTCTTGTAGAGCGAGAAGGCATTGCAAGCGGTACAAGCGGATCAGGTGAAGGGAATATCCTCGTCTCAGACAAAGAGCCAGGAGCGGAACTCGCACTCGCTCAGCAGGGCTGCCTGGCGTGGAAAGAGCTGGCTTCCATTTTACCAGACGACTTTGAATTCGAGGAAAAAGGCGGAGTTGTGGTCGCTGAAACAGATGCTCATCTCCATTCGCTTACTGAACGCACAGCCGCGTTGTGTGATGCGGGCGTCATCGCCCATATGCTGACGAGCGCTGAGTTGCGCGAACTTGAACCCCATCTCGCTCATGATATAACGGGCGCTGCCTATTTCCCACAGGATGCGCAGGTACAGCCTATGCTGGCGAGCGCTGCGCTAGTGAAGAGTGCCAGGCAACACGGGGCTGTACTGCTGGATCACACAGAGGTAACAGCCGTGGAGCGCGACGGGCAGGGGGTGATCAGCGCCGTCATGACGAGCAAGGGCCGTATAACGACGCCGCGCTTGATTAATGCCGCCGGTCCCTGGAGTTCGCAGATATCAGCGCTGGTGGGTCTCGACCTACCCATCCTGCCGCGCAAAGGCCATATTGTCGTCACTGAGCCGCTGCCCCGGCTCGTACATCACAAGGTCTTTGAGGCAAGTTATTCAGATACAGTGAGCAGTAGTGATGCTGCCCTTCAGGTATCCTCAGTAGTAGAGGGGACTAAAAGCGGCACCATCTTACTGGGAAGCAGTCGCCAGCTTGTCGGCTTCGATCCAACCATCGAGGCGCATGTGGTCCAGGCCATTGTACAGAGAGCAGTACGCTACTTCCCCATCCTGGCTTCAGCGCACGCTCTACGCTCCTACGTTGGTTTCCGTCCCTTTGCTCCTGATCACTTGCCGGTTATCGGGGAAGAACCGAATGTGCCAGGTTACTACATCAACACCGGCCATGAAGGGGCAGGGATTGGTCTTGGACCCATCAGTAGCAAGCTGCTCAGTCAACTCATATTGGGTCAAGCGCTCGATATGGATATAGCGCCTTTCCGGCCAACGCGTTTTAAGAAGGTCGTATTGCGTTAACCTGTAGCTACTTATTTTTCTTGAAGGGAAAGAAGATGCGCTTTGAGAAATTGATTACAGCCGTGGATTCGCACACCGAAGGCGAGCCGACGCGCATAGTGACGAGCGGCTTTGGTCAGGTGCCAGGTCATACGATGTTTGAGAAAAAACACTATATCGAAGAGCACCTGGACTATCTGCGCGGTTTCCTGATGTGCGAGCCGCGCGGGCATAATGCGATGAATGGAGTCATCCTCCTCACGCCTACCGATCCAGAGGCAGACCTCGGCGTTGTATATATCGATGTCGATGGCTATCTTCCCATGTGTGGGCATGGCACAATTGGCACCTGCACCGTTGCCATCGAAACGGGACTGGTCTCCGCAGTCGAACCTCTCACGCGCGTAATCTTCGATACGCCAGCAGGTCGCGTGACCGCGGAGGCAACGGTACAGAATGGCAGGGTGAAAAAGGTCAAAATACGTAACGTACCATCCTTCCTGTATCGCAAAGATGTGAAGGTAGATGTACACGGCATCGGTTCCATCCAACTCGACATTGCTTACGGCGGGAACTTCTATGGCATCCTACCAGCCGAGCAAGTGGGCTTGACCGTTCAAGAGAGCAATGCGCAGGCGCTTATTGACGCTGGCATGAAGATCATGGCAGCGGTTGGGAAACAGGTCCCCATCCAGCACCCGCTCAACGCAGACATTGACGAGATCAAGCATACGCTTTTCACTGGCCCGGCAAGCGCGGCAGGAGCTCATGCCAGGAACGCGGTGGTCATCGCCCCAGGCGTCCTGGACCGCTCACCATGTGGCACTGGCACAAGCGCACGCATGGCGCAACTCTTTGGTCTGGGCCAGCTAGCTCTGCACCAGGACTTTGTTCACGAAAGTATTACCAGCACACTCTTCACCGGGCGCTTAGTAGAGCAGGTGCAACTGACGCCCGAGATGACGGGGGTCATCCCCACAATCGAGGGACGCGCCTGGATCACCGGCTTCCAGCAATTTGTCCTGGACCCTGAAGACCCATTCCCAGCAGGCTTTGTGCTCAGATGAACTCCCTCCCACGGCAACCCCAAAAGGAACGCCCATTCATCCCCGATTTGAAAACACGGGGCTTTCTGGGCCGATCAATGTAAAAGGAGAGACACAATGGCACGTTTTCCTGGCGTTTATGTAGCAGTCATCACCCCGTTCACCGAAAGCGACGAAGTTAATTATCCCCGCCTGCGCGAGCATGTCGAATGGCTGATCAGCAGTGGCATTCACGGCCTGATCCCGACCGGCTCATGCGGCGAATATGCCTCCCTGTCAGATCAGGAGCGGGCAAAAGTAGTTGAGACGATTGTCGAGGCTGCGGCTGGACGCGCCTCCGTGGTCGTTGGTACGGCAGCGCCCGCCACAAAGCGCGCCGTATATTGGGCGAGCCACGCCAAAGAGGTAGGAGCTGCGGGACTGATGGCCTTGCCACCCATCAACTATCGACCAACGAAACGCGAAGTATTTGCTTATTACGAAGCCCTCTCACAGGTTGGCCTACCCATCATTGTCTACAACAACCCCTTCGATACCTCGACCGACCTGACGCCCGATCTCTTAGCCGAGTTGTCCGGGATAGAGCAGATAGTAGGTGTAAAAGAGTTTTCGGGCGACGTGCGGCGCATTCCCGAAATATTGGAGAAAACCAATCTGGAGGTACTGGCAGGAGCGGATGATCTAGCGCTGGAGAGCCTGCTGGCAGGCGCAACAGGTTGGATCGCGGGCCTGACTAACGCCACTCCACAGGAAAGCGTCGCATTATACGACCTGGTGTTGGCCGGGAAGCTCGCGGAGGCAACCCGGTTGTATCGGAACTTACTGCCACTCTTCCGCTACGATACAACGCCGCGCCTGGTCCAGGCTATCAAATACTGTCTTGAATTGGCAGGCAAACCTGCCGGGAAGACGCGCCCGCCGCGCCTTGCCCTGGAAGAGGCCGACCGGCAGCGCATCGAAATCGCTTACAACAACATAAAGGCAGGATTGTAAGGATGAAGAACTTGCGCGTGCGGCCTGAGTGCGATACTGCGCAGGTGGAGCGCGGTCCTGCTTTCACCTTTACCTTTGAGGGACAGGCCATGAGCGCATATCCTGGGGAGACCATTGGGGCTGCACTGATGGCAGCGGGCATCCTCACGTTCCGTACTACCCGCCGACAGGGGAGGCCGCGCGGCCTCTTCTGCGGCATTGGTATGTGCTTTGACTGCCTGGTGGTTGTGGATGGGATGCCTAACCAGCAGGCCTGTATTGTAGCCGCGAAGCCTGATATGCGCGTCCAGGTGCAGACTGGTACTGGCGAGGATTATTATGGAAACTGAAGTCGCAATTGTTGGAGCAGGGCCAGCAGGATTATCAGCCGCCGTTGCCGCGAGCGAAGCAGGCTGCCGGGTTACCATTGTGGATGCGTATGCGCGCCCTGGAGGTCAATATTATAAGCAGATGCCCGGCGAGTTCCGCACACGCCGACCTGACACGTTGTACCATGATTTCTCGCGAGCGCAGCAGCTTTTCGCCAGGATACACGACAATGCTCATGTGCAATTGCTGAGCGGCACCACCGTCTGGACAGCGCAGGCAGCGTCCACGAACGGAGATCCTGTGACCCTCTACTTGAATACAGACGCCGGCAGCGTCGAACTGCGCGCTGAGAAGTTGATCCTGGCACCGGGTGCCTATGATCGTGTTTTGCCCTTCCCAGGCTGGGACCTGCCCGGTGTAATGACGATGGGAGCCGCTCAGACGCTCGTGAAGAGCCAGCGCGTGCTGCCGGGCCAGCGCGTGGTACTCTCCGGTTCCGGGCCGTTCCTCTTGCCAGTCGCCGCAGGTCTGGTACTGGGTGGCGCGAAGGTTGTGGCTATGTATGAGGCCACAACTCCGCTGCAATGGTCGCGGCACGCACTAAGGGTCTGGAACCATTGGGACAAGCTGTGGGAAGGCGGCGACTATGTACGGTTGCTGCGTAAACATGGTGTGCCACTGCAATTTGGGCGAGCGGTGATACGAGCCAGCGGGGATGAGCGGGTGGAACGAGTCACGGTCGCCAGGCTCTCGGCTGATTGGCAGCCCATCGCGGGCAGTGAGGAGCAGATAGAGGTAGATGCGGCTTGCATCGGTTATGGCTTTTTGCCCTCGCTCGAACTATCTTACCTCCTGGGCTGTACGCATCGTTACGATCCCGTACAGGCGACCTTCGTTGTGCAGCACGATGCGGATATGCAAAGTAGCTGCGCGGGAGTCTTTGTCGCGGGTGAAATAACCGGCATTGGAGGTTCTGCGGTAGCCATGCCGCAAGGGACACTGGCAGGTCTGGCGGCAGCTCGGCAGTTGGGGCGCTTGAGTGAAAGCGCGGCGAAGGAGAAAATGGCTCCGTACCACAAAGAATTGCACCATCGCCTGGCTTTCGCTGTGCTCCTCCAGCGCCTTTTTAGACTGCGTCCTGGCTGGTTAAGCTGGATGACGACGGATACACTTGTCTGTCGTTGTGAAGAGGTGCCTTTTCAGCAGATAGAAGCGGCTATCAAGGACTACAATGCTCACGATGTGAAGACGGTCAAAGCGACGACGCGCTGTGGTATGGGTCTTTGTCAGGGTCGGGTCTGTGGCCATACAGTGACGGCTATCACAGCGGCGCTGACCGGGCAGGACCCGGCGCATCTGGGCGCGCTGACCCGGCGTCCCATTGTCAAGCCAATAACACTGGGAGCGTTATGTGACGCATCGCAATAGCCTCAAACGATCCGCTACTGGTCATGTTCTCCATCCAGGGGCCAAAACGTCAATCATCTACAAAAAAACACCTCATATGGCGTTTCTATAGAGAATTATATTGAGCAGCTTTAGTGTTGTATCATGAGTAGAAATAAGTCCCATGTCGGCGTATTTCTCAGGTCTGGCTCAGGTTAAACACATATTTCTCTGCTATTATATAGTTCATGAGTGGGAAAAGAGGCAGGCTGGGTAAACAGTAAGCCTTTAAAAACCTACCGCCAAACAGAAATATTGATCGGTGCGTTTCTCAATTTGGTTTGGATATTTTGTTTTGTTTTCGGCATGAAACTGTGACAACCTGGAGAATTGAATGGACTCATTACGTACCTCTTCATCTACAGGGCATACTCCATATACGCAAACTGCAGAGCGTGAGTTTCTGGCAGACGCGCCACTTTCTCTCTTACTCATGCAGGCACTTGATTGTTTAAGCATGGGCTTATACAAAGAGGGCAAAGCTCTCCTTGTCTCAGCTCGTGAGCACCTTTCTCCCGAACAGGAGTATATCGCTTCACGCATTGAAGCCTTACTACAGAGCTATGCAACATATAGCCAGGCGCACGAGGAATTACTGCTTGCCAGCAAAAAGTTTGTTGTTGCCGATCGCCAGCAGCAAGCCGAAGTTGAGCAGTTAAAAGCACTGGTGTCTGGTTACTGTCAAGATAGCCATGAGGAGAGAACCATTTCTACTTTAAAGGTGAGCTCCCCACAGGAACACCTTATACTAACAAACCTTACTCCAATCCCAACGCAACCGACATTGCATGAGCACAGCCTACTGCCAGCTCTCCATGTTCTCTGCCTGGGACGCTTCGAGGTGGTGCGTGAAAATCAGCCACTAACCCTCTGTCGGAATCGCTGTGGACAGGCCATTCTGCGCTATTTAATCGTACAGCCCAACCATCGCGCCACGATGGATGCAATGATGGAAGTATTTTGGCCCGATGAAGAGCCGGAAGGAGCACGACGCAAATTGCAAGTTGCGGTCAGCGCTTTGCGCCGTTCACTCAATCAGGGGTATGACTGTGAACCTGGCGGCGGCTACATTCTCTGCCAAAACAAGCTCTATCAGGTCAATCCTACCATCTCTATTACATCTGACATTGACACATTCCTCACTATGTATGAACAAGGACGGCATGCTAAGGAAACAGAGCGCATCGCCCTTTATGAGCAGGCATGTCAACTCTACACAGGACCTTTCCTGCTTGAGGATATATACGCAGACTGGGCAAGCAGACAACGCGAACAATATAGCCTTGCTTATCTGAGTATGTGTAATACACTCGCAGAATATGCTTTAGGGATTGGGGACTATGATGCTACCATCCAGTGGGCCAATCACATTCTGACAGAAAATCGCTGTGATGAGGCCGCATATCGACAACTCATGCAGGCATATGCGGCGCAGGGGCGACGTAGTGAGGCCTTGCGCCAGTTTCAGCGTTGCGAGCACATCCTTCACGAAGAATTAGGGATCTCCCCCATGCCGGAGACCACTCGCATCTACCACGCCATTCTTTCTTGGGAAGGGAGAAGAAACGCTGCACAATAAAATACGCTGAAAATATGTATAGACACTTAGCACATACTATGCTATCATGTAAACCATGAAACACAAACACGCTTTTCAGTATAGGTTCTACCCGACTGATACACAAAAGAATACTCTTGCTCGTACCTTTGGATGCTGCCGCGTGGTCTATAATTGGGCCTTGCGAGAACGTACGGATGCTTATTATCAGCGAAACGTTCGCCTCTACTATCAAGAAAGTAGTGCCAGATTGACTCAACTTAAAAAGCAACCTGAATACTCCTGGTTGAATGAGGTATCGAGCGTTCCCTTGCAGCAGGAACTTCGCCACCTGGAGAAAGCGTTTGTGAACTTCTTCGAGGGACGAGCGGAGTACCCGAAATTCCACAAGAAGCACGGCAAGCAATCGGCAACCTATATGTCTACGGCATTTTCCTGGGACGGGGTAACACTCACCCTGGCAAAGATGGATGAGCCGCTGACTATCCGTTGGTCTCGCCCGTTGCCTGCCTCGTGCAAGCCATCGAGCATCATCGTCTCTCAGGATGGTGCAGGTCGCTACTTCGTCTCGTTTCTGCTGACGCAAGAGATGGAACCCTTGCCTGTTGTGGCGCGTAGCATTGGGGCCGACCTGGGTATCAAGTCGTTTGTCGTGCTCTCCAGTGGCGAGACCATTGGGAATCCTCAGTTCTTCCGAAACGATGAGAAGCGACTGGCCCATGCACAACGTCGGCATGCACGCCGGAAAAAAGGCTCGAAGAATAAAGAGAAGGCTCGTGTGAAGGTGGCAAAGGTTCATGCCCGTATCGCTGACCGTCGCCGTGATTTTGGGCATCAACTCTCGACACGCATGATTCGCGAGAACCAGGTGATCTGCGTCGAGAGTCTGGCGGTCAAGAATATGGTCAAGAACCATTGTCTCGCTAAATCGATCAGCGATGTGGGATGGGGCGAGTTTGTACGACAGTTGGAGTACAAAGCCGCATGGTATGGTCGCACACTGGTCAAGATTGACCGGTGGTATCCGTCTAGTAAACGCTGCTTTGACTGTGGATACATTCATGAAACCCTTGACCTTTCCGAGCGCGTTTGGACCTGTCCAGAGTGTCATACGCACCATGACAGAGATCTCAACGCCGCAGACACCGTTCATGCCGCAGGGCTTGCGGTCATATCCTTATTCCGACCGCCAACGAACTGTCGTTCTAGCTCCGCTCAGGCGGTCGGAAAGGAAGACGCCTGTGGAGAGAGTGTAAGACCGGGTGCGGTGAAAACCAATCCAGGCTGCTCCCGACGAAGCAGGAAGGCCAGCCAGTGATGGTCTGGAATCCCCCGCTTTGAAAGCGGGGGAGGAGTCAAGAAGAATAAAGATATCCCATATGTGACGAGCACATACGCAACGAAAATAGAGCGTTTTTTGAGCGAAAATAGAGCATCTCATGGTAAGGTAGAGCAGAAAGGTCTCATACAGGTACTGGAAGGTCAAAACGATGCACAATATGCACACAATCGACACCAACGACAACGCTGCTATAGAGTGCATGTAGTGGCAGCACGATGAGCAATGAGAACATATCTGTCATCATCCAGTGCTGGCACGGGCAACAAAGTGATGTACTGCAAGCGCGAATTGTGCGTGTAGATACAGCGGACAATGTGCGCGTCAAGGACGGGACTTTCCTACTGCGTATCTCGACAGATGTGGATACAGCAACAGAGCGTTGCTATATACGTCACATCGCGAGTGGACGTGAGGCATATGTACAAGGTGGACCAAACTTACGAGCGTTTGTCATGGCCTGTGTGCTTAACATCGATGCAGGAGGCAAACCGGGGCAAGCGGACCCCTAGCACCGGCGCGACCTCGAAGAGAAACGGCCCCGCGTGGTCGTCATGGTCAACTGCATCCAACTGAACCGATGTTATTCCAGGAAGAATGGCGATTTGAGAACGGAGGATGTCTCTCATGCCTGTTAACCCGACCTATCCTGGCGTGTATGTCCAGGAAATCCCCAGCGGTGTGCGCACCATCACAGGCGTCGCCACCTCGATCACCGCGTTTATTGGGCGTGCTTTGCGCGGCCCCACTAACAAAGCCATAACTATT
The DNA here is from genome assembly GCA_034438015.1 of Ktedonobacteraceae bacterium. Lineage (GTDB taxonomy): Bacteria > Chloroflexota > Ktedonobacteria > Ktedonobacterales > Ktedonobacteraceae > JACDAE01. The sequence continues at coordinate 102,681 of DAOTTD010000319.1, read as the reverse complement.
ACCAGCAACGCCGACTTTGAACGTATCTTTGGTGGCCTCTGGGTCGAGAGCATGCTTGGGTACGCCGTGCGTGATTTCTACCTGAATGGTGGTAGCACCGCCATTATCGTTCGCCTCTTTCACCCATACTATAAGGACGATGCCGCACGCGCTGCTGCTATAACTGCTGCAACAGAGGCAGCAAACGAAGTTGTTAAGGCAATCGATGATAGCTCAAAAACAAAAGCTGCGGATATTGCAGCCGATGGCCGCGCTAAGGCCGATGAAATTAAAGATTCACAACGTTCACAGGCAGAGAAAGATGTCGCCGATGCAGTTGCTACTGCCGCTGAAACCGCCGCAGCCACCGATGGAGCAGACAAAGCCAAGATTAAGAAAGCTGCCCAGGATGCGATTTCCGATGCAGTTGCCAAAGCCGTCCCCATTACAAAGATGCAACTTAGCATCGGAGGGCTACCTCTAGAAGCTGCCTACGAAGGAAGCTGGGGAAATGTCCTTACTGCCTCTATTGATACGAATGTCTCGGCAGATGTAGCAACGGCGATGGGTTTGAGCAAGGATGACCTCTTCAACCTGACGGTGCGAGAAGGCACTAATGGTGCTTTAGAAGTGTTCCGTAACCTCACGCTGAAAAACAGCTCACGGCGTATCGATAAGGTGTTGGCAACTGACTCTAAGCTTGTGCGTTGGGCTGGTCCTATACCTCCAAGTAATGACAACATCTTATCCCTGAAGACGACGAGTGACACAATTAAAGCTGATCCCGGCCACAAGCCGATCAATGATGATCTTGCAAATAAGCGCAAGGACGTAGTTGACAAGCAAAAAGCGTATGACGACGCGGTTAAGGCAGGCAAATCGCCAGCAGAGCAAAAAGCCGCCAGCGATGCCCTCAAAGCCGCCAACACAGTTCTCACTAACGCGATTTCCGCCGCACAAGCCACAGATGGCGGCCCTCTCACCTCTGCTGATTTCGTCGGAACGAACTATCAGGATCAGAAAATAGGCTTGTATGCGCTGGAACAGGCTGACCTCTTCAACATCCTCTGCATTCCTCCTTTTGTCTCAAATGGCGATGCCTTCGATATGGATATAAACTCTGAATTGCTTGCCGATGCCGCTGCTTATTGCGTGTATCGTCGTGCTATGCTACTGGTCGATCCACAGAGCGATTGGGAAGATAGAGACGCTGCCATCACCAATATTCCAAATGTGATTCTCGCTATTGGTGGAAGCGTTAATGCCAAGAATGCCGCGTTTTACTTCCCACGCATTAAGAAGCCCAATGCGTTGCATAACAATCAGCTCGAAGCATTTGCGCCATCCGGTGCGATAGCTGGCATCTGGGCACGCACTGATACACAGCGCGGCGTGTGGAAGGCTCCGGCTGGACTTGAGGCCAGCGTTGTAGGAGCTTTAGGCGTCGACGTGCCTCTTACTAATGATGAAAATGGCTTGCTCAATCCGCTCGGCATCAACTGTATACGCGCCTTCCCTGACTCTGGCATTGTGGTCTGGGGTGCTCGCACACTACAGGGAAACGATCAGCTGGCCTCAGAATGGAAGTACATTCCGGTGCGTCGTACTGCCCTGTACATTGAGGAGAGTCTCTATCGTGGCTTGCAGTGGGTGGTGTTTGAGCCGAACGATGAGCCACTGTGGGCACAGATTCGCCTGAATGTCGGTGCGTTTATGCATAACCTGTTCGTCAAGGGCGCGTTCCAGGGCAAGACACCGCGTGATGCCTACTTTGTCAAATGCGACAAGGAAACCACGACACAGAATGATATCGACCTGGGCATTGTGAACATCGTTGTTGGCTTCGCGCCGCTCAAGCCGGCGGAATTTGTCATCATCTCGCTCCAGCAGATCGCTGGTCAGATACAGGTCTAAGGGGGCTTTTTTATGGCACAGTTTACTGTAAATGCACAACGCTTCGACCCGTATAAGAACTTTAAGTTCCGCGTCAAGTGGGATGGCAAATATGTCGCTGGCGTCAGCAAGGTCGGTATGTTAAAGCGCACCACCGAAGTAGTCAAACATCGTGACGGTGGCGATCCAAGTAGTAGCCGCAAGTCCCCTGGTCGCACCGAGTATGATGCGATCACACTTGAGCGCGGCGTGACGCACGATACCGAGTTCGAGGACTGGGCCTCAAAGGTCTGGCACTTCCAGAACGGTCTGGGGCAGGAAAACTCCCTCAAGGATTTCCGCAAGGATATGATTATTGAGGTGTACAACGAAGCCGGACAGGTTGCGATTGCTTATAAGGTCTATCGCTGCTGGGTCTCTGAGTACCAGGCCCTTCCTGACCTCGACGCTAATGCCAATGCCGTCGCCATCCAGCACATCAAGCTAGAGAACGAAGGCTGGGAGCGCGATATCGAAGTACCTGAACCAGACGAGCCAACGTTACCCTGATAGTGTGAATAATTATGCGTTGTTTAACTGAACAAGAGATTATCACCACCTGGGAAAGAGGGCTGCGGCAGCATCCGTTAGAGCGTGCTCTGACGTTGCTTGCAGCAGCTCTGCCAGGGGCGACACGCGACGATCTGCTCAATCTGAGCATCGGGCAACGTGATGCATACCTGCTCCTGTTGCACGAACAGACGTTTGGCACACAGTTTGTTGGCTTCGCCGAGTGCCAATCCTGCCAGGAGCGACTGGAGTTCAGTTTTGACATTGCCACTGTGTGGGTAGGTGCCGCTCCTATAGAGCGTGTTGGACAGACATATCAGTATCGGATAGAAGACTATGAGCTACTGGTACGCCTGCCCACCAGTGCCGATCTCATAACAGTTGTCGCGAGTCACGATGTCGAAGCAGCACGAGCACGCTTGTTGCAACGCTGCATTGTACAAGCTACATGCACAAACGCCGCTGTTCAGGCTACAGCATTACCGGATAGTGTAGTACAAACCCTCGGAGAGCGGCTTCTTGAGAGTGATCCACAGGCCGAGGTGCTGATCAATCTGAGTTGTCCAGGATGTGAGCAGCGTTGGTCTGCTACGTTTGATGTCGTCGCGTTTCTCTGGTCAGAGATACAGACATCCGCCAAACGCTTATTGCGCGAGGTGCATATCCTGGCCCTGGCTTATGGATGGAGTGAGAACGATATTCTCGCACTCAGCCGCACACGACGACAATGGTATTTAGAGATGGTGTTCTGAATGACAGACTTTTTTAGCAGGCTAGCAGAGCGCGCACTTGGCATCGCTCTGACCATACAACCAGGAGTTGCTCCGCGTTATGCACCTGAACTCCAGCGTGCTGATGAGGATGTGCTTGGCATACAGGTTGATGAGGAACATGAACAAGCTGCGCAGCGCACGACATTCACTGCGCCTATGCCTGCAATACAGCGCGAGCAAGCATCCGCTACTCCACCTCAAGCGCGGCACACGCGACCGTCTTTCTCGCCGCCTGAGGCTACGATGCAATCTACGCAAGCGGATAGTAAACAAACAAATACCACACCACCTGGGTCGGACGTGCCGCTCACGCGAGAGAGTGCAGCACATGCTATTCCTCAACCTTATCCGTTGCTACAACGCCCGGCACAGCCACAAAATCCTGGCATAGAACAGCACGTAACTTCTATAAGCACTACAAATGCGGTGACAACGACTTCGACTCACAATATAACGGCATATACCACTGTGCAAAATGTACTGCCACGCGCTATTGAACAGCTTCATGAACATGGAGATGTTCATACACCATCTCTATCCAGGCAACGTGAGCACCATCTAACTATGACAGCAACTACCTCTAGTATTGACAAGGGCGAAGCTCCGGCACCAGTTACGCGCCAGCGACAAGAAATTATTGACAATGGTGTGAATAGCAGTGTTTCTGTCAACAGAAGACAACACGAACAGTATATACAGCATATACAGTTAAAAGAGGAAGAGCAAGTTACACCAACGATACAGGTTACGATAGGGCGCATCGAGGTGCGAGCGACAACATCCCCCGCGCCTACTGTGCAATCACAACGACAGCAGGTGGCGCCACCCGTGATGAGCCTGGATGATTACCTGCACCAACGGGCAAAAGGAGAACGCTGATGGCTAATTTTCTCGCCATTGCCACGGTGACCGCAGCACTCAGCCAGTTGCTACAGAATACCGTAGAGATTGATGTGCCAGGAGCGGGTGTGAGCACGATCCGCCCAGACCTCGCTGGCAACAACGCCAACGAAGCCAAGATCAACATCTTTTTATATCAGGTAACAACGAACAGTGCTTTTCGCAATGTAGACCTGCCTACGCGCAGTAGCGGTGGTTCATTAGTGCAACGCCCCAAAGTCGCCCTTGACCTCCATTATCTGTTCACATTTTATGGCGATGAAGGAAAACTTGTCCCGCAGCAACTGCTAGGAAGTGTTGTACGCACATTACATACGGTGCCGCAACTGCCACGTCCACTCATAGCACAAAAGATTGCAGACCTCGGCTTTCCTGCTACTGTCGGGCTAGATCATGACCCTGAGCTAGTAAAGTTTACACCCCTTCCTCTTTCATTAGAGGAGCTATCGAAGCTCTGGTCCGTACTCATACAGACACCCTATGCCCTTTCTATCATCTATATTGCCACGGTAGTGATCATTGAGAGCGAAGACACACCACAGCCGGTCTTGCCCGTCAAGAAGCCATTGATAACTGTGTTGCCCTTCCGTCAACCTACCATTGAGCAGCTACTATCGCAGAAGCCCGGCGACACGTTTCCTAAGTCCTATCAGCCCATCGTTGTTGGTGATACCCTCGTCCTGCAAGGCAAGCAGTTTATGGGGGGTACTAACATCGATACGTTTATTCGTATCGCCGGTGGACTCACCGCACCCCTCGCCCAGGATGCCAGCGATACACAATTGAGAGTCGTTGTTCCTTCCACGATACGGGCTGGTATTCAGGGGGTGCAGGTGGTGCAGCAGATGAAACTCGGTGAACCGGCTACGCCGCACTCTAGCTTCGAGTCAAATATCATGCCCTTCGTCGTGCATCCTGTCATCACTAACATCGCTACAGCAAATCTGGTGGGCGACGCGAACAATCTCTTCTCCGGCAACATTACGCTCACTATTACGCCAGATCTACTGGCAGGTCAGCGCGTTTTGTTGCTGCTGAACGAAAAAGACAACCCTGCTGATCCGGCTTCCTATTCATTTATTGTCAATGCGCTAGCCAGCAGTCAGGCCGGTCCAACGATCGCATTCGCAATTGCGAAGGTCAAAGCTGCGACCTACAATGTGCGCATTCAGGTTGATGGCGCGGAAAGCATCCTGGGCGACGACCCGCTCTTGAATACGGTCAAAATAGTATGATAAGCAATGAACAACAGCATCTAAGGAAATGGATGTCTCCATGACTGATAGAGATACAGAGACAAACAAATGGATTGAATTTAATCAAAGCTATCTCACCGAGGCGGTAGCATGGGTACGGCTGCGTCTTGAGCGTCTCGTCCTGCACAATCAGCAACCACCAGCGGCACCATTGCCACCAGCACAACCACCGCAGAAGCATGGCTTTCTAGGGTGGGGTGAGGACGAACCGCCTCCTTCCCCTAAGAAAGCCCCGGCTAAACCGACACTAGACGAGCAGATCGCGCAACACGCCAGAGCAATGGCAGAGGCCGAAGCGCAAAAAGAGCCACCTGCGCTGGCCACGCTGTGCAGGAGGCTTGGCCTCTCGCCCTTAGAGCATGATGTGCTGCTCCTCTGTACTGCAATGGAACTCGATATGCGTCTTGCCAGCCTCTGTGCCCGTGCTCAGGATGATGCTAATCGACCTTATCCCACCTTCGCCCTGGCCCTTGCGCTCTTCGATAACGTCCGGTGGGATATCGTATCACCAGAACGCCCTCTACGCTACTGGCGGCTCATAGAGATCAGCCAGCCCAATGCCCAGCCATTGAGCACCAGTGCATTACGCGCTGATGAGCGTATTGTGAACTATATCAAGGGCCTGGACTATCTCGACGATAGGCTCGCAGCCTTCGTCGTGCCATTAGAAGTTGATACCGAACAAAAGCAGCTCCCAGCATCACAACAGGCAGTGGTCACAACCATTATTCAGCAGCTACAGCGTTCGCCAGCCACACTACCAGTGCTACAATTGGTCGGTCCCGATGCGTTAAGTAAGCAACTGATTGCCTATGCAGCGTCAACAACGCTACAACGTTACCTGCACCGCATTCCCGCCGAGATGATTCCTATGCAAGCCGCTGACCTGGAGACATTGGCGCGGCTCTGGCATCGTGAGAGCCTGTTGCTCCCTATCGCTCTCTATCTAGACATGCAAGAGAGTGATGGCAGTACAGTTGAGGGGCATACGCATCCTATCACACGTTTTCTTGCCCGCAGTGAAGGCATTTTCTTTCTTGGTGTGCGTGAAACCTGGACAAGAGTGGGGCGCGTCTATGTCGCACTAGATGTTGACAGGCCCACACAGAGCGAACAACGCGCTGCATGGCAAGATGCCCTGGGCGAGGCAGCAGGCAACAATCCTGCATTGCTCTCAGGGCAATTCAGCCTGAATCTTCCTACCATTTATCGCATTGCACACGATGAACTCAACGCTCACGGCGCGGACGATGCCACCGAACTTGCACATCGCTTGTGGGATGCCTGCCGTATGCTGGTGCGTCCACGCCTTGATGTGCTGGCGCAACGCCTGGACCTCAAAGCAACATGGGATGATCTGGTTTTGCCCAAAGAGGAAAAGGACATGTTGCAGCAAATTGCCGACCAGGTAGGACAACGCAGCAAAGTATATGGTGAGTGGGGTTTCGCCGAAAAGATGAACCGTGGACTGGGCATCAATGCCCTCTTCGCCGGTGAAAGCGGGACTGGTAAGACTATGGCCGCAGAGGTCATCGCCAACGCCCTGCGCCTCAACCTCTATCGTATTGACCTCTCCGCCGTCGTCAGTAAGTACATCGGCGAAACTGAGAAGAACCTGCGCCGCCTCTTCGATGCAGCCGAGGATGGTGGGGCCATTCTCTTCTTTGACGAGGCCGATGCCCTGTTCGGCAAACGTAGCGAGGTGAAAGATAGCCATGATCGCTACGCTAATATCGAGATTAACTACTTATTGCAGCGCATGGAAGCCTATCGCGGCCTCGCGATCCTGGCAACCAATATGAAGAGCGCACTGGATACCGCCTTTGTGCGCCGTCTACGCTTTATCGTCAACTTCCCATTTCCTGGTCCAGCCGAGCGTAAAAGCATGTGGGAGCGTGTTTTCCCGGCACAGACACAGAAAGACACACTCGACTATGATCGCCTGGCCCGTCTCAACCTGACCGGCGGCAGCATTCACAATGTGGCGCTCAACGCCGCATTTCTGGCAGCGCAGGCAGGCACAAACGTCACTATGAAACTCGTCCTCGACGCCGCCCGCGCCGAGTTCCGCAAGCTAGAGCGGCCCGTGAATGAAGCCGATCTCAGGCTACCTGCAACTGCACAGGCTACTCAGATGGCAAAAGGAGTATCAGCATGAACATCACTATTGCCATCGAGCGACTCATCTTCGACGGTATCGCCATTCCACACCGCCAACGTGCGCAGGTGCAAAGCGCGTGTGAGGCCGAATTAACGCGTCTGCTTGCTGCCAATGGATTGTCCTTTGACATCCAGACAGGCGGTGCGCAAAAGACCATACAAGGCGGTGTTCTAGAGGTGAGACCAGATGAGGCTCCACAAACGTTGGGCAAGAAACTCGCGCAGGCAATATACAGGGGGATTGGTCAATGAACAAACAGGTGATAACACAGGCAAAACCTATAGCAGCAAAACCCGCGCTCAATAGCACACTTCAACGCACAGCTATTACGCCTGTAGCTCACGGTATACTACAACGCTGCTCTAACGGAGTCGAGTGTGCCGAATGTCGCGAGAAGCGCGAACAACGAGAGGGAACGCTACAACGCGCCGCCGTCAACGCCGCACCCGCATCAGCAGTCCCCCCGATCGTGCATGACGTACTCAATTCACCTGGACAGCCTCTTGATGCCGGAACGCGATCTTTCATGGAACCACGCTTCGGGCATGATTTCAGTGGCGTAAGAGTGCACACTGATGCAAAAGCGGCAGAATCGGCAAAGTCTGTGAATGCGCTGGCTTATACAGTAGGAAGAAACGTGGTGTTTGGGGCGGGACAGTATATACCTGGGACGATGGCGGGGAGGAGACTGTTGGCGCATGAGTTGACGCATACTATTCAGCAATCACAAGGATACGCTATCGGAATAGCTGCCAAAAGTGCATTACAGGTGAACCAACCTGGTGATAGCCACGAACAAGAAGCTGATCGAACTGCTGATTCTGTTGTATACGGATCATTAGCATTACCACATGTATCTGTATCTTCCACTACAATGTCTGCAACTCTTCAGCGTGCTCCCGCTAATAATCCATCAAAGCGTGGGTTTCAGGGAGTGAAGAGAACCACAGATGGTGGAATAATGATTTATGAAGTGTGGCAGCAGAATGATACACTAGAAAGTTGGAGACAACGAACAATTAGAGATTATTTTAGTTGGCGTTTCGGTGCCATTCCGACTGAACGCCTGCATCGTATGTTGGCATATATACTTAGTCTTGATCACTATAGCACTATAACATCTATTGTAGGAGAAACGTATCTTTTATCGATTCAAAAAGAGACTGAAATCACCTTAATTCAGTTATCTGGACAAAGACAGACTCCACCTTCCTCAGCAAGTGGTACCGGTGATGCAAAGGATATAACTCCCGGGACGGGTGATACGCAAGGCGCAGCAACCGAGGTACCAAAGAAAACTGTAACCGATACAGGTGGGGCAAAAGGGACGGCAACCGAAGATAAAACGAAAGGACCAGGTGATGCTGCCCAGCAAGAGGAAATACCACCTGAAGTAAGAGATTTTTACAAAAATGCCGCAGTAGCACCTGCTCAACAAATATCAACAGATGAACTGATGCGTATGTATTATCTTTTTACGCGCTTCGTGAAAGGAAACCCTAAGTGGGTACAGCAGGGACAGTCCTTCAAGGATTGGGTGGATTTTCTGGATAAGAATGCCAAGCAGCTACGTGGCAAGTTAGAGGCTACTGAGACTGGTAAACTTCAGCTAGATACGCTCAAACGTCTCACTGAGAAGCTGGATAAGGGACAGGTACTTGAGCTACCCGACCAGGAGGAGAAGGAACTTTCAGAAAAAGCGCGTCAAGCAAAACTCAAAGAGGGAATTAGCCTCACATCTGGTTCCCCAGAATGGTTGTTAATTCCTATTGAAGACCGTAAGCTTCTGTTAGAAGTGATGCAGAAGCACCCTGAATTGTTTAGTGATACTGTAACAGGAGAAGATACTCCTAAAAAGTTAACTGTAGGGGCGAAGCGCGCTATTGCATTGCGAATCTCTGCCAATTATTTCCCAGGAGAAGTGGGGAAATCACTACTTAATATGGCGCAGGATCCAAGCTTCTGGCTTACTACAGCAGGTATTATTGCCATCTATGTAGGATTGTGGCTGGCCCCAGAACCTTTCACGAAAGTTGCAGCGGCAGCTTTAACTGCGTACCTGTTAACTCGTGTTAGTATAGATATTATTCTAGCTTTCGCTCGCGCATGGAGCCGATTAAATGATAGTTGTGAAAATGATGCGAAGACGGGAGCAGAAATAGAGAATATAGCGAAACGTTTCGCCGCTGATCTTGGGCCTGCGGGGGCTACTGTACTCATTATGATCGCAACATGGGCATTGGGTAAAGCTGTGCAATCTGTTGCCCCAAAGGGAGGACCTATAGCAGAAGGAGGAGACGTTCCACCAGAAGCTTCACCTGTCAGACCTTCTGGCCCACCTAAGTTAGAGGTCATTAAGGGTGGTAAAGGGAGTAGTGCAGCACAAAGTAGTACGGTCAGATCTTCTGGTACAAGCGGTACGACATCCTCAAGCAGAGGAGGAAGCTCGGCAGCGCAAGCATTAAAAGTTGAGCCTGTCACGGAGCCTGTACCCAGAACCTATCCACAAGAAGTTCCTAAACCAGTTGAGCAGCCTGCCGTACAGCCTGAATCTCAACCCACTACAGCACAGGCCGCAGGACAAACGAAACCGGGTCCCCTATCTCCTACCCAGGCTGCGGCTGCAACCGGAACGGCGGCACAGACAGCCACAAAGGAAGAGGAAGAAAAGAAAAAAAAGAAGAGGTATCCGCTTTGCTGGCCCAATCCTCTCATACTACCACCACCACAGTTTCCACGAGGAGTACTTTGGCAGACATTTGTACGCATAAAAGGTGCTGATAGAGATGAAGAAGAAGCGGCACAGCAGCGTATGCAGTTACGATGGCGTCAGTTTAGAGATCCCGACTTCGACCCTGGTAAATATCATGTCCATCATGTGGTTCCTCTCTTCCTGGGAGGCCCGGATGATCTTTACGGCAATGGTGTTACCTGGTACAAGAATATACACTTGAAAGGTCATGCACAGCTTAGACAGCAGCCTCAGATGGCTGATCCGCAACAAGTCAAACCTTTACCTCCTTTACCAAAGGATATGTATTCCCATCCTGACGGTACACTATATGAGCTAGTCGGAACCAAAAGTGAAGGAGAGTGTCCACCTTAGCAAGTAGAAAATGCGCAGAGAGAAGTGAAATGGTACAAAGTCAATTGAGGAAACAAACAGATGTATAAAGCATCTCAAATTAATATACAGACTGTACAACAGCGGTCTTTTACCCCCGTACGAAGCGGCTTACTGCAGCGCACCCACTTCTTTGCTCGGCATACTAGCGGCGAAGAAGATTGCACCTCGTCTAGCAAGAAGCGCGAAGGCACGCTACAACGTGCCGCTGTCAACGCTGCCTCTACACCAGCAGTCCCGTCGATCGTGCATGACGTACTCAATTCACCTGGACAGCCTCTTGATGCAAGTACTCGTGCATTTATGGAACCGCGTTTCGGACATGATTTCAGCGGTGTTCGTGTGCATACTGACGCCCGAGCGGCAGAATCGGCAAAGTCTGTGAATGCGCTGGCATATACCGTGGGAAGAGATGTGGTGTTTGGCTCTAATCAATATAGGCCGGAGATGACAGCAGGGAAGAGATTGTTGGCGCATGAGTTGACGCATGTGGTGCAGCAGAGCGGCATACCTTTTAGCACAGGTACAGCAATGAAGGTAGGTGCGCCAGGAGACAGCTATGAGCGCGAGGCAGACCTTCACGCAAGTAGTATCGTGCGTGAAGGTTCCCAGTTCGCGCAAGTGCCAGTGAGTACCCGTCATAGCGGAGCGATGATGCAGCGAGCAGAAGATGCAGGCGCGACTCAAGATGATAAGATATCTGCTCAGGCTGGTAGAGCGCCTGCAGCCAGTGGAGCAATCCCGGCTGCTCCCGCGCAGGCTGCTACGCCATCGACCTGGACACCTGATCAAATGATGATCATCTTTCTTGGCGATCAGCCAGGTTGCTCTGGCACGGCTACACCATCCGAAACTGATCCCTATAGTAAATGTGGTTCACCCGTCAGGCCGCCATTCTGCCAGTCGGCTCGCGAAACGTTCCTGGTGTTATTTGCCGTAGATGCTACAAGTACGCCACGTCCAAAATCACTCAAAATGCCAACAGTGAGCGTGGATTTTGATTTTGTGACGACTGGTGGGAACCACACGAAGCGCATACAAAAGACCGATGCTGCACCGCTCTACGACAGCTCAGGTTTGCCGCTCATACCCAGCTTTGGACAAGATTTCCCGATAGCAACAGCTGAAAGCGGCACACTGCATGTGCGGCTAACAATGAATGACACCGCATCAGGCGTGAGATTTTCCTATATTGATGATATTAATTACGACATCCGACCTTGCGTGTAATCCAAAGAGGCAAATCACTGCTCCATGAACAGTAAAGGATAAAAAACTATGACCAGCTTTCCAGGTTCACCGCGCCTGCTCAAAGGCGCATTAATCGGACTGGACCCGCTGAATCCGCTTGCCAGCGTGGTAGTGTTTCAATATAACCCGGACTCGATGACGCGCAAGCTGGATATACGCTCGTCCGGCGGGGGCGACGGTGCCGATAAATCAGAGGCGTTCCGCCTGACGGGTCCGCCCAAAGAAACGATTACTGTCAGCATTGAGATCGACGCAACCGACGGGCTAGAAGAGGGCAACCCCCTTGCTACCACGCTTGGCGTCTATCCGACGCTCTCAGCGCTGGAAATGTTGCTCTACCCTAAGAGTGCTCTGGTGATTGCGAACGCTATTGCGGCGCAGGTGGGCACGATAGAGGTTATTCCGCCGGAGGCACCGCTGACACTCTTCATCTGGGGACCGGCGCGTGTCCTGCCTGTGCGCCTCACCAGCTTCAGCATCACTGAAGAGGCGTTTGACACACTACTCAATCCCATGCGTGCGAAGGTTGACCTGAGCATGCAGGTGTTGAGCTACTACGATCTCAAGATTACCAACCCTGGCTACACCATCTTCCTGGCGCATCAGGTGGCAAAGGAAGTGATGGCAACCACCAATGTTGTGAACAGCATTCAAAATATCGGCGTATCGTTGAAATTATAAGAATCGCGAAAGGGATACTATGTTTCCTATTACCAGTCGCTACTATAACACCGGCACGGCCACGCTTGAGACCATTGATGGGCGTACAATTGTCTATCTGCAACGTCGCTTTCTACCAGATAGCGCGAAGAGTGTGCCACTGGCACAACACCTTGTTGCGCAGGGACAACGCCTTGACAACATTACGGCGCGCTACCTGACCGACCCAGAACAGTTCTGGCGTGTCTGCGATGCCAACAACGCCATGCGGCCAGAGGAACTTACCGACGATGCACATGTTGGGCAACGGCTGATAATCCCGTTGCCACAGGGAGGATAGGGTATGCCTGATCTCGGTGTCCACCTATCGCTCTTCATTGGCCCTACCATACCGCTGCCTGCGCCTTATCCAGTGATGGACGCTTTAGTGAGCGTAGAGGTTACAAACGATGATCGGCAACGCGATGGCTTCACGCTAGAGTTTAGCCTGGGCAAAGATACATTGCTCGACTATAGCTTACTGGCGAGCGGCCTGCTTGACCCGCCGAATATCGTGACCATCATCGTGACCATCGGCGCATTACCGCAGGTGCTCATCAACGGCATGATTACGCAGCACCAGTTTGTACCGAGCAACAAACCGGGAGATTCGCGGCTCCATGTGACAGGGGAGGACATCGGCCTGAAATTCGACCTGGAGGAACGCAGCGATACCTATGCTAACAGGCCCGACTCCGTTATTGTCACTCAAATCATCCTGGAAAATGGGTTGCTGCCTAAAGTCACCCCAACAACCAACGTGCCAATAGAAGTGCAGATCGTACCCACACAGCAGGGCACGAATCTTGAATACATTCAACAACTGGCGCAGCGCAATGGCTTTGTTTTCTATACCGAACCGACCTTCGCCCCTGGCATAAGCACAGCCTACTGGGGGCCTGAGAATCGGCTGGGTACGCCGCAGTCCGCACTGACTATGAATATGGGAGCGGATACCAATGTCGATACACCTATCAATTTCAGCTTTAATGCGCTCGGTCCCGTCACACCACAAGTTACTATCGTTGACCCATTGCTAGGATTGACTATACCCATACCTGTGCCCACCGGCCTGCGCCCCCCGCTCGTAGCACGTCCCGCGTCTTCGCTACGGAAGACCATTGCACGTGATGGGGCGGGGCTAAGCATGGCAGATGGCATCTTAAAAGCAGCATCATCGGTCACGGACTCTGCTGATGCCGTTACTGCAACAGGCACGATAGACGCAGTACGCTATGGACGCGCCATGCAATCGCGCCGACTGATAGGAGTACGTGGGGTTGGCCTGAATTACGATGGTCAGTATTATGTCAAACAGGTAAAACACAGCATTAAACGCGGTGAATACAAACAAAACTTCACGCTCAGTCGTGAAGGGCGTATTCCACTTGTCCCGTTTGTTGTGCCATAAAATGGGCGCATTCATAGCGCTCCTACATAACACAAAAAGGAGAAAAGGATATGCCAGGTGAAAAAAGACGCCCCCCATTTTATGGCAAATATAGAGGTACCGTCAGCGACAACGCCGACCTGCTGATGCTGGGACGGATTCGCGCTAAGATACCCGATATCCTGGGCGATAAAGAGAGCGGTTGGGCCTTACCTTGCCTTCCCTACTTTGGGAAAGGGGTTGGCCTTTTCCTCATTCCTCCGACGGGAGCGAGTGTCTGGATGGAGTTTGAGTATGGCGACCCCGACCGCCCCATCTGGACCGGCGGTTTCTGGGATAAAGCAACTGATCTACCAGTGCAGGGAGCACCTCCTTTACTCCCTGATCAGAAGGTGCTCAAGACCGATAGTTGCACCATTACCCTGGACGATACCCCTGGTATCGGTGGTATCACCATTGAAACAAAATCAGGCGTGTCAGCAAAAATTGACATGAGTGTGGATGGAATTGAAATTAGCTGCGCTAAGGGCAAGGTAAAGATAGGCCCCGTTAACGTTTCGGTGAATGATGGCGCACTGGAGGTGATCTAATGCCTGGATTTCTCTTACATGTTGGAGCAACGGTCACTTGTTCTCATGGTGGGCAGGCTCAGGCAACAGCATCTAACCCGCGCGTGAAGGTGGGTGGGCAACCGATTACTACACAACCTGCCCCTTATGGCGTCACGGGCTGTACTCTGCCAACACCACCTGCCGCAAATGGCCCGTGTGTAACAGCACAATGGGTGAGAGGGGCGATCCGTGTGAAGGCGGGGGGACAACCTGTGCTACTGTTCGATAGCCAGGCCATCTGCGCTCCTACCGGAACACCGTTGATTATTGCATCTACACAAATACGGGTAAAGGGGATGTGACCTATGCAAAATCTCTTCAATATCGGTTATCCATTTCACTTTGATAGTCGTGGCCGTACCGCCTCTACAACAAACGACGATCATGTCCGCGACATGTTGGAGCAACTCCTTTTTACCAACGCGGGCGAGCGCGTCAATCGTCCTGATTTTGGTAGTGGTATTCAACAATTGATCTTTGGTCCCACCAGCCCGGAGTTGGCCGCGGCACTACAATATACGCTGAAAGCGGCGATACAACGCTGGATGAGCGACATTATCGAATTGCAGGCATTAGAAGTTGTCAGCCAGGAATCAACGCTCAGCATTTCTATTCAGTATCTGGTGCGTAGTACCAACGAGCAACAGACAGCACAATTGACACAGACGGTGTAACATGATAAACACTTCAGCAATATGCACAGATGAACAACGACGTGCTAAGGTACGTGGAGCTAACTTGAACGGGCTAGACTACCTGGAGGTTGACAGCGACGATCAACTGACCTTGAATGTCTACTTCCTGGGCAAGGCACCAGCAACCATCGACGAGAATAACGTCATTATCGAAGGTGGACGGCGCATCACCAATATCAAGGTACTCGATGCTGACGTGAAGCGCAACCCCGACCCCGAAAAAGACGACCACATGATAGTCACTGTCGATAAGGCGGGTGATTTCTCTACCTATACATTGCGCGTCGTCGAGGTAGACCATTACCAAAATGGCATACCAGTCTATAGAGATATGACTGGCTTCGACAAACGTTACGCCCGCCTGGACTTCTCATTTAAAGCAGGCTGTGCCAGCGACCTGGATTGCAAAACTGATGATGTGTGTCCTCCAACACCACTCGTGGAACCAGAGATTAACTACCTTGCCAAAGATTATGCAAGCTTTCGCCAGGTCATACTTGACCGCCTTGCCCTCACTCTTCCTGGCTGGCAAGAGCGGCATGTGCCGGATATCGGCATCACACTGGTTGAGATACTGGCCTATGTCGGTGACTATCTGAGCTATTATCAGGACGCCGTCGCAACTGAGGCGTACCTGGAAACCGCACGGCAACGCATCTCTGTGCGCCGTCACGCCCGCCTGGTAGACTACACACTGCATGAAGGGTGCAACGCTCGTGCCTGGCTATTCGTGCAGACCTCAGAAGACCAGACACCCACATCGACGCTACAGCTTTACCCATCCGACCTCTACTTTATTACTGGTTCCAGTGATGATGTCGCCGCGAGTGGTACCATGCTGACCACAAATGCTATCCGCAATCTTCCCGCCGATAGCTACGAAGCATTTGAGGTCTTGCAACAAGACGAACAACAGCCATTAGCATTTTACAAAGCCCACAACGAAATTCACTTCTACACCTGGGGTGATCAGAATTGTTGTCTCCCCAAAGGCGCAACATCAGCGACAATAGAGGATGTGGAACCCAGGCTCAAAGCAGGAGATTATCTGCTCTTTGAAGAGGTCATGGGTGCTAAAACAGGTGTCCCTGAAGACGCTGATAAAACCCGTCGGCATATTGTACGCTTGACGAATAATGCGGAGGAGGCTACCGACGCCCTCTACAATAAGGTCGTGTTGGAGATTGAATGGTCAGTGGAGGACGCCCTGCCATTTCCCTTCTGCATTTCGGCTATTGGCCGTGCCCCTGAATGTCAACAGCTTGAGAATATTAGCGTTGCCAGGGGAAATATCCTGCTCGTCGATCATGGCTTGACCATTCAGCCGGACGAACCGTTGGATTCAGTACAGGAAGGCGAGTCAACAGCGTATTGTGAAAGTCCAGGACATCCATCGGATGTGGAGGTGAGTGCGCTACCATATCGAACACAACTGAAGCATACTCCGCTGACGTATAGTGAACCGCTTTCTACCAGTATCGTCCCCGCCATACGTCTGCTGACACAGGATGTACGCGCAGCACTACCGCGTGTCACGCTCTCAAGTACTGTGCCTGATGTCAACCCGCCACAGACCTGGACATGGCTACCAAAACCAGACCTGCTTAACAGCCAGGGCGAAGATCGGCATTTTGTGGTCGAGGTGAATAATGATGGTTATGCGCAATTGCGCTTCGGCGACGACGAACTGGGATATGCACCGCAGGTGGGCGAGACGCTCATCGCCCATTATCGCGTTGGAAATGGCCCCGACGGGAACGTCGGCGCTGAAACGATCACGAGAGTCGTACTACGTAACAACATCACACTCGACGGCATCGTCTTGACACCACGCAATCCATTACCCGCGCAGGGAGGAACAGCACAAGAGCCGCTCAGCGAAGCAAAATTGTTCGCGCCGCGTGCGTTTCGTACCATCCTGGAGCGTGCTATCACCGCCGATGATTATGCACAACTGGCACAGGCTGTCCCTGGTGTACAACGTGCTGCGGCATCACTGCGCTGGAATGGAAGCGGCTATACCGTGCTGGTCGCTATTGATCCACTCGGTACCGATGAAGCTGACCAGGCGCTCCTTGATAAGGTTGCCCAATACTTAGAACCATATCGTCGTATCGGGCACGACATTGTCGTGCTTCAAGCGGACTATATACCATTGGAGATCGCGATGAACGTCTGTGTGCGCCCGAACTATCTGCGTGGACATGTCAAAGCTGCCCTGCTCAAACTGTTCAGCAATCGCGTGCAGCCCGACGGGACGTTCGGCTTCTTCCATCCCGATAATCTGTCATTTGGCGACGATATTGCGGTAAGTACACTCGTCGCCAGAGCGCAAGCCGTGCCAGGAGTGCTGAACGTGACCATCACGAAGCTGCAACGTTTTGGCGAGGCACCTGACCAGGAATTGCGCAATGGCGTTCTGCTCATTGGCTCGCTAGAGGTGGCGCAATTAGATAATGATCCCAGCTTTCCAGAGCATGGCACGATCACATTCAATATGACAGGAGGACGGTAATGACAGATACATGTGGATGTTGCGCTGGCATAGAAGAGGTCACACCAACGCCTATCGCCAACCGTCCGGGCCTCAGCGCATTGGCATACCGTACGGGTATCCATCCCACCTTTTTAGAAACCATGCTCGCGGACCTCTCAAAGCTCGGCATTTCGCGGGGCGAGTTAGACACGCTCCTCTATGACCCTGCGCAAAAGAAAGAACTGCTCTATCCCCTGAAAGGCTTAACGGCACGCACAACAGACGACCCTGCGATTGCGCTCCTCGACGCCTGGG
The DNA here is from genome assembly GCA_034438015.1 of Ktedonobacteraceae bacterium. GTDB lineage: Bacteria > Chloroflexota > Ktedonobacteria > Ktedonobacterales > Ktedonobacteraceae > JACDAE01. The sequence continues at coordinate 84,609 of DAOTTD010000319.1, read as the reverse complement.
CTATCGTCGCTGATATCCTCACCTTCTACCAGGAGTGCATCGCTAACGAAGGCTACCTGCGTACTGCGACCGAACGTCGCTCTATTCTTGAGCTAGCACGGCTCGTGGGCTACACGCTGCGCCCAGGGGTTGCAGCCAGCGTCTTCCTCTCCTATACGTTAGAGGCAGGACAAATCACCACGATTCCAAAGGGGACCCGTGCCCAGAGCTTACCAGGGCCGGGACAATTTCCGCAATCTTTCGAGACCTCCGCGGACCTCGAAGCCCGTGCTGATTGGAACGCTATCAAGCCGCGTATGAGCGTACCACAATATATCATCCAGGCCAGGATAGACACACTTAATTTCATCGATACGAGTACGGCGGATGGCTCACTCTATCTGGATGGTGTCGCAACACAACTGCAGCAGAATGATCCTTTACTCTTTGTCTTTGATGATACAGAAGCGAATGTGCAAAATAGGCAACACTTCTACGGTGGGCAAGTCTTTACTCACGCCCGCAAAATCGACCCGCATCCTGCCGAGAAATATACTCGCGTAGAGTTGCCCCTAGAGGTAACACCGCTCACTTTTCTGCGCTCTCTCCTGCAAACAGTGGACTATTACCTTGATCTCAACTCGTTTGATGTATCGCCAACTTCCCCTGGCGTCGCCAATGTCTTATCATTTTTGCAGCCAGGTGAAAAACTGTTGGTTTTGCTGGAACAATACCTTGAGCTTGAGGCATTACACCTTGACTCCAAGAGAACCCTGGAGGAGATCATAAAGGCAGTGGAGGCGTTTCAAGCGCACTTCAAAAACACGGATAACGTAGATGAGTTGTTCAAGCTGCTCAAAAAACAATTGTTTCCTGACCCTACGACGGGCACTGGCAGCACTCCTACTCCCGACGCCACGGGGGCCACAGGCACTACCAGTACTCCAACCAGCATACTATTACGCCTGAGCCAGCTTACCAGGAGCAACCTTGCCGAAGAGCGCCTTGCCGAAGAGCGCCTTTCGATAACGATCACTAACATAGCAGTGGAGCTTTTAAATGTATTAGGGCTATACGTTCTCATTCACCTTGCCCTGTGGTGTCCCTCGTATAGTGCGGCGGCTGAGCAAGGAGACACGAAAGTGGCTCCATGGCTGGGCGGACTGATTGCAGATTTGAAAGGATTAGTAAGCACTATTCCCCTATCCCTGACTGGCTCCAGGATAGAGATCACAGGGCTTCCTTCCCTTTCAGCCGCCGCCCTCGTTCCCTATGTCTGCACACCTGTTGTCACCACCAGCATCGCATCTCTGGTGAAACCACTGAGCAAGCCTGCATCGTTGCAACCCGCGAACAGCCTGCGCTTGCAACGCAATATCGGAAATACCTTTGCTCGTAAAGGCGATATCGCTCCCCAACTCATCAGCAAACTAAATCTTAATGTTGATGATAGCGTCTATCAAGCCTATGCTAATGCCAATGTGACAGTTGCTTCTCCACTAAAGAAGGTCTATGCGCTGCGAGTGAAAGCGTCACTGTTTGGCAGTAGTGCAACACAACAAGCACAGAGTTTTGACGAAAGTAAAAAGATATACAATTATGGTGAGTGGACTGCAGTAAGCCCTGATACCGACACACGTTCTCTCTACCTGGATGCTCGTTACGATCAAATCGTGCCCAACAGTTGGATAGTACTGGAAGAGGGGGGGATATACCTCGTCCGTAAGGTTATAGATGTGCAATTTATAGCACGGGCGGATTATGGCATCAGTGCGAAAGTAACACATCTCACTCTAGATCAACCCTGGGATGTCAGCATCTCCTTCGATACACTACAAAAAATCACCGTCTACGCCCAGAGTGAAGAATTGCCACGCGCCGAAGAACCACTGACCGATGATATTAAGGGCGATCAGATTGAGCTGGATGATCTCTATGATGGTTTACAGTCGGGCCGTTGGGCCGTGGTGTCGGGCGAACGCACCGATATTCACAATACAAGTGGCCTGCGTACAGGCGAACTGGTGATGCTGGCAAGTGTGACACAAAACACACGTGATGCTCATGCGATACCGGATGATGCTAAGCCAAAGGAAGATGCAAAGGCGCAAACTTTCGCGGCTGGCCCAGCCGCCGGGACTCCAGCGGGAGAGGGAACACCTCCCAACATACCGGAGGGAGGAGGTGCCGTTGCGGAAGCAGTAATAGAGGGGCCTCCACCGTTGCCGGTGCCTCAAAACCCTCCTCCGCTTTCGTTGCCGGGAGACACGATTCATACTGTGCTCAAATTTGCTACACCGCTTGCTTACACCTATAAGCGCGATACGGTGGCGGTGAACGCCAATGTCGTCAAGGCCACACATGGCGAGACGCGCAATGAGGTGCTGGGCAGTGGCGATGGTAGTCAGAGCATGCAACAATTTACCTTGCGTCAATTCCCCTTAACCTACACCTCTGCTCCCACCATTTCAGGCGTGGAGAGTACCCTGGCTGTCTATGTCAATGATGTACGCTGGCACGAGACGGATAACCTGGACGCGGCTGGCCAAAAAGATCGTGTCTATGTCACACAGACCAGCGATGATGACAAAACAACCGTCATTTTCGGAAATGGTACACATGGCACACGTCCACCCACGGGTGCAGAAAATATCATTGCGATATATCGTAACGGTATTGGTACACCCGGCAATGTAGCTGCTGGGCAGATTAGCTTGCTCACCACACGCCCATTCGGCGTCAGAAGCGTGGTCAATCCGTTGCCTGCTACCGGTGGTGCCGATAAGGAGAGCCGCGATCAGGCCAGGCGGAACGCACCATTAGCAGTCATGTCGTTAGACCGCCTCGTCTCAGTACAGGACTACGCTGATTTCGCACGCACCTATGCAGGTATTGGCAAGGCTAGTGCCACGCAACTGTCAGATGGCCGCAATCAACTGGTGTATCTCACCATCGCTGGTATTGATAACATTCCAATTGCCACCACTTCTGACCTGTATCAGAACCTGTTCCGCTCCTTGCGCCAGTATGGCAATCCCAGTGTACCATTGCTCATAGCCTTGTGCGAAGTCAAGCTGCTGGTCATCAGCGCGAAGGTGCGTGTCCTGGATGACTTCCTGTGGGAGGCTGTAGCACAGAATATTCGCACTGCATTGCTTGCCGCCTTCAGCTTTGAGCAACGCGATCTTGGGCAACCAGTCTACCAGAGCGAGGTCTTGAGCGTAATCCAGGGCATCGCTGGCGTCTCCTACGTGGAACTAGCTATCCTGGACGCCGTGGATCAGGACAAACTCATCACTGCTTTAACTGAGATTCACCAGCAAGAGTTGCAGGCCCAGGCGCAATTTGGTACCAGACCGGACCTTTCGCAGGACCTGACTGATCTGCTCAAATTGGGGCTATATCAGGTTGTTCCCGTTGCCCAGGCACAGCGTGACCTCAAAGTTCCAACGCTCATCCATCCAGCGCAACTCGCGTTTCTTAGTCCCGCTGTACCCGATACGCTTATTCTGACGGAGTTAAATAATGACTCAAAACGCTGATCGTTTATACCAACTATTGCCAGCCATCTACCGTCAGCGCGACGCGGAAACGGGCTGGCAACTACAAGCCTTGCTGCGTGTCATCTCTCAACAGGTAAATACCGTTGAAGATGATATCAAACAACTCTATGAAAACTGGTTTATTGAGACCTGCCAGGATTGGGTTGTCCCCTATATTGGCGACCTGGTTGGCTACCAGCAGGTTCACGAAGCAGGTGAACCTGGCGATGTGAGTACACCACAAGGAGTGCAACGCAACAAAATCCTGATATCGCGGCGCGATGTTGCCAATACCATTGCCTATCGGCGGCGCAAAGGCACGCTCTCGGTGCTCGAAGCACTTGTCAGAGATGTTGCGGGGTGGCCCTATGTCCACGCCGTCGAGTTCTATAAACTGCTCGCCGCCACGCAAAACATCAATTATCAGCATCCTGATCGAGGTCGCTCTATCGACATACGCGATAGTAAGGCTCTTTACTATCTGGCTAGCCCGTTCACCAAAGCAGCTTCCACGGTTGATGTGCGTCGTATTGACTCACAATTGGCAACGGGCCGCTACAACATAGCGAGCGTGGGCCTCTTCATCTGGCGGCTCAAACTCTATTCCGTTACACGAATGCTTGCACACAACGTCGATGAAGAGGGCGATAACTGCTATACCTTCAGCATCCTGGGCAACGATGTGCAACTGTACACCCTGCCAAAACAGCAAACCGTCGTTGACGAGCTCAGTTTTCCTACTCCCATCGGACTGCGTGCCTTCCGCAAACGCCGCGACGATTATTATGGTGCAGGCAACAGCTTCCAGATTTGGACCATTGGCGACCCTTATTATGACGAGCAAAAGCAAACAGGAAAAGCACAGCAGCCTTATGGACAGCAGGATCAACACGGGCAACATGGGCACCAGGACCAGCACGATCACAGAAGACAACATCGCGATGCGGCATGGCTTGCCGAATTGCTCTCCTCTAACAAACTGGAACCTGTTGCTACTAACCGGATCGTTCCCGCCAACCTGAGTGATTGGAAACGATACCGTCCTGTGCCAGGGACGGTAGCAGTTGACCCGGCACATGGGCGCATTGTTTTCCCACCAGGGCACGAGCCAAAAGCAGTCTTCGTCTCCTATCACTATGCCTTTAGTGCCGATATCGGCGGTGGTGAATATCATCGTCCACTCATAGAGCCGACCAACGCACGACACTATACCGTTGCCCAGTTTCCAGAATTTAAGGCACGATACAAAACTATACAGGCCGCTCTTGATGACTGGAATACATGGAAGGAGCAAAACGCAGCCCTTCCACAGGATCAGCAAGAAGCGCTGAAAGCTGTCATCGAAATCCTCGACAATGGCGTCTATACCGAGCAGTTAGATATCGAGCTAGACGAGAACGAGAATTTGCATATTCGCTCTGCGAATCGCAAACGCCCCGTCATACGCCTGATCGACTGGGACGCTGGTGGAGAAGATGTACTCAGAATCAGTGGGGACTCAGGAAGTCGCATAACGCTTGATGGCCTGCTTATAACCGGGCGTGCTATATCCGTTGAAGATGATCTTACCGAAATGCATATACGCCATTGCACACTGGTACCAGGCTGGGGCATCGATTGGGATTGTCAACCAGAAGAGCCTGAAAAAGCAAGCCTGATTCTCGAAAACGAGGGCGGTCAGCGCATTACTATCGAACATAGTATCCTTGGCTCTATCGTCGTTGATCTCAATGAGGTGCGTGAAGAGCCTCTGCATCTCGATGTCAGCGATAGCATTGTAGATGCGACCAGCAATGACTTTCCTACTATCAGCGACTCAAATGCTAGCTTTGCACATGCCGTATTGTCGATCAAACGCTGTACTATCCTCGGCCAGATTCTCACACACGCGATAGATCTGGGTGAAAATAGCATCTTCTATGGGCAGATTACTGTTGCCCGCAGACAGCGTGGCTGCATGCGCTTCAGTTCTATCGCTGAGCACTCGCGCACACCGCGTCGCTATAACTGTCAGCCTGACCTTGTAGAGCAGGCCGTTGACACGCGACTGAAAGGCTTTTCGGATGAAGAGCGTGAGGCGGTGAAGCGGCGTGAGCGTATCCGCGTGCGACCATTATTCAATAGCACTCGTTATGGTAGCTCCGCCTATTGCCAGCTTGCCTACGCCTGCGCGATTGAGATCAAGCGTGGGGCCGATGACGAGTCAGAAATGGGTGTCTTCCACGATTTGTATCAGCCACAACGCGAAGCCAATTTGCGTGCGCGGCTCGACGACTTTACTCCTGCTGGCATGGAGGCAGGTATCATCTACATCAACTAGGAGAACACATATATGGATGGCGATTTCAAAACAGACATCACCCGTGATTCTTTTAATATCACGAATATACTCAAAGCGAGTACACAAAAAAGGAACTTCTCACGCGTGCTCAAGCAGCAGGGGCGCGTGGACCTTGACGCCGATTGGAACGAATTGGTAGACATTCTTCTCTATCAGCAGCGTACCGCCCTGACAGATATCATCGGCCCACACGCGGGACCTGCTGACGCAGTGGGCTTTGCTATTATCGATGTTGGAAAACCATACACTGTTGGAATTGGCAAAGGGCGCTATTATGTCGATGGTATGCTCTGTGACCATTTTGCAGATGACAGTTGCTCTATCCCAGAAGGTGAGCGTGCAGAGGTAGATGGCAACGGAGAGGCTCATACTCTGGTCTATCTCGATGTATGGGAACGCGAAGTAACTTCCCTTGAGGATGACGCTATCCGCGAGAGTGCGCTGGGTGGGCCAGACACAGCAACACGCGCGGAAGTCGTCTTTCAGGTTCGCTTCGGCGATGTGTCAAAGCTGACGAAAGAGCCCCCGACCAGGGAGAATGCGGGGCAATTCTGGACAGACCTGCTCCGTATCTGGTCCTTGCGCGAGTATGGTCAACTCACGGCACGCACCGACCCAACGGTTACGTCTACCGATCCTTGTGTCACACCGCCCTCGTCAACCTATCGCGGCCTGGAAAACCAACTTTATCGTGTAGAGATTCATCGCAGTGGCACAGCATATCCTGATCCTCCTGCAGGTGGACAACGAGGAAGCAGTAATCGCCCCTCATCATCTGGAAGCGCAAGCAAAGACAGCACACAACAGACAGGTGATACGGGGCAAATACACGCCACCTTCAAATGGTCGCGTGAGAATGGCTCCGTTGCCTTCCTTGTTGTCGATGACTCCCTTTCCATTAGCGATAATATCATCACTGTCACACTCAAAAACCTCGGCCCTGATGACAGCCGCTACTCGCTCCAGATAGGCAATTGGGTTGAACTGATTGACTTGAGCCTCGTGCCAAACGAAGTCCCCGGCCCATTATTCCAGGTCGAGACGGTAAACAACGCGACGATGGAGGTCACACTCACTATTGCTAAAGGGCAAACAGCGCCAGCAGAGAGCGATCTCAACGGACCCTTCTTGTTACGGCGTTGGGACTACAAAGCTGGAGATCCGGAAGACACTGCTAATAACGATAGACCTATCACCATCGCCAATGATGGAGCTGCTATGCTCATCGAAAATCATTGGTTAACGCTAGAAATGGGCGTGCAAATCGCGTTTACCCAGGAGCGTAACAAAAAAGACCCAACATACTATCGTGCTGGCGATTACTGGCTCATTCCCGCTCGCATTGGCACAGGAGAACTGGAGTGGCCCTTTACAATAGATACCAGGGAGCAACGCCAACCGGACCCATTACCACCGCACGGTATTGTCCACCACTACGCTCCACTCGCACAGGTCACATTCAACAAAGACGGAGGTATTGTCAAGGCGGACATCACCGAGCTAAGGCGTAAGATCCATCAAGGATGGGCTGCATTCTAATGGAAACGAAGGGTACGACGCAGATACAGCGACAACCTGTTGCTATTCTCACTCAACAGAGCACACTTCTGCAACGAAGCTGTGCCTGTGGGCAACATACCGTTGCTGGCGGCGAATGTAAAGCGTGCCGCAAAAGCCGCGAGTCTGGAGGAGAACACGCTGCCGTCGTACCCATACCTTTCTCGCATACCCCTCGCTCCAATCAGAACAGAGACGATTCACCAGAGCATGTATCGTCTCCTGGTGAGTCGCGCTTCGCCCACGATTTTAGCCAGACCGCAGTGCAGACTTCCCCTACCCCCAAACCAACTATACAGGCAAAGCTAGAAGTCAACCAGCCAGGAGATGCGTTTGAGCAAGAGGCCGACGAGGTTGCAGAGCAGGTGACACAACACCCTCTCCTTGAGCCAGATAGCCGACGTAGGAACGTTCCTCCATCACTAATCGCTCATGAAAATGGCGATATGCTGCACGCACTCAAGCAGCAAACAGCTATACCGCTCTCACAGCACGTCCGGCAACGAGTAGAACCAGTATTCGGTGTTGATCTAGGTCACGTTCGAGTACACACAGACCCGACCGCTCACGCTGCGGCAAAAACATTGCGCGCAAAAGCTTTCACTCACCAAAATCATATCTGGCTTGGCACCAATCAGGATGCTGACTCCCTCGAACTGATGGCGCACGAGGCAACGCATGTCGTTCAACAATCAGCTAATCCCACACTGCAAAGTGCAGTACAGAGAAAAGACAACGGCGACTCAACCGAGGATGAACAACCTACAGAAGATAAGGAAAAGGAGCAAAAGAAGGCCCAGCAAAAAACCTTGGATACCTTGCAACCAGGTACTGAAACTGCATCACCCGCCCAATCGTTGGTGAGTAGTGATGCTCCACAACCGATCAGCCCTGAAGCACAAAAAGCAGCAGCACGCTCATCTTCAGTGCAAGCAAAAGTAGAACAGCATACCCAGCAATCAGCAAAAGCTATCACATCCTCATTGAGTGGAGAAAATGGTCAAGGCACAACTCTTCTGACCGATTCTCAGGATGGAAAACAGGTAGAGCAAACAAAGGATAAGCATGCATTTGTTGCACCTGTTGCTTCACAAACACTAGAAAAGCCAGCTCTTGTTACAAATCATACAAACACAATACAGCGACCTGTACCAACTAGCGCCCTCACGACGCTTCCACGCCTGCTTTCACCATCTCCTGCTACACCTATAACCGATAGTTCTCAAGGCGTGCAGGATAGCAATCTTACAGAGACATCTTCTACTACACAAGGGCTAGCTGCGTCAGCTCAACATGTTTTGCCTACATTTACTCCGAATGTAGTTGCTGGCATACCAGCAACTATAAGTACAGCGGAAAAAGCGAGTCCAGATAAAGAAGAAAATGAAAAGCAACAGAAAGAAATATATGGTGGATCTGCAACACCAGGTCCAGGTGCTGGTGCTCCTAACGAAGAGGCTCCGAGGGGAAATGCCATACGACCATACCTGCCGAAACGCGAACCTACTTTTGAAGAGTTTTTCACAATGCTGGAAGCAGGGCATACGATAGAGCAGGATCGGATGGAGGCGCAAAGACGGCTTGCTATCTTGCAGGGTGAAGCCGAAAAAGAGAAGGCCGCTATCTTACAAGTTGCTGAAACACAGAAAACACAAATAACAACCGACGTTGAAGCGCATATCACGTCAGTGCAAACAGCAGTGAAGACGCAAACTGCTGCTATTCACACTCACTTTGCTACAAACCGCTCAGCATTACGCAACCTCATAGCACAAGAGAAAGTCGCATTAGAAAAGCAGGTCACCACAGAGATTGACAAGATCGAGGGGAAAGATGGCGTATCGACAAAAAATATTGATGAATTCGAGAAACAACTCCTCGATCGCCAAAGGGATATGACAAATTTTTCTGAGAATGAGAGCAAGCAACCACCAATTATTGCAAACGAAGAGGGAGAGCGGGCCACCAAAGAACTTGAAAAAACAGCACTCGAAGCCGAAAAAGTCGGGGAGGATGAAGCTAAACGTTACCCTGGAGAGGAGGATCCCAAACCGGCACAGCGTCAGGCGGCACGTGAGCTAGCTAATCAGAGCGCAGCAGATATCCGTGAGAAGAAAGCACCTCTCATGGATGACATGAGAATACGGGCTAACAACTTCACTGGAAACTACATGGATTATGCTAAAACAGTAAATGTGCGTATCACCGAAACTGGCACAACTACGACCCCTGTCCTAAAAGACCTTGCGAGCAATACTATCAAGCTCTTACGAGATAGCAAAATCGCAACACTAAAGGTTCTGGATGATCGACTAAGGGCGGACTTACAAGTACTAAGTACCGCCGAAGCACAGGCGGTTACTCGTATAAAAACCTCTGGGGAACAGACAATACGAGAATTACGAGCTAGCCAGGCAAGCGCGACGAATGAGGTTAGTATTGCCACAACAACTCTTACTAAGAAAATTGATGACGACGTACAGGAAGTATCCGACATCATTGATGGAGAAGAGCAACCCTTCTTACCAGGTATTACCGATATTATAACAGCTACGCAAGCCAATATGACCGAAGTGGGCAGGGCTGGAATTGAACAGCTAAACTTAGCCACCTCCTCTGTGACTCAAACTCATTCCGAGGCTGTAGATGCCTTCACACAGCAGGGTGATAGCCTGGTGACATCTGCGAATAACGGCGCTGATATAATCAGGAAAAATGCTCAAGGAGCAATAAGCAAGGTGCTACAAGCCCGTACCAAACAGGCTGAGGATGTCATAAAAGATGTTGATACGCAACAGAAAGGTATGGCTGGTGCGGTTTTAACAGAGGTTGATAAGGCAGCGGAAGAGGCAAAGGGTAAGGTTAGAGAGATTAATACGAAGTTCCGCAGTGACCTGAGAGAAGCCGCCGATAAAAGTGTGGAAGAGGGCAAGAAACCCAGAGTTGACCTTGAAAAGCGTGTGCACGACGCGGCTAAAGAGGCTGGTGAAGCATGGTACATTGGCCTTTTGAAAGCCGTGGGCGAGATACTTGTTGGTCTGATCATTGTCATCGTTGTTGCACTCGTGATAGCAGGCATAGCTGCTTTCTTCGGCGTCTTCCTGACGGCATGGACGGCAATGATGCTTGCCGGTGCATTGCTACTTGCAATAGGTCTCGTCCTCTCTACCATTGGTCGCTATCAGCAATTGAGTACTACCCAGGGAGGAGGCTTAAGGACGCTTGGCAAAGCTCTCCTTCTGGGTGTATCCGATACTGTTGGCATTACGGGCATTATAGAAAGCTACACAGGCAAAGACATACTTACAGGTAAACGGCTCAGTAGTGGTGAAAGAACACGCCGTGGAGTGACGGGAGCAGTTTCTCTTATAATGATTGTCCTCGGTGTGCGCGGTGCTATCAAAGGGCCGCCAGGAGGACTCTATACACGCAGCCCAGGTGTGCCTCGTAGCTGGTCAGGTTTCGGCGAAGGTCTAGCGCGAGCCTGGAGGGGAGTCAAGACAGAACAGGGTGAGAGCATTGGCGGAATTCGCAACCTGGCGTTGGAATTGTATAATGGAGTGCGCGAGAACATCAGCGATCTCAATAAATGGCTCAAGGAGCGCATAAGCGGTCCCTCTAATGCTCCCGAAGAGCCGGGGGTCGGCCCTAAACCTGAGCGTGGCCCTAACGAGAGCGAAGATGCCTTCAAAGCACGTCAACTTGATTGGCTCAAACGTAGAACAGCGCAACGTGTTTATGAACAGACTGTGGATCGAGCTGTTGATAATGCGAGACTTGATATCAAAGATGCTGATAATCAAGCATGGTGGGATCGCGTAACAAAAGAAGATGCACCATCTGTACGGGAGAAACGTCTGGCTTTTGATCCAGATCATAAGGGTATCATTAGTGACCAGAGCATTAATGAGGCTCGTGTAGGATTACTGGCAGAGGAAAAAGGCATTGTAGACGGACCCATCCGGCGGCCTACTGGTCCTGGTGAAGGGGAATTTTACGATGCTAAGGGTCAATCGTGGGATGTCAAGAGCGGCCCAAGATCAGGACCTGAGACCGTGGCCGATGACCTGCTTAATGGCAGAAACATACTCATTGACCGAGAAGGAACTATGACTGAGGCGCAGTTCAGGAATTTGATGCAAAGGCTGGCAGATTACTTACGCGCTGAGCCAACGGGGCGTGGAAAGGACATCATTCCCGATCTGTTCAAGCGTGTCAAACCAGTACCGCCTTTCGCGGATATTGCCCCTCCTGTGATACCTGATAAACCATCGCAGGAGGAAACGTCTAAAGCAAGATAGGTGTAATGCTCACTCCGGTATAGAGAGAAGCCCATAATATGAAACAACAGCTTGATAAAAATATACTCAACAGTCTGTTGCTTGCTCACGAGCAGTGGTACCAAACAAAACAACGACAAGGCAAACAATTACTATGTGAAAATGTAGATTTGCAAGGTGCAGATTTGAGTAATAGACAGCTAGTAAAAGCTGAGTTCAAGCATGTGGATCTCAGAAATGCGAACTTGTCGAATACCGACCTCGCTCTAGCTGCATTCATGGATGTAGATGTGCGTGGTGCTTCATTAACCAGGGCCGGTATGGCAGGCATCACAGTTGAGGATACTGATTTAAGTGGTGCTGACCTTCAAGATGCCAATTTGAGTGCCAGCTTTATGCGTGCTGTTCGTATGGAAGGTGCTTTACTTACAAATGCAACTCTTATTAAGTGCCTATGGCATGATGTCATTTTATCTCAAATAAACTTGAGTAACGTTGACGCGACAAGTGCTGAATTTGTTCACTGCATAATGAACAAAAGCCAATGGCATAACGCGGTTTTAGTAAACACAAAATTTCTTCACTGCAACCTCCCACAAGCAAGTTTCACGGGAGCAGTTCTCAAGGGCACGTCATTTCGTGGTTCAAGTGTATTTGGGTGTGCTGGTCCTGTTGCCAGCCTCTCAAATATTTTAGGCGATTGGGTTGATATAAGCCCTGCGGCTGATGGTAGTCAAGTAGTTCCGGTGAGTGTTCTTGAGATGATGTTGCATAGAAGCTCAGAAAAGTAGCCTCCCTAACAGGAATATCTAAAAAGTACATCGCCATTAGTATGAGCCTCGATCTTCAATCACTATTTTGAGAGGTGAGCAATCCCTGGAAGAGGAGATCACAGAACATATTTCCAATCTCTCTCGCACTGAACCCCTTGCCCGACTGTAGCCATTGATAGGTCCAGTTACACATACCTAAGATAGCGAACGCGATGATACGCGGATCACTATCGGCGCAAAACTCTCCCGTCTGGATACCTTCTACAACCACCTGTCGGAAGAGTTGCTCGTAGCGATCCCGTTTCTCTTTCACAAGGGAAAACTTCTTTGAGGATAGGCGGCGACGCTCCTCAAAAAACACGGTAATGTGCGGTCGATTCGTCGCTATGTTTTCCACCATATTGACTATCATCTGTCGCAGTCGCTCGGAAGCCGAGATGGGAAGTCGCAGCACAGCCTCTCCTCGTTCCAACTCGTACGTGATACCTGGTCTCTTAAAGGCGTTTGCGAAGCCATGATAGACAGTACAGCGTTCATCGTGGATCAGTCGCAACGCCTCGCCAGGATCGAACGTCTCTTGCAGTACAAGGGTCGCGCCGCTTGAGAACGTGCCGAACAGGATGTTGCAGATGCCCGCGCTAAAGAAGAGGGGCAGATAGCACCAGATCCGGTCATCGGGCGTGAGGCTCTGATACTCTGCGATAAGGCGCGCGTTGTCAAGTGAGGAGATTGGAATGTCAACGGGACCCGAAGAATCACGTAGTGACCAACTGATGATAGTCATCGGACGCGGGAAAATGAGAGCGTCTGTCGCATGTACCGACCAATATTTAACGTTCTATTAACGCTTTTCTTAACGCTACGAGGGTATCATAAAAGTAGCTTATATAGAGTATTCCATCGGACCCGTTCACCTCGCTCCGGGCGCTGAACTCATCGGTATTGTCAACTTAATTGTTGATGAGTTTATTTTCTTCTTCAAAATGGGGAACAAATCATGCAAGATCGTTTCGCGATTCTTGAAAGAGCGAGCGCTCACTGTCAATACAGAGACGATCGGGCCTCGCATGGACGAGCAGGGATACCGTGTCAAATAAGAGGTAGAATAAAATCCGAAGCGGAGAGTGACATGAGCAGAACAGATTATGAACAGGTATGCTCGGAACTAGATAACACGAGACAGAAAGACCATCCTCGCGCGTATGACACGCTTTCTCAAGCAGAAAAAGAGGCTCTTCAGTACTGGATAGAGCATGCCATCCGGCCTGCGACAAAGGCTGACGACCATCAGAGTAGCTATGGCCTCAAGCACGAGTATGCGCGTGAAACGAAATGCTATGTCTCGAATGCCCAATTTAAGGGCGCAATGCTTGTTGCAGGATACCTGCCCACAAAGAAAGGTGAGCAGAGCTGGCATTTTATGATTATGCCGACCGATGACACACAGCGCTCCTCGCATGAGGATGTCCGTCAAAACAACCGAGGACGCGTACGAACCTACCGCAGGACGCCCCCAGGAGAGCAGGACCCACACTTCAACGACCTCGTTCAAAAAGCCATCGCGTCACGCAAGGGGAGCGCGACATATGCCGTCATGATATAATCTTCTGTCTCACCAGCTTTTCAGGAAGTGAGCAACACTGCCCTCTGCTGTCACCTCATAACGGATGCGATCCGGGTTGATCTCTCCAAAGAGTGAAGTATTTTCAGGCGAGATGACGATATCACGTGGATGGATGACCAGCCATATGCGCTCAAGAGCCTGAGGCCCTTGCAGCCTATACACATAGCGGCGAGCAATCTTCGCCTTCTGTGCCAGGTGTTCGGCGTTGCCAAACGTCCTTCTGGCCTGTTGATCGTCGTAGTACGGGTCATGGTATTCAAACAGACGCGGTGCCCGGTAGGGTGTCGCGTGGCCAAGGTACAAAAACGTCACTGGCTTCCCCTGCGCGTTCTGAATGGCGGAGCGTATGACCGCTTCGTTGTGTGTCGTATCGGGCATCAACACAGCCAGGATAGACCCGGGGAGATGTTCTTCAACATGGGTGATCGGCACCGGTACGTGCCCCTGCTGCTTATTGCGTGCATAGGTGAAGAAAGCTATCCCATCCCAAGCAGGGTCACAGAGCCACCAAAGAGCGTTGCCAGCGGCTTTGCGACGACATTCGTCGTCCATGCCAGGACCACCAGGGCCGTTGTCAGCAACCCGAGATAAAATTTGCAGGTATGCCAGAGATCGAGCACCATCCTCCCTGTGTAAGGAGAAGGAGCGGGTCCGTCTGCTGGTACCCGAGTACATCTGTCCCCTCATAGGAGACGGCAGACGCCTGTACCGTTGTCGTTGTGCCCTGCAATACTTCGTGCGCAGTAGCTGCATCGTCACTCTCAGGGAGACCTCTGGTCAGAGACTGAGAGGAAGTACGCTCGGCATGTGCCGCCTTGCGCTCACGGCGACGCACAATATCCAGGCCCACGCATGTGAGCGTAAAGGCTCCCAATAGCCCGAAGGCGTACAGATCTCCAAGAACTGTAATAGCGCCATGTACCACGATGAGCACACAGATGGGTATAGCAATGGCAAGGAGAATAGAGAAATGCGGTGTTCCCCGCAGCGTATTGCGTTGCTGGATAAACTTCGGGAAGAACTCCATCCGTGAGAGTGCCAGGAAGACATGATAGGAACCAATAATGGCCGTGTTCCCGGCAAAGATCAGCAGCGCACTGGCGCTGATCGCCACCTCGATCTGCAAGGCGATATTGCCCCAGTGTCCTCCAAGCAGTGAGATGAGCTGCCCAGAGAGTATTCGATCTCCCACCACCTGCGGGGGGAGCAAGAGCGTCGCGAACAGAGTCAGTAGCGGACTGGTCAGGCCGATAGTGAGCACCACAAGCAACAAGGCAATGCCAGCGACCTTCTTGCGAGGAGTCTTCATGACCGGCGATAACTGCGAAATACTCTCTAGACCGGAGAAAGCAAGAAATGAACCAGCGAAGCCGACCAGAAGAGAAGGGAGCGTCAATTTCTGCTGTGCAAACATGTGCGGGAACAGTGCGAGAAACTGCGAAAAAGAGAGATGCAGAAAAACCGTGACGAGAAGAGCGATATCGCTCAGAAATGCGATCAGAGCCCCTCCCAGGCTTACTTTCGCACTCTCGCTCACTCCGAACCAATTGAGGAGCCCAAGCAGAAGCAGAACGCCGATAGACAGCTCTAGTGTAGAAGGGGCGAAGACAGGTACAACCACGCTCAGATACAGCATACCCGAAAGGCAACTGATCGCAGCAGTGAGGAAATAATCGACCAGAATGAACATACCACCGAGGGCTCCCATCCAGTGATTGATGGCCTGGGCCGCCACCGTGACCACGCCACCTCCCTGGGGGAAGCGATGAGTGACCTCTGCATACTTCAGCGTGAGGAGCACGAAGACAGACATCGTCAGCATCACAAAGAAGCCCGCCAGGTTCCCGACATTTCCATACAAGATGCCTGGAACATAGTAAATCGAGGTACCAACGTCGGCAAACACGACTGCCCAGCAGAGGAGAGGGCCAAGCCGACTCCCCGCATGACGCGGTTCTTTCCCTCGTAGGTGAAGCGATACTTCTTGCGGTGCTGCTTCCTGCTTCATGTAGCTCCTTCTCGTTTAAGGATATCCACAGAGCGTTATAAAAGCGTTAAATGAGCTTCCCGGTTCAGCAGTGGAAGAGACCGTACCGTGTCGAAGCTACCGGGTTGAGCCGTCGGGTCCTTCACGACAGCGCCCGTGACTCTGGGCCGCAAATGTGCTGTGCTAGCAAGCGTTTCTTCAGGAGATTCCTGGCCCGAAAGAGATGGGTCTTGATCGTACCAACGGGCATGGCGAGAACGTCGGCCATCTCTTCATACGTCATCTCCTGAAAGTGGCGCAGGATCAACACAAGGCGATATCTAGTCGGGAGTTTCTCCAGTTGCTCGCGCACCGCTGTCTGCCAGTCGCGTAGCTCTATGATCTCTTCTGCCAGTTTCTCCTTGTTCACCCCTTCCAGGATCTGTTCCGCCTGCATGACCACTTGCAGCGTTCTCTCCCGCTTGCGCCGTTCAAGCTGTCGCACACAACAATGGTAGGCGATGCGATAGAGCCAGGTCGAAAAAAGCGCCTCGCCGCGGAACGATGGCAGCCCCTGCCATACAGCGAAAAAAGCCTCCTGGGTAATCTCGTTCGCCTCTTCGTAGTCATGCAGCATGCACAACACCATAGTGAAGACGCGGCGCTGATGTCTTTGCATGAGGAGGGCAAAGGCATCCTGGTCCCCACGCTGGCTGGCTCTCACGAGTTGAGCGTCGTCCTGCTCGGAAGGCTCAGAGACGACGCCTGGAAGAGCTATTTCCAGGGGGTGAGACAATTGCATCAGAGCCTCGTTCCTACTGACCTCTCATTCGATGGTCATGAGCTTTTTGTTCTCTGCATTACGGTTCTTCTGCGCGATCAGTGAGATAACTTGTACCACCTCATCTTAATAGTAACCAGGTAGTGTTACAAAAAGCGTTAAAAGAATGTTCATAAAGCTAGCTGTGTTTCTACCTTGTGGGGATGGATGACCATGAAAGGTGTGCGAAAGATCAAGCAATAGAGGATACCCATCCTCGACACAGAACTGGAGGACTGCGCGTGCACCGAGTCTCTGTCAGGAACACCAGGGCTCCTAAACGGGGTGAACGTTATGCTGGTGCTCGTTCCAACACGCGCCGAACCGCAGGTTTAGCGAGGAAGTTCGTGCGCAGAGCCTCATCCCCTATCTTCTCTGCAAGCGCCTGCACCATCGCAAGCGCCTGGGCAAACGCTTGTTCTGCCTGTTCCCTCTCCCCACAGGAAGCGTACAACTCCCCCAGCGCCGCCTGGACCTGCCACAGCTCCCCTGGGAGTCCGATCTCATTGGCCAGGTTCGCCGCCTCTTGCAAAGACGCAAGAGCTTGCCTCGTCTCGCCATCCCACTGTGCCTGGGTCGCTCGTGCCCGTAGATAGGGGAGGCGATGCCGCCGATTGGTACTCAGAGATGCACCCAGGCGCTCTATATCCTCCCTGGCCCACTCCCTCTCGCCACCCCGCAGCAATGCTTCTATCTCATGGTAGCGGACGAAGTCGAGGAAGAGCAACGATGTCTCGATGTCGTTGCGGACTGCTCCCGCCTCCCGTGCATAGGTATATGCGCTCTTCCAGTCACCAGCGAGGGCGCAGTTCGCGCACAGCCTGGAGGTGGTAAGCACTTGATACGACCGTAGTGCGAGAGCGTCGATGAGGGCCAGCGACTCCATGAGCGTCGCACGTGCCTCCTCCAGGTGCATCATCGCCTGATGCACCGCACCTGATACCGTGAGCAGGAAGAAGAGCAGGGTCGGGTTGGGCAGCGTACGCGCCATCTCTACCCCTTTCTGCGTGGCCAGGAGCGCCTCCTCATACTCCCCCACCTCCAGCAAGGCATGACTCAGGTTCAGGAGGCTGTACGCCTGTACCCAGATGTTGTTGATCTCCAGGCTGATGTCGAGAGCGGCTCGCGCAACGTTCACGTCCGTCTGTGGTTCGCCGAGATTGACGTGGCCAAATGCCAGCAGGCACAGACAGAATACCTCCATCACCCGGTTCGTCAACTGCCAGGATGGTGGGAACCCGGCATAGGTCAATTGTTCTGACACTTCTGCGGCATCAACGGTTTGATCCTCGATGGCCGCGTACAGGGTATGGGCCTCCTCGGCACACGCTACGACCTCTTTCCAGAGGCCACCGAAGGCAGAGCTCAGGCCAAGCATATACAGGCCGCGTGCGGTCAGCTCTTTCCGACCCGTCATGCGTACCTGTTCCAGCGCACGCTCGGCATGGAGCAGCGCTCGCTTCGACTTCCAGGCATGGAGCGCCATCTGTGCCAGATTCCACTCCGTCTCTATTCGCGTCGCCAGGTCACCGCTCGCTTCGGCAATCCGCCATGCCGCCGCGAGCAGCGTCTGTGCTATCGCCAGGTCGAAGGACTGCTGCGCCGCCAGGATCGCCAGGCGGTTGAGGGCAGTGCTCTCCATGACCGGTTGGTGTGTGTTCTGTGCATAGACGAGCAGTAATGTATAGACCACCCGAGCCTTCTCCCACTCAGCGTTTAGTTCATACGCCCGCCCCAGGTGGACGTAGAGATGCTCGATCTCCGGGGCAGGAAGCATGGTCAAGAGGTCGAGTTCATGCAATCGCTCAGCCATCAGATGCCGTGCCTGCTCGTAGAAGGTGATGGCATCGCGCACGGCTACCACCCACATCGCCTCATCGCCAGCTGCGAGACTCCAGCGAAAGGCTGGTTCCGCAAGCCCCGCGCCCAGGGCATGATAGGCCAGTACCGCCGAAGGTGCGGCAGCCTCTTGCAATACTTTCACCGCGCGGCGGTGAAAGATGGACCGCCTCGCCTCACCCGCCTCAGCGTAGACGACCGCACGGATCTTCGCATGGGCGAACACATAGCGCCCATCAGTCAATTGCTCCCCTCTCTCGCGCTCCGATTCATGCAGCAGGCGGCTGTGCAGAACCTCGTCCAGGGCAGGGAGGCCATCATGTTCTGCGAGATCAGCCACCTGACACAGGTGCTCAAAGGTGATTCCCTGGCCGAGGACGGCTCCTGCCACCAGCAGGGCAAAGGCGTTGGGCGTGAGTCGATCGAGCCTGGCGCAGATGACTTCTCGCACACTGGGCGGGAAGAACCCACGTATCACGGTCTCATGTTCCATGGCTGCCGTAAAGTCAATGCTCCATCCACCCTCGTCGTCCGGGCGGGAGGCGAGCACGCCACGCTCGAGCAAGACCTTAAGCGGTTCCATCAGATAGAACGGTTGTCCCTCCGTTTCCGCAAACAGCCACTGCCCAAAGCGCTCCAGGTTCGCCGCGTGTTTCCCGTCTTTGCCTTCAGTCCCCCCTAATGCCTGCAGCAGGTGCAGGGTGTCTTCGATGGTGAGAGGGCCAGGTTGCAGGCGGGTCAGCGACACGCTGCGTTCCATCCCAGTTCGCCACTCGGCAAGCCCTGGCGGCACTCTCTCCTCCATGCGTAGCGTCAGGAGCAGGAGTGCAGGAGTCGCGCTTTCCGCGAAACGTCGTGCGAGATAATGGATCACGTCGAGGGAGGCGGCATCCGCCCACTGCACATCATCGATGAACACGACAAGCAGTGTCCGTGCCGCCAGGGCCTGCAAGAGGCGTGCCACCGCTTCGAACAAGCGATTACGTGCCACGGATTTGTCCCCGAGAGGTGCAGGCAGGTCAGGATAGCGATCGCACAGTTCAGGGAGCAGGCGCGAGAGTTCGGCCAGCCACCTGTCGGAAAGCAGGTCGTCGGGGGGCATTCTCCCGCTCGATGCGCGGGCGCAAGGCCTCGATGATGGGCTGATAGGGCAGGTGACCACCGGTTTCAAAGGCGTGCCCCTGCAACACGTCTGCCCCCTCTGTCTCTGCCCAGGCGAGAAACTCGGTCGCTAGCCGCGTCTTGCCAATGCCGACCTCCCCTTCCAGGAGGACCACCTGCGTCTGACCACGTTGCGCCATATGATAGAGCTTGATCAACGTACTCAACGCCGTTGTCCGCCCCAGGAGCGGGCCGTCGAGGAGCATTGACAGGGAAAGCGCTGTCGGGGGCGCGGGCACCTCCTTGCGACGGGGAGGGGTAACGACTCGCATACGGTTGGCTAACACGACGGTTTCTGAAGTCGGCTCCGTCTGCATGCCTGTTGAAAGCCTCGCCTGACAAACATCATAGGCGTGCAACGCGGCGGCCCGGTCACCGGACGCGAAGTGCAAGCGCATCAGACGTCGATAGGCATCCTCGTGCAGTGGGGCGAAGACGAGCCAGCGGTTGACGGTTTCAATAGCAGCCGCAAGCTCACCCGCTTCGAATTGCAGGTGGGAGAGCCGGTCGAAGACATCATTGACGTGCAGGTGCCAGTAGTTGCGTTGGAACCGCACCCAGTCGTCGAAGGCCGGAGCATCACGCAGCGAGAAGCCCTCTAGAAACTCACCACGCGGGAGGCTGCTCGCATGTTGGAGCCGGGCAAGCAGATGACGATGTGCACCATCCGACATGGTTAGAGCCGTAGGAGCCGACGCACGCGCCAACGTCCAGGCTTCGTGGAGGGTCTGCAGGTCGAGGTCGAGAGCGGCGGTGAGATCCAGGCTGAGGGTGTCACGTGTGATGAGGAGATGAGACACGGGATCACTCCCAGCCTGCTCACCGAGCGCGTGACGGAGATGGAGCAGGGTAATGCGAAGCGCTGCCCGCCCATGTATTGCGTCACCTTCTGGCCAGAACAGCTCAGAGAGTTGCTTGCGCAAATGGACACGCCCTTCCACCGCCAGATAGATGAGGAGCGCGAGTTCCTTGCGTGTGGAGAACAGCAGCACCTGATCGGCATGGCGCACTACTGGCGGACCCAGTAATGCGAAGCGTAAGTCGCCCAGTTAACGTTCCTTGTAACACTCTGCTGCTATCATGAGATCAGAGATGAGAGAGAGAAGAGAATGGACTCCACAGAAACGAATAAAAGTCTCTCAGAGCATTTCACGTCAATGACCAGACGTACCCTCTCTATTATTGCACAAAATACTGCTTGAGGAAAGGACCACTCACATGCCCAGGAAAAAAAGCGCCCTGCCCGAAGAGCAGCAGGCCAAACTGATCGAGATGTTGAACCGCCGCTTAGCCGACGCCATTGATCTGCAGGTGCAAAGCAGGCAGGCATACTGGAACGTCAAAGGACCCCATTTCATGTCTCTGCGCCAGATGTTCGACAAGATCGCTAAGGGGGTGGAGGAGTATGCGAGCCTGATTGCTGAGCACATTGTGCAGCTTGGCGGCATGGCTGAGGGAACGGCGCATGCGGTCGCCGGGCGGTCTTCGCTTGACAGATATCTGCTGGCAACTACAAATGGGAACGGCCACATCGAGGCCCTTTCAACAACGCTGACCGACTTTGGAAGACATGCACGCTACGCCAGTGAGCAGGCGACCGAACTGAAGGACGCCGATACGGCGGCTATCTTCACCGAGATCGCACGAGGCGCCGACAAATGGCTCTGGTTCGTCGAGACGAGCCAGCAAGCAGGCAGTTGAGCAAGGAGAGACACTTTTTGTCCGCCCTCTTCATCGCGTCGGCCTGCACCAGGCGAGCCAGAACAGTCCCATCCATCCTGATCTCCTGCTCGGCAGAAGCGGGAGGTCAGCCACTGATGGTTCATTTAACGCTGGAATAACGCTTTTTATAACGCTCTGTCGGTACACTGAAGAACAGAACAGAGCTTGCCTCCCAGGTCCGACAGGCCCAGGGGAGAGGCAGAAAGCGTGTAGAGAGCGATACATCTGTATCAAGGAAAGGACTCAATCATGACACTTGCAACATTTACTCCTCTCTACAAGGATTATCTTTTTTGACGTTCTTGTCCGCGTAATCGCTCAAGTATCGATCTAAGCGCATTGAAAGTCGCATTTGAGTTATTGTATCACTCATAGTTGCACCTCAATTAGATAACTCCTTGCCGCAGTCCTACTATTTCTATCGTACAGTGTCGAAGAGAGCAGTATTCCCATGCTTGCATGATTTTCTCCTTATGCTTTCCAGAGGACGTTTAGCGGGGCATGGCTTGTTCGCTGCTACGAGAACCGTTTAGTGGCTCATGGGCTGGCACACGTGCCTGGCGTCGCATCATATCCATCACGGGCACGAGCACGTCCATGGGGAGCGGAAAGATGATGGTCGAATTCTTCTCAACGGCGATCTCGGTCAGTGTTTGCAGGTAGCGCAGTTGTAGAGCAGCAGGTTGTGTGCTCATTACCGCAGCAGCCTGCGCTAAGGATGCTGAAGCTTGCAATTCTCCCGCGGCATGGATCACTTTCGCACGCTTCTCCCGCTCCGCCTCCGCCTGTTTGGCCATGGCACGCTGCATGGTCGCAGGCAACTCTACATCCTTGACCTCGACCGCCGTCACTTTGACGCCCCAGCGTGCCGTGTGTTCGTCGATGATCTCTTGCAGCCTCTGATTGATCTTGTTGCGCTCGGCCAGCAATTCATCCAGTTCCGATTGGCCCAGGACATTGCGCAAGGTCGTTTGCCCGATCTGTGTCGTTGCCTGATTGAAGTTCACGACATTGACCACCGCCGCAATCGGATCGACGACGTTGAAGTAGATGACCGCCGTGACCTTGATCGTCACATTATCGCGCGTGATCACCTCTTGCGGGGGCACCGTGAGCGTGACGATACGCAGGTCCACGTTGCTCATACGTGAAATGAGCGGGGGGACCAGGAAGAGACCAGGCCCCTTCGCACCGGTCAAACGACCCAGCACGAAGATTACTCCTCGCTCATACTGTTGCACCACGCGAATAGCAGAGAGTGCAAGGAACACCAGAACAAGAACAATGGCACCCAGCACAGACAACACAAGTGTACTCATGGGAAGCCTCCTTACGGCCTGACAAGCAACATCCACTATGCTTGTTTAAGCTCGATCGTGGTATTGGTAACGTTTCTTTTCTCTTGCTCGTCTTCCAGCAGCACGACGAGATATCGGAGAGCTAAAGCGTATGCTACAAAGATAATTAAGAGGAAGCGGAATCGAGGGCATGATGTATAAGAAGAACAATAGGACCTCCTAAGTATACATTATTTTTTACACACATGCAACATTTATCAAATGGCACTGACAGCCATTTACGAAAAGTGATGTCATCTCCTGAGGACGAATAGCACGCACCCCCACTCCGAGGCATTCTTGTTACCTACGCTCCATTTATAAGTATGAAAATCATTGCTCTTTTTTAATCTTCACTCCCTCGTATCGTCTTGTATGGTAAGAGGAGGGATAATATTATGACATTTGTTGGATGGTACATTTCGATCACAACGGCCATTTCAGTTTTTGCTGTACTGTACCTCATATATCGCCTAACGAATCCATTCAGGTGCACATGCGGCAATACATACTGGTTCACTAATAGTATCAAGAAACATCTCTTGCACTCACATAAATGGACATGATGCACCCTATCCAGGAGTTATCCCGAACTTTTGTTTCAAAAGTTCACAAACACGGGGGTGCCGGGGGAAGCGCCATCTACTCAGGTGAGAAAAACTGATTACCGCTTTCCCCTAAATCACTTTTCTGTTCCATTGCACCACAGCCCCCCCTCTCTTCCTGAGATGAAGCCGGGTTGTTTGTTCTTGAAAGTGGGTAAATGATTGGTGCAATCTGAGGTGATTGGGCCATATGTGCTCTATAGTCCCTGTGAGGGGATAATAGACGACGGTGTATAACGTACCGAAAGCTCGTTCATACTGCGTATAGTAGAGGGGTGGCTGCAAAAAGCGGTGAATGAAGCTGGAGGCTGTTTCTTGTGGATCGGCCAATCGATTTGCCAGAAACTCCTGGCGCTCGACGGTCGCTGTCATCTGAGCGTAGCTTGCCCATTCGATAGATTGCTGATGGTTTGTGCTGATAGGAGTATCAACGATCATAGTTGGGCGATCGGGGGAGACGTAGGCGGTAGCGAAGGCGCCATTGCGCTCCACCATTGTCACATTATAGGACATATGGGTAGGCACGCGCCGTAAGATTTTTGCGGCTGAGGCTATGTCCTCGCATGTTTCCAGGATATAGCGCAGGATCAAAGGGATGCCGAAGCCCTTGCCCGCTACTTTCCTGCCTCCAAAAGAGAGTGAAACTGTCAGGCCAGCCGCGTTAATGCCGTCGAGAACTCCCCAGAGGCAATCGCTCATTGCAATCACCGGGCGATGCCAGTTGGTATAGAGTAATGTTCCTTCAAAGAAGTGTGGCCCATAATCATAGTTCCGCACCAGCATTGGCCGGTGGCGAGACCACACCGCCTGGGAGCACCCGGAGATAAAAGGCGGTGGGCAATACAGGCTCAAGAAACGTGCTGCCAGGTCTCCGCCTCCAGTCAGGTCAATGAGCCGCTCGTACGTTGGCAGTAGTTCCGGCATACACTGACCAAGCTTTTTGCGCGAAGTGGTGTAGCCGGGACGGGCCAGAGCGCCTTCGGATAAGAACCATTGTTGATAAGCAGGCCAGTGCATTTCAAACAAAGCCTGCCAGCCAGAGCCAGGTTGGTCTTCACGGATAGAGCGCAATGTCAGATGCACGTTTTCTCCCTGGTTGCTCATATAATTGACCTTTTCGGTATTCCGATCTGTACTTCCCTCCGTCTGTATAAAAGTGTCGGAAACTGGCTGATCACTGCTGCTTTTCTTCGATCCGTTTGAGGATACTGCAATAGTGTTCATCGTTTCCCATTGGGCCGTCCCGCATGCCCACCTCTACTGATTGTATTTTACCAGATAATGCCAGTGGAGCGCTAACTGTAGCATATCAAGGCTCTTTCATAGTCGGTTTCCGGCCAATGGCGTTTATCTGGCTCAGATAAAAAATCCTCAAAAAGTTTATCTCATTGCCCTCTGGTTTTCCGCCATATTCTCATCTATACTCTTTAGTAGACCTCTAATCTATAAAGATACGATGAAAAAGGAGCGCAAGAGCTATGGTTCCGTTCGCTATTGCAGGCATTCAAATGAAAATCTCGGCTACGGAGAGCAACTTGCACGCTATGCGACGTCGTCTGGATGCTCTCATGGCCTTGTACCCGTGGGTACAGATGGTAGTTTTTAGCGAATTAGCGGCCTGGGGACCGTCCCTGACACATGCCCAACCTCTGCCAGGGCCGACGGAAGAAGCCTTCTGCGCTATGGCGGCTAAGCATCGGATCTGGCTCATCCCCGGTTCGATCTACGAGCGGGCTGGTCACCATATCTACAATACCGCTTCGGTAATTGATCCCGCAGGACAGGTGGTTGGGCGCTATCGGAAACTGTTTCCATTTGCTCCCTATGAAGAGGGGGTAACTGGCGGTGACCGCTTTCTGGTGTTTGATGTCCCATCGGTGGGCCGCTTTGGTCTGTCGATCTGCTATGATATGTGGTTTCCTGAAACGTCGCGCACCCTGACCGTGATGGGCGCGGAAGTGATCCTGCATCCGACGTGGACGGCGACCATTGATCGCGACATTGAAGTATCCCAGGTGCGGGTCACGGCAGCCGTTCATCAGTGTTATGTCTTTGATATCAACGGCGTCGCTGCTGGCGGATACGGTCGCTCCAGCGTATGCGATCCCGAGGGTACGGTACTGTATGAGGCTGGCAGTGGCGAAGAAATGCTCCCTCTGGAGATTGACCTGGAGCTGGTGCGCCGCAGTCGTGAACGAGGGATACGAGGCCTGGGGCAGATGCTCAAGAGCTTTCGCGATCGCTCGGTAGATTTTTCCATCTATCAGGCGGGAACCAACCTGCCCTATCTCGACTCACTAGGCCCGCTGGCAAAGCCTGTTCGCGGCATGTAACTGCGATCCGGCAGGCTATACTCATTAACCAGTAGGGAGAGACGACGTTACCTACAGTCGTTCGATGCAGAAGCAAGTTGTGTGGAAAGGGGAACCTTTCCCTGGTGTGTTCAAAGTTGTATAGAGCAAGCGTATTGCTTGCTCCAGCCCTATGTCGAGAGGGCTTGTGAATAGAGTAACGTAAAAGGAAAAGGACGTGCATACGTACTATGCGAACGATAGTCATATCGCGAAACCATTGCGAAACGTTGCCGACATCAGGCGCTTCTTTTTAACTAACGAAACCCCCATCTACTTTGTCGGCGCCACGAATTTTAATCTGCTTGGTCTCGATGAATGGGTGAAGGGTCTGAGATATATCAACTACATTGATTGCTTTGATGCGCAGCACCCGAATGTCTTTGTACCGGGCAAGATGCCGCATGAGGTGTTTCAAAGTATTGAGGAGATTACCAATTATTTGCTGGAACACAAAGAGGTGGCGGACTATGTGAATAAACGGGGACCGGGCGGCAAAGCCCTGGCATTGATGTTTGACGAGCAAACCGAAGCGCTGGCGCGTGAGTTAAACCTTGAAATGTGTTTCCCTCCGGCAGCCTTGCGACAGCGCCTGGATAGCAAAGTCGTGACGACCCAGATTGCCAGTGAGGCTGGGGTGGAGTCTGTGCCGCACGTGTTGACGAAAGTGGAGAGTTATGAAGCCTTGCGCGAGGCCGCGGCGGATCTGGGACAGCACCTGGTGGTTCAACTGCCCTTTGGCGATTCGGGCCACACCACGTTTTTTATCTCCCATGAAGAAGATTGGAACAAATACGCTGAAGAGATCGTCAAAGAACCCATCGTAAAAGTGATGAAGCGCATTCGCTGCCGGGAGACGGCGATTGAGGCCTGTGTCACCCGGTATGGTACTATCGTGGCACCATTGATGACAGAGCTGGTCGGCTTTTCCGAACTCACTCCCTATAAAGGCGGCTGGTGCGGCAATGAGATTTTCCCGAACGCTTTCACCAGGACCATTCGCCGGAAAGCGCAGAAGATGGCCTTTGTGATCGGGGAGCGTTTGAAGCAAGAAGGCTATCGCGGCTACTTTGAGCTGGATCTGCTCATCGACCAGGACACAGGCCAGATCTATCTGGGCGAGCTCAATCCACGCTTCACAGGAGCCAGCTCGTTGCCCAACCACGCCGTCTTCGCCCTCGCTGATGCGCCGCTCTTTCTCTTTCATTTATTGGAGTGGTTTGACGCGGAATATAAAATCAGTGTCCAGCAGATCAACCAGCGCTGGGCTAAGCCCGAGAATATCGATAGCTGGAGCCAGATGGTGATCAAGCATACGGCCGATACCCTGGATATCGTGACCAAAGCGCCGCCTACGGGCATCTGGCACATGGACGATGAGGGCAATATACATTTCTCCCGCTACAACACCTACCGCCGGGCTGTCGAGAGCGAGGCGGAGGCCTTCTTCCTGCGCATTAGCAACGTTGGCGATTATCAATACGAGGGGGCAGACCTGGGCATACTGATCACGCGAGGACGCCTGATGACCCCCGATTTCCAGCTAACCGAGCGTGCCAGGGCCTGGATACGCGGCATCAGATCGTATTTTGAAGCGCGCGAGGTCCCTACGACAGTTGAAGTTCCAGCAATGGAGAAGATCGCCAGCTTTAAAATGGTCTGAAAACAGTAGTAAGTGGCCGCTGGTTGATGATATAGGCGACTCCGGCCAGGAGCATGAAAGCAAGCAGCGTCGAAAGAGCGGCGCCCAGCGGCCCATAGAGAGGGATAAGGATGAAGTTCAAGAGAATATTGACTCCAGCGGCCAGCACGATAAAGAAGATAATGAACGAGGTTTTACGCCGAGTGGGTAGAACCACTGTAGAGTTAGGTTATGTATTGAAACTAATAACTGACTTTTTGGATGATGATTACCAGAATTATGAGTATGTGGGAACGAAAAAAAGTGGTAATGAGAAACGCTTTTTTTCGAGGAGCGTTTTTATGGTGGCACTTAAGGCGCCCTCTCGGCAGCCAGTATACGCTTATCAAATTTCTATCATTTGACTTCGATTGTTTGCTGTACAAGCAAAAACTTCTATGTTAGTATATCTAAGGGGGAATTTAGTGCCTCATTATACCTTTTATTCTGTTGAATGCTGTTGCATCGATCTTTCATGTTTTCCCAATCGTATTGGAAAAATATAGATTGTTCACTAAGAGTAAGGAGAGGCGCTCGTGCAAAAGATAAGCCTTGTTCAAATAAAGCAACATCGGTCTCATAGTGAAGCAAATATAGTTCACCTGGATATTGAGGGTCTGCTGCCGCCTGAGCAGAAACTGGCACTGAATCTGAAGACGCGCACGCTTTCCTTGCTTTCTGAGGGACCTGAGCAAATAATGGAACAACAATTCAGTTTTAATGAAATGCGTGTACTTGTTCCGATCTTGCAGTCATTTCCCCATTATTGTCCTTACGAAGTGCTACTATCTCATATATCCTCAAATAACCCGTCTCCAAACTCCATTGCACGCTGCCGGCAACGCCTGCGGGAAGCGCTCGATAACGGCACATGGCATCAGGAGTTAAGATCTATCCGTCGTGCACTCTCTTCGCTTCGCAACAAGCTCCATCATTTTAACCTGGAGGTCTCCACTATTCGCGAGCGGGGATGCAGCCTGACTGGCATGACATCTGGTCCTATTTCGCAGGAAAAAGGATAAGTCGCCCGGGTGATCAGTGTCTTGTCTCTGACAAGACACTCTCTAAAGAGGGCATCAAATCTTATTTCAAGAGCGTAATAGCCTCTGCACGGGCTCACTCGCACGTTTTGTGCCACTACCCGGAGGTTGACTCCAATACTGCTTACATGCCGCTATACCGTTTCGAATCCCTGTCTCTATCCCGGTATTATTCATTGGTGTTTGTGTGGTTAGGCCGTATCCTGCGTCCTCCCAGCCATAAAAAGTAAGTCCTGTTGCTCCATGCTCGCAAAAGCTTCTACTTTGTGCTTCAATGTCTTTTGCGCCTGGTGTCACCCAATAACGATCTGTATCGGCCCCTGGCCCTCCAAAAGCCTGCCCTATGCCAATAAGCGGCTCTTTATTAATATCCCAGCCTCTTTGCTGCAAGCTGGCGAACATGGCGGGAAGTATTCCTGACATAGACCAATCATAGTCAGCCGGTGATGCAGTCGGTGTAGTATCAGGTAGCGAAGAAGCATAAATGTAAAAGCCTACCTTATCACATCCCTGAGGAGAAAAATTATCAGCGGTCCAATCTTCCCATCCGTATCCCCTATATGGCTGTATGCTTCCTCCAAACCCGCAAATAGCCGGGCGATCTGGAGTATATTGCTGGATAAGATCATGAATTTGTATGAGGAGTTGTCGCGCACTTCCAGTATCCCAGACAACCCAGTCATCAAGCACCCAGTATCCTATAATAAGAGGATTATTCTTCACCTGGCGCAAGTGATTAGCAATGTTCGCCAGGAGCGCATTTTCACTGTTGAGCTCTGGATGGGAATCAGTCGTACATGGGTTATCATACCCCGGAGGAGGAAGTTTAACAGTGTGGGTACGGTGGCATTCGTAGTAATATAGATAACTTGAAATGTATCCATCTATCACCTTCATGTGTAATAAGCGCAGCTTTTGCCCTAATTCGTCTTTATCAGAAGGAGGGTTACCATATTGAAAGGCTACCTGAATACCGTCTGCTGATGCCTTTACAGCTTGATCTGGAGTATCTATGTTAAAACCTCCCAGAGCTTGAGTTTTGTCAAACTCATTCGATATGTTCACTGGTGTATGGGGTTTTATGTACCGTACGAAAAAAACAGACAGTGTAATGAGCGCGAGAATGAGGAAAAGGATAATAAGGATTGATGATCGCTTCATAATTGACTCACTTTCCCTTTGTCTTTTCCTTACCTTCTCAACTCATCTCAGGCGTTTGCGCCTTGTTGAGACACGCACGCAAACGTTCAGCAAACACGGGGAGATACTCGGTTCTACTGGTTATATCGTTGCCAGGAATACTAAGTATCTCCACCTCTCCTTCTTTCGCTTTAACCACTTCCCGCCACTCTGCGGAGAGCCCGAAACAGTTCAGACTTGACCCCAAAGAAGATTTCGTAGAGAGGGCCGCCAAACATTGGTGGAAGGGATTGAGACGTTGGGCGATCCAGGTACCAAACAGACTGGCAAGGCTCATCCGTGTTTGACTGCCTTTGGCAGAGCGTGTTCCGCCGCTCACTTTGCGAGCGATGACCAGAGGCCGAACGCTTCGTTCTGCGAGATTGTTATGTGCCGGAACCCCAGGCACTCTCACAAAGACAAAGAGTTCCGGCAACAAGCGCTCAACCCGCTCACACAACGTATGCTGAGGGGCAGCAGTGCGCAGATAGGGTTGGCACACCTGCCATAATTGCTGCTCGAAGACCTGTTGGGACGCCTCGCGTTCTTGCTGTTGAAGGCGAGGAGAGAGGGCAGGATCAGGACCCGACTCAGCCCAGGTGACGGCCCGCTCATAGATGGCTTTGACCGAGATGACCCAGGCGAACAGAGCCTCATCCTGCGGGTATTTGTCTTTCAGGTCATGAGCATCCCGCAAGAAGTGAACCCAACCTCGTTGATGGAGTCCGTGATGGATGTTGTAGGCCGCATAAAAATCGCTGCCCAACACGCCTTCGTACGCTTCTCCAATCAGGGTGTGGTCCTCATAATAGCGGATCTGAGGCGTACTCACTGACCAGATGTAGCCATTCTTGCCGTCTTCTCGCCACCCCGTTTCGTCAGCCTGGATGGCTGGACTGGCCTGCACCTGCTGTTTGAAGTCTTCCATCATCGGCTCCACATGCTTACTGATCCGATGGAGCAACTCCACCAATTCTCCTACGCTCAGATGCACTCCATGCAGCGTCGCCAGATACCTCTGGATCTGACGAAAAGGCAGGCGCATCACCGTCCGCAAAGTGGCGACCAGACTGGCCAGGCGGTGTCCGATGCGCCCCTGACCGAGCCCTTGATACTGCAACTCCACCGGAGCCTCATGCCATCGTTGGCAGTTGGCACACCAGCCTTTGGAGATCCGATGTTCGCTGACCTCGATGGACGCTGGTGGGGGAAGATCAATCACCTCTGGGGTCCGTGCCAGGCTGATCCCTCCCAGGCGCAGATGACAGCCTGGGCAATTCAGGAGTCGATGGTCCACGTGCTGGGTTGCCTGCATGGTGCGTCTGCCTCGGTTGAACTGCGCATCACGCTTCTTGCGCGCTTTCTTCTCGCCCTCCTCTGGCTTCTTCACATTGGCTTTCACAAAGGTGGCTAGCGGCGTTTTCTTCTTTTCTAGTTCTTCGATGCGCCCCTGAGCAACGCGCAGCGTGTCTTGCGTTGCTTGCAGCTCTTCCTTCGTCGCCCGCAGCTCTTCTTGCGTCTTGCTCAGTTCGGCCACCATGTGATTCAGTTGTGCGCCCAGATACGCTACCTGCTCTTCTGTCGTCATGGATTGAGTATATCAGAGTGGTCAAATCTGAACAGTATCTGCCAAACTTACACCATAAACGCGCAAAGAGTGAGAACCTCTAGCAAAATCGTTACTATCGTTGTACATAGTTATCACCTCCTGATACCAGGTATTACATACTCATAAGTTCAGTAGCGAACCAGGCCGCTCTAGTCGAAACATACTAAGATACATGCCCGTACTCGATTGGGGGCATTCATCTTCCTTTACAAATCTGCTATTACTCGCTGAGCCTAAAGAGCTTGGGCAGAAATTCTTTAGCAATTGCACGGGTATTCTGATAGTCGTTGTGGAACCACAATTCTAATTTCTCCCTGGCCGTTTCACCATCCTGAAACCACCATATGGGATGTGTTAAGAGTTGAATCGGCTTGCATGTATAGAATGCTTCGGAGTCGAGGGGATGGTTATGGAGCCACCTTCCTGTTGAGTCGCTTATATACGCTACGTCTCCTTTTAAGACAGATCCATAGACATTATAAAGCGGTTGATATAATTCTATTGGAATCTGGCTCAAATTGCCGGGACTATGCAGGCTCGCTATCCGCGTATTTATATACGGATAGAACTTAGAAAGTACATCAATTTCCATCAGAGCTTCAGCACAATCACCATCATAAGAGGCAAGATCCACTTGTAAAGCGATGTGGTGATCATAGGCGTGTATCTGTCGCACAATCTCGGCATTCAGACGATTTAAAAGATTGTAGAATGGTGAGCGGAGCCAGACGAAGTAGGTAGCCTGCACTTCTTGTTCATACTCTATACGAGCAATTTCCAAAGCCGGGCGGAGGCTTATATCGATGTCATGCCTGAGTACTACGAAAGGGAGCCCTTCTGCCAGGCGAGTGTCGATCTCCTCATAACCGCAAAAGGAGTAGCCTGCGCCTTTGAACGCTGAAAGTAGTTTGCTATAGCCTTCTAATGAAATTTCTAACATGAAATTATCCTCACGAGAACTAGACCTGCTTCTAAACGCAACTATACCTACAACAACTTTTGTCTCCTGATATATTAATTACTGGAAGTGGAATACTTACCGGAGCTTACCCTCGAACTTCGCCTTGTAAGACATCTTGATACAGTTGAGTAAGCCGTCGACTTTCCTTTTCCCAACTCAGGTCTTGCCGTGATGCCTCCAGTGCATTGCGACTCATACGTTCGAGAGCGGGACGATCTGCAAGTACCTCACTGATCGCTGCACCAATATCTGCCGGGGCAAGCGAGGATACAACCTGTCCGGCATCATAGCCTTTGATCACTTCTGCGACCGCATCAAGATCTGATGAGAGTACAGGGATACCTGCCATCATATATTCAAAGATCTTATTCGGTAAACACATCCTCACATTTAGTGAGTAGTCGGGTGAATAGAAGATTAAGCCAAGATCTGCTGATGCAGTGTAATCCAGCAGATCTTTATAAGGAACTGGTGGAATAATTTTGACACGATCGGCAGTTCCTTCGCTGACAATAAGGGCTTCAAGTTGAGATTGCGTATCTCTGATACTTCGTCCCATCAGAACAATCACGATATCGTGCTCTAAAAACGCTGCAGAGCGGATCAACCTATCAAGCCCACGGTCAGGCTGCAAGTTACCCTGATAGAGAGCGATACGTACATTTGAGCTAAGACCAAGATGTTGCCGTAGTCGATCACTCTTTGGAACAAACACGTATTCAGGTATATTGCGAATCAAGCATACTTTACGACAGCAATAACGCCGACGAAACTCTTCTACTATAGGAGGTGAGACAGAAATTACTGCCTTGCAACTAGGTACGATCAAAAGAAACAATCGTTTTAAGAGCGACTTCAAACTCATCCAGTTGCCACTTAGCGCAGATGTAGGCACTTCATGAGCGTCGAAGATAAGTGGTTTTCGACGTAGTAGAGCCACTAGATAGCAAGATGGCAATGCCGTCTCGTCATGTGCATGATAAATGTCTGCCGGTGTGCGCAGCAACAGAAATAAGCTACGAATGAGGACTGACATCGCCCGGATAAGAAACCATGGATCAAAGCGTCTGGAATAGACGGACCAGCCAGGTATGATAACGTGCTTAAGGCAGACTCCACGAAATTCTTCCTCGGTAGGTAGGGCACTTTCACGATCTATGTCAACAATGGAAACCTTGTAGCCTGCTTCTGTGAGCGCAGTGGCTGCACGCATCACTCTGATATCATTGCGTGCTTTTCCCAGTACGTGCATACATACTTTTGTAGGCGGCCATACTGTTCCACGATCCTGTATTGAAGCAGTCATTCTTGATGTAGATTTCACTATAGTAAATCCTTTCCATTATTACAAGCGCTTCTTAATTACCTGACGCGCTCGCTACAGAAGAAGGCCTGGCCCGCTACTGGTAGGGCAGTCAGTACTTCACACTCTGTGTACTGCATTCAAGATGTCATGATAAAGGCGTACGAGTTGCTGGCTTTCCTTTTCCCAATAGAACTCTTTTTTAGCAATTTGCAGTGCGTTATGACGCATGCGCTCCAGGGTCTGCTGATCATTTAGCATCGCACTGATGGCTGTGCCCAGGTCTGCTGGTGCCAGTGATGGCACCACCTGCCCGACATCGTAGGTACGGATCACATCCTCCACTGCATCAAGCTGAGAACTGAGCACGGGGACACCCGCCATCAGGTATTCGAAGAGTTTATTGGGCAGGGTGAACCGAATACTCAGCGAGTATTCTGGCGGAAAGATCGTTAACCCGATATCCGCCGAGACTGTCCAGTCCAGGAGTTCTACATAAGGTACAGGAGGCAGCAGTTTGACCCGATCAGCCACTTGTTCACTGGCGATAAGCGCTTTAAGCTGAGAGAGCGTCGACTCTACGGTTTCACCCATCATCACGATCACGATGTTGGGTGCAAGGAACTTTGCAGCGCGCACCAGCCTGTCCAAACTACGATTAGGCTGGATGCTGCCCTGATAGAGAGCGATGCGCACATCATGCTCAAGGCCTAGATATTCGCGCAGGCGATTACTGCGGGGGACGACCCGGTAGGCTGGCACATTGCGAATCACCGTCACATTCGAGGCGTGGTAGAGTGCTTGCAATTCTGGTATGTAGTGGGGTGAGGCAGTAATGACAGCAGTGCAGCGGGATACCATATGGGCGAGGAGACGTACCGAGAGTAGTCTCAATTTATGCCAGCGCATAATGGTCGGATCAGATAGAGTCAGGTCGGGGGCATCGAAAATCAAAGCTTTCCCTCGTAAGCGCGCAGCAATATAACAGGCCGGTAATGCTTTCTCCACGTGTGCATGGTAGATATCCGCATCCATCTTTAGCAATTGAATGACTCCGAAAATGAATAGCTTTAAGACCTTAATAAGAAACCATGGTTTGAAACACACGGAGGTAAACCAACCGGGCATAATTACGTGTTGGATGGAAACCCCGTCAACTTCTTCTCTAGCAGGTTGTAAACGGTCTCTCTGGATATCAACAATAGTAACTTCGAACCCTGCTTCTGCAAGTGCTGTTGCATCACGCATTACTCTAAAGTCGGCTCGTGCCTTGTTCGCAAGATGCATGCACACTTTAAGGGGCGCTTTGGGAGAAGTGGCATCTTTCATCCCCAGGGCAGTGATGTCTGGTAGTGCTTCCATAATGGCGCTTCTCCTTATTTGCTCAACAAAGTCTTTTGAGCCTCATCGAGGCATATACGCAATTGCTTAGCTAAAAAGGGGAGATAGTTAGTTCTACTCGTTATGTGGTTGCCGGGAATGATATAGATCTCCACCTCATTTGCTTTCGTTTTAGCTTCGATCCATTTGCGCCATTTTACCTGGCGCAAAGGCTCTTCACTCGTCCAAAAGAATGTGATTTTATCGGGATAGGAGGAGCGAGGCACGTAACCCGAAGCCATCCAGTCAAATATGCGCTCCCAGCCCCGCATTGAGCTTTCGTTCCTTGCAATAACTGTATTGAGTTGTGGCGGTAAAGCATCCGTCGCGCTTTGTTCTTGTTTATGCCCATCTTGTCCGGCCGTTCTCCTATGCTTAAGTTTGTTCAAGCGCCAGAAATGGAATGATATTCGCAAATCTCTAAACAGTAGAAACCATTCAAACTGCTCCTTCCAGTCAATTCGCAGCAGGTTGCCAGGGCCAGTGATAATACGATAGTCCCATTTAAACTTGGCCGGAGGATCAGGGTCCATCAAAACCAGCAATTCAGTCGTCTGCCCTTGCGCATGCAGTTGCCGAGCCATCTCATAGGCTACAAGACCTCCATTGCACCAGCCTCCCAACAGGTACGGACCCTCTGGCTGAATGGTTCGCATTCTCTTGAGATGAGCGGCAGCCATCTCCTCGAAGGAGGGAGGAACTGGCAAATCATCGAAGTTATACCGTTCCAAAATATAAAATGGTTGATCCTCTCCTAAATCGTGGGCTAAGGGATAGCAATAAAACGTTCTTTCAGTCGAGTCTCCAGATAGATAAAAGAAGGGTCGTTTAGTTTTTCCAGGTTGCACCATTATCACACGTTCGCGTTGCCCCGAAGCATCCATTTCGGGAGCCTGTTCAACGACATTTGCTGTAACTGCCTTTTGCGCGAGTTTCCCTGCTAGTTGTTTTTCAAGCAAGGCACGCTTAGCTTCCGAAAGAGCTGATGTATCTGGCATTCCAATGTATCCTTTCATGGCAAAAAGAGTATCTCAATAACAGTCATATCCGAAGCGCTTACGGGTTCCGTAGTCGATCACCTCGGGAAAAAGAATTCTAAATTGAAGGTGCTATGCATCTCCAACTGGTTGTCGTCATAGAATGACCCTTTCTTTCTCAATTCGCGAGCCCTCGTCGTGCTGCAACACGATGGATGTGCGATGTAAAAGGCGAACGATAAGTTTAGCAAGCCTTTTCAGGTAGGTGAAGAAGCCCCACACGCCAGCTACCTCCGCCGCTACCATCAGCACATGCCTGGTTGCATTCGCATTTCTACGGTGGAGGAGATAGGGATTGCTCTGATAAGTATTGCAACCAGGCAAAGTAGTAACCGCCCACTTGTAACCAGCCTGCTCTACAGCACGGAGTCCGTAGTCTCCAACGTTCCCATAAGGGTAGGCAAAGATGTCTGCTGGATGTCTTAGCTGCTGCTCCAGCATCGTACGGCATTCTCCTACCTCGTGCAGCACCTCAACAGGATTAGTCAAACGTTGCAGGTCCGCGTGATGAAGCGTATGTGCGCCGAATGAGACCCATCCACTCTCCTCCATCTCTCGTATCTGAGCCCATGTGAGCAGTGGAGCGGGTTCTTCTCTGGGTATCGCGGAAGACGGTACCGCCAGTAGCTCACAAATAGAAATGAGTAATTGTTCTCGATCGACCTTCGATACAACACTACTGACACGCTCATCAATGATTTGTGCCAGTGCTTTGCGTTCTTCCTGTTGGTTCAAGGAATAGGTGTGTTCTTCAAACGAAACTTGGTCTACTCGCGCAAGACAGATTAAGCGATCTGCCCACCAGAAGGCGTTAGCAAGTCCGGTGTATCCTGGAATGAGAAAGATGGTAATGGGAACATGCAGAGCAGATGCCAGTGCAAATGCATGTGTGTAGTTATCGTAATATCCATCGTCAAAAGTGAGCGCCAGAAGAGGGCGTCGATCCCGCTTATGTGTTTCTTTCCGGGACGGCATTCGTAGTTCTTCCAGAGCCGCATCAAGAGGTAAGATGCGATAGTGACGACGCAGGTAGAGCCACTGGCTGCGCAAATTTTTTCCAACGGCTCTGTGATAATAAAGAATGATCAAGGAGCGACCAGAGCGTTGTAACCACCAGCGAGTCAGTTTTACCAGTCCAGTGTAGTAGAAAAGCGCCGAAAGATATAATCGGACTCGATTATGCATACGTTTTATCTCCTCCTTTACCAAGAGCCTCCCGTACATACCATACTATTTTTATAAGTTTCTTTACAGAAAGCCCTGCAAGCAACATCAGGACTATACCGTAAAGAATAAGCGCACATATAGAAACACTCCAACGTATCCATGGTTGCTGATTATGAGCAAGTAAAGTGCTTGCAACATAAAGAACAATGCCTATAAATAGCTTCATGATAAAAGAGCCAATCTCAAAATCAACAGGATAAATTCTCTGATTTACGATATAAGACACCGAGGCAAGTACGGTGTAGGCGAGGAGTGTTGAAACAGCGGCTCCCATGGCTCCAAAGTAAGGAATCAAGCAAATATTGAGAAGCACATTTACGGCTGCCGCGACTAACATAAATACAGACTCGAGGATTGTCCTGCGGCGTATATAGACTCCTGTCATAAAAATATAGTAAATACCTATACCCATTGTTGATAAGGCAATGAAGGGAATAATAAGTTCTCCCGCATGATAGACAGGTGGGAAGAGCAACTCGAGAAAAACTGTACTGAGGAGCGAAAGAGCAAAAGTAGCAAAGAGTAAGACCGCGTTAAACCAGCGGAACACAAGACGAAAGATGTGCTCTGCATCCTTTCTTTTCGCGATAGAGTACATCACAGGAGTCCAGGCTAATCCAAATGGCGAGAGGACCACAGGAGACAATACCCCGCCTAGGGTATAGGAAACGGTATAGATGGCTGTCTGGGCCAGTGACCCGAAATGACTGAGCAGATAGCGGTCTGAAAGTTGCAGAACCCATGCCGCCATGTCACCGAAGATCGTCGGCACTCCAAAGACGAGCATATTCCGAACAATATCGGATCGCAGCCACAAGCTCCGCTGACGAGCAATAAAGAGAAACATAATCGGTAGTGTGCAAACAACGATGACAGCATAACCCGCTCCTTTTGCAATCAACGCACCATTCACACCTATATGCAGCACACCCACCAGTACAATATTCGTACTTAAGACCAGCAGCAGATTGGTGATTGACAACACTGAAAAGAGGACCGCATGCTTTTCAGCTCGTAACCATGATAGCCCAGGCACGGTCAGATTCTCCATAATGATAACCAGGGCAGTAAGTCTTACAGCTCCGGTGAACGACTGGCTATTGAAGAGAAGCTCCGATAACCATGGAGCTGCCATCATTATTGCAATGGCCAGAGGTATCGAGACGAGCGATAGCAGGATGATAGAGGCTGAAAGGATCCCTGAGCGGTCGCGTGACGATTCGTAATCACCATTATATGCACGGAAAAAAGCGAGACCCAGTCCAAGCTGCGTTATTGCCGTCACAAGGTCAATAATAGTGTACAAAACGGCAAGCCCACCATAATCGCTACTAGAGAGTTGGTGGGTTAGAAATGGTGCAAGTACGAGGGAAATGAGTGGAGATGCCAGCGCACCCAGGGCGTAGATCCCAGAGCTTTTGACCATTTCAAACGCGAGCGAAAGATAGCCTTGAGTCCCCGGACTGACTTGCCCATTTCCTGTTGCACCATTTTGAGAGTGATCCTCTTCCTTCAATAAGCTCGCCTGATTACCAGCCTGCTGCGAATTTGCAGGCAGTATCGGAGTTGGCTGATCATCTAAGAAGAGACCGTCCAGTACCGGAAGCGATAATGGGGATGGTACGAAGTCAGCAGGTGCTCCTGTCTGAGTCGGTAGTTCCGCTTCACGAATTTGCTTTGCGTTGTCCGCTCGAAATATCATGGTTGTCCCATCGGCTGGTGGGGTTGACTGGCGGCAGAGGCTACGTCTAATTAACGGGGAGGAGATTATGCCAGCGATCAGCCAGTCGAGATACACCAGATCGTTTGGGCTCGTCCAACCATTTACACTCAAGCTGATAACGCTGAGCGCAATGAGAGCAGCTATCCCACCTCCGAGAAGAGGGCGATAACGGGTATCAACAGCCCTCCAGTTGCGCCACGCGAACCAGAATACACAGGCTATCAGTGAAAGAAAAATCAGCATGACAGGTATACCTGCTATTGCTCCCCACTGTAAATAGGAGTTATCTGGCTCAGCTAAAGGCACAAACTGCGCAGGCACACGGTAAGGATCTGCGCTAACTAGATATGCCCGACCCATCCCAACACCAAACAGGGGAAACGCTTCGATGACCCGAATAGCAGTCTGCCAGCTTCCCAGGTGCAGCAAGAGGGTGTTCCCGCTGCTAGCATGATAGAGTTGCGCAGCGATCTGTGAAGGAAAAACAGCGAATAGCATCGCTGTCAGGATCACTATCTCTATAAGCGTCAGCAGACTATTACGTATACGTCCGGTCAGGAACACAAAGATCACTATAGCTGCGAGTGTGCCTATCCATCCTCCGGTGCTGTAGGTGAATATCAATGCCAGCAGGATCAACAACATTGCCAGGAGATATATCACCTTTGCCCAAAACCGCTTACTTTCTACAAATAATCCTAATGGGAAGAAAAAACATGTGGCTAGGAAAGCTGCATCACCGTCGGGGCCGACAAAGAACGAACCTGCACGAGAGACATCTACTTCCACTATTTGAAAGTTTGAGTATTGAACAAGCTCTGCTTCAATACGTGCAGACGCAAATAAGAATTTGCCAGTAATCGCCTCAAGAATAGTATGTATTGCGATGAGCGTTGCCAGGACCGACAGTAACTGAAATAGACGCCGCACAGACGGAATATCTTTCGCGACCAGGTTGCCCAACCAGAACATGAAGAATGCACCGAGAACGAGATGAAGATAGAAACCGTAGGCGTCATTGACGTTAAAACTGGCACCGTGAATGGTAGGATAGATAGTCAGGATGAGAAACAAAAACCAGAGCCAGATCGAGCGCGGCTTGGTCCAGGGATGATTGGTAGATCGCCCAAAGTAGTAGAAAAAGAGCAGCGCTAGCGCCAGTAGCATTGCGATCACATGCAGGCCGCGATACGTGTCAACCCATATATGAATAGCGAAGATCAGCGTCGCGGTAAGTTCGTCCAGCCTGAGCAGTACAATGATCACTATAACTATAGCTCCGGCAGCGGCAGCACCATATATCGGGCTGAATTTACCAACGACCACTCCAATGGAAAGCGAGGCTAATAATGCCAGGATTGAGACAATCAATGAGGGAGAAATCCGTTCTCTTATAATCTCCCATCTTTTTGGCATCTGTACTACGTTTTCCACTTTCATGTTAGCCATCTCTCCTCCTGTCAAGCAGATCTGGCTGGGATTGTGTTTTCGTGCGGTCAAGTTCATCGTTTTGCTGAGGCAGTGTTTCTGATTGCTTTAAAGTTTCTGATGTAGCGGGTAAAGCAGCAGGAGTGTCCGTATTTTTCGTACTATGACTACTCTTATCCTTCTGTTGATCGCTGCTGTGATAGTAGGAATAGATCGGGTCATTACGACTATGACGTTGTTTATTCACAACACAGCCAGGCACGTATGCTCCGACCTGTACCAGTAGAGTTTTTACTTGTTCGAGCATCTTCTTATTAGCACGAATAATATCGACCACGACGAGCGTACCATCAGCCTTTGATGCCAGTATTCTGGCATCAGACAAACCAAGTAAAGGAGGAGTATCAAAGATTACCGCCTCAGCCCCGTAATTGGTAAGAGCTGCAAAGAGGCGCTGCATCGCTTTCGAATCAAGTAGCTCTGGAGGATTTGGTGGTAGTGGCCCAGAAGGCATGATATACAAGTTTGGAATGTCTACTACATGGATGAAAGGATCAAGAGAGATTGGGATATTTGGTGTGTTTGATGGCCCTTTAGATATGGCAGTCGTCTGCATACTAAATGCCTGTATAGCGTTGCTCAAGCCCTCTTTATCGGCTGAGAGGCCAAATAGCTGCTGTAGTGTTGGGCGACGCAGATTAGTATCGATAAGGAGCGTAGTCTTACCCGCCTTCGCCATAAAAATCGCCAGATTAGCTGCAACGGTACTTTTCCCTTCCAGGGGTGAAGTACTCGTGACTACTATGGAACGCAATGGCTTCTCACTAGCTGAGAACCCAATATTCGTACGTAAGATGCGAAAGGGTTCGACGTTAGCATTGTGTCCCGTTGGATTAAAAACGGCTTCTTTCTTATTTTTAGAAGAGTGTGCCAGCCAGAACGTTGCCAGAATCGGCCAGCCCAGCAATTGGGAGAGTGCTTCTGGACTACGAACGCGCTTGTCTAATAGCTCAAAAAGCAGAACTAGCAACATTCCCAGAAGTAAACCTATCAGTAATCCTACAGCCGTATTGAGGAGTTTATTTGGTCGTACAGGAGTTAAGACAGGCTGAGCAGGCTGGGCTATGAGTAAGAAATCCCCGCTCTGCGCCGAGTTCTGGTTAAATCTCCGAAGTTGCTGTTTGTTCAACGTCGCTGCAATATCGTTCGCCAGCGCCGCGGCCCGTGTTGGGCTTGCATCCTGCACATCGATCTCAAAAAGCTGTGTATTAAGCTTAGTCGTCGCTGTCACTTCTTGTGCGAGTTGCTGGGCTGTCAGGTTCTGATAGTGAGAGGCAACTTGACGAAGTACCGTATCGCTGGTCGCCAATATCGCCTCTGTCTGAACAAGTTGGTCACTTGCAAGCAAGCTGTCATAATCTGTCATGTTATGGTTCGAACGAAGCGCAACCTGGACCAGTGCCGACGATTGATAGAGAGGCTTCACAAGCTTGCTTCCAAGAAAGGTTCCCGCGCCAGCTGCCAAAAAACAGATGACGATCAGTCCCCAGTGTTTTACTAATGCGGTCCAGTATTGTTCAAACGTCATCATCTATTACCCCTCTTTTATGTTCCGCGACAAAACAAGACCTCGGCTACGGTCTTCAAGATGATCCAGATATCTAATGTAAATGATTGATGTTTGATGTAGTAGAGATCATATTGCAATTTGGCTAATGTTCCCTCGTTAGTGCCACCATAGTGATACTTCACCTGTGCCCACCCCGTCAGTCCAGGTTTGACTATCAAGCGACAGCGATAAAAGGGAATGGTCTTTTCTAATTCAGTGACAAACGCTTCTCGCTCCGGTCGTGGTCCTATCAAGCTCATGTCGCCACGCAGAATATTGAACACCTGCGGCAATTCATCCAGGTGAGTGACACGTAAGAAATGGCCGATACGTGTAATGCGTAGATCACCCCGGGTCGTCCATATAGCACGACCTGCATGCTCCGCATCGATATACATGGAACGGAACTTATAGATGAAAAATTTTCGCCCATTACGCCCTAGTCGCTCTTGCCTGTAAAAGACAGGACCTCGTGAGTCCAGGATAATCAACAGTGCCAGAGCAGGGAGAATAAGAAGGAGGGACAGCGTGCCAAGGAGCCCAAAGATGAGATCCATAACCTTGCGCCAGCAAAGATAAAGTGGTGAGGCGATAATCTCTACAGGTAATGCCAGGTACCACTGATCGCCGACATGTTCAACAGGTATCTTGCCACCGATACTCTCGTAGGCTACGGGCATAGGAATGAGTGAAATGCCAAGCTGCGTTGCCTCGATAGCTTCCTGGAAAAGCGCTGGCTCGGCTTTGTAATCAGTAGCCATAATGATCATGTCTATCATGTCATTGCGCATTAGATCCTGTAAGGTGTTCCTGCCACCCAGCACTGGCAGACCTTCCTTCTGCACATTTTCGCTGACGTATCCCAGGAGACTGATATCTGGTCGCCTCGACATTTGAAATTCCCTGGCAATGGTTTCTCCAGCAACAGTGCTTCCGATAATGACAGCGCGTGTCCGAAAGCGCGGCAAATGCATACACTCAGCAAGAGCGACACGCCAGGCACTCAAGCTTGGAGCTGCTACAACCAGGAAAAGCAGCAACAGTATGATAGAAGGGGAAAGCCTATCAGCGATAAAGGGATAGATGAGTACAATCCAGAAGATGACCATAAGCATCAGCGCGAATAATGCTCTGAGAGGACTCTTAAAGCGATTTGAAGCATTCCTCAAGTCTTGTGCTTGCGTGATATTCACCGCAATACTCCAGGAGAGAAGTGCAATACATCCCCAGATAAGCTTCAAGTTCCAGGTTCCAGGTTCATTCCATGAAATGTGAAATGTCAGATCGAAGTGTGGTGCTAGTATCAATAATGAAGCGAGCGAAGCCAGAATAAGTACACTATCTCCTATCATTAAAGTAAGACTCCACAGTGCTGGTGAGGGTCTCCATTGCCGCACTTGTTGTTGCCCCCCTGTGGATGACTCTTGAGAAATTCTTTCCGAGCTTTCTGCACTTAACTGGATCGCTTGCACAGGATATTCCTGGGCTAATGACAGATCCTCATATTTTACTTTGTGCAGTGTAGATGCTATTTGCACGTCGCGCTCAATGTCGGGCTGCATTTTTAACCCCCAGACCCTTCTTTACTATCTGACTCCATTCCGCTACATTAACATGTTGAAACATGTCAAATATAATGGTTAATACTTCAGCCTTCTCTCCGGTGAATCACTTACAGGTACGGGTGTTTCTGGAATAGTAACCGGCGCTTGCTTTCCGAGCAGTATCTCAAGGCG
Source organism: Ktedonobacteraceae bacterium (assembly GCA_034438015.1). Lineage (GTDB taxonomy): Bacteria > Chloroflexota > Ktedonobacteria > Ktedonobacterales > Ktedonobacteraceae > JACDAE01. The sequence continues at coordinate 40,799 of DAOTTD010000319.1, read as the reverse complement.
TGTATCAAGTACTGCGGTTAGCCGTTCATAATCAAAGTGGAATTTTACATATTCATGTCCCCGTATTCCCAATGCTTCCGCCTCCTCGGGATGTGTCCGCAAATAAAGGATAGCTGAGACTAGCGCCTCTACATTTTCAGGTTCTACAACAATGCCAGCGTTTGCCTCCTGTTCTGCGAGATTACGCGCTATTCCTTCCGCTCCCAATACGAAAGGACGAGCACATGCCATCACTTCAAACATTTTTACGGGCAACGATCCTTCTACTAATGCGAGTTTTCGTAAGGGAATCAGGCATATATCAGCAGCAGCCCAGAGAAGCGGCATCCGATCATGTGACACGGGATCGAGAAATGTAACGTTCTTAAGGCAGCGTTTCCTTGCCTCGGATACCAGTTCTGCTTTCTTCACGCCATCGCCAGCCAGGATCATGTGGATATCAGGGTAATCCTGTAGCATCCCTGCCGCATCGAGCAGAGTTGTCATTGCATACACAAGTCCATGATTGCCAGCGTAGAGGAGGGTAAAGCGATCAGCCCAACCTAACTCAGCGCGAGCCTGTGCTTGCGGTAATGGACGAAACTTTGCTGTATCAACACCGTTAGTTATTAATAAGAGCTTCTCTAGCGGAATACCCCTGCGAATCAGCGTTTCGCGCATTCCCTGCGTCACTACCCAGATGATGCTAGAGCGCCGATATGTTGACCCTTCCAGCCATTCTGAAAGCCGAATCAACAGACTGTTACGCAGTATTCCCAGGCGAACCGCTGACTCGGGCCAGAGATCAGCAACCCAGAAGATCATAGGACAGGACTTACGCCACGCTATCATATGTGCGGCAATGACGTTGAAAAGCGGGGGCGACTCAACAATGATTACATCGACACTACCAATAGCTTTGTACGCAAGAAATGGTGCGATGCAGCCAAATGATAGTTGAGCTAGTATGCGGCGAAGAAATCCCTCATTTGGACTGATATAGCTCCAAACCCGTATCACTCGCACATCCTCAAAGATCTCTTCATAGAGCAGATGTCCACGATATTCCTTTGGAACTATTCCAGTTGGGTAATTTGGGACGGTAGTTAATACCGTCACTTGATGTCCTAGCTTTACAAGTCGCTTCGCGATTTCACTTACGCACACCGCTGCGGCAGCTTTCTCCGGTGGATAATAGCGAGAGATAAAGAGAATACGTGTCATAAGTGCCCCCCTGCTCATCAACTATTGACTTTAATTCAGATCCGTCATACTGTGAGCGATACGTATTGCAGCATCGCCCTCCCCAAATGGATTGTGCACAGGAGGTTCCGGCCTGGGTCTGCTAACCGCTTTGACAATGTCTTGCCAACGCGTACCAACCAGAGTATTCCAACCGGCCTCAACTGTTTCCACCCACTCAGTTTCCTCTCGTAGTGTTATGCAAGGCACCCGCAGGAAAAATGCTTCTTTCTGCAATCCACCAGAATCGGTAAGTATACGGTAAGCGGTTCTTCCCAACGCCATCATATCGAGATAGCCTATTGGATCGATCAAATGGACGTGCTTCTCCCAGGTAATACCATAGTGTTTCAGACGAGCACGTGTACGCGGATGCACAGGAAAGATCACTGGCATCTCTAGCCTGTTCAACCCCCTGGCAATGCCGCTCATCGCTTCCCGGCTATCGGCGTTGATAGCACGGTGTACCGTTACCAATGCATAAGATTGCGGGGCGAGATGAAATGTACGCAAGAGTCTCTCTGTACGTTGGGCCAGATCAGGCTGGACTTGTAACAGCAGATCATACATTACATCGCCGACGAACTCGACTCCTCGTGTGATACCTTCTTTGTTCAGATTCTTACAGGCTGTCTCCGTTGGGCAGTAGAGACGACGCGAGAGATGATCGGAAAGAACGCGGTTGATCTCCTCGGGCATGGCTTGATCGAAGTTGCGCAGTCCTGCCTCTACATGAGCAACTGGAATGTGCAGCTTGGCAGCGGCAAGTGCGCCGGCAAGCGTAGAGTTGGTATCACCATACACAATGACTGCATCGAAGTGCTCTTTCAAGAGTACTTCTTCAATAGCTTCGAGCATGCGACCCGTCTGGGCACCATGCGAACCGGAACCACACCCCAGGTGATAATCAGCAGCGGGGATATCTAGTTCGTCGAAGAACTGCGCCGACATGTTGTAGTCGTAGTGTTGCCCTGTATGAATGATCAGTTCCTCATGTAGTTGCCGAAGCGCACGACTGACCACTGCGACCTTGACGAATTGGGGACGAGCCCCGACTATCGATGCAAAACGCACTACTGCTTACCTCCATTCCATAATATAGAAGTGAGAGCAGATTGTCTGTCGCTCTCCCGCCGGTCAAACTGTTCTCGGGCGCCGTCTCCAATGCTGATATAGCGTATGCCAGCCGCTTCAATCCTCTCACGGTCGAGGGTTCCGCGCCCATCGAGTAAGACCCGGCAGCTTGTGAACCGACTCACGTCGAACGACCGGTACGCCTGGTGGTCCGCCTGTAAAATGACGGCTCCAATCTCGCCCCCCACCTCAGGAGTGAGAGGAGTATATCCCAGTGCATGTAGCTCCTCCGCGCTAAATAGTGGGTCGTCAGTATACACTGTTGCACCGCACTCGATGAGAGCATCTTGAAGTAGCTTCGCACTTGTGAAAGCAACTTCGCGCACATCTCCCCGATATGCTACTCCGAGCATGAGGACTGATTGACCTGCCAGTGGTCCGATGATGGTTTCTATCCGATGAACGGCATACTCTGCCATTGCATCGTTGATGCGGCGTGCGAAGCGTGGCAACAAAAGCATTGGCAGCTCAGAGTCATGGATTTGATTGTGCCTATCCTCTACACCAGCTAAGAGAAAGTAGGGATAGACAGGGATACAGTGTCCACCGACACCGACGCCCGGAGTGTGAATATGCGAGTAGGGCTGTGTATTAGCCGCCGCAATAGCGCGCGAGACGTTGAGACTATGCACATCCGCGTAGTGCGCAAACTCGTTCGCCAGCGCGATATTGACATCGCGATACGTCGTTTCGATGAGCTTGACGAACTCCGCCTCTTCACTTGAAGCCATCATCATGATAGAGGCATCCAGGACGGACCGGTAAAACGCGGCTGCAGCCGCAGTGCTCTGCTCATTTATGCCACCCACAATCTTGGGATAGATATGAAGATCGCGGAAAATGTGGCCGGAAGAGACGCGCTCAGGGCTGAAGGCAAGGTAGAAATCTTGACCTGCCTTGAGTTGTGAAGTCTGCTCAAGAAGTGGAGCCACTCTGCCTGCAGTCGTGCCGACAGGAACAGTCGTTTCATAAATTATCAGCGTACCCGGTTGTAGACCCGCACCGATAGCTCGTGTGGCCGCATCAATAGGCGTGAAGTCGGGTCTGTGCTGCGTATCGATGATGACAGGCACAATTACCACAATTATTCCTGCTTCTCGGACGGCTGCGCCTGTATCGCCGGTCGCGGAAAGCAAACCCTGAGTTACCAGGTCGGCAACGCTTTCTGCCAGCCCTGTTTCCTCTTGAATATGCGCCTTTCCTGCATTGATGGTCTCGACGACATGTGGATTAATGTCGCAACCGATCACACGACAACCATGCCGCGCATACTGTACTGCAAGAGGCAGGCCAATCTTGCCCAGCCCAACGACGGCAATAGTCGCCTGTCGTGGAGGGAGAAAGGAGCTGGTGTTGCACATACTATACTTCGACCTCCATGCCTTTCACAACCTCTCTGGCCCGCGTATCTTGCGGCGCAGCAGGTGTAGAGAGCTGTTGTACTATCCGCAGAACGGCTAACCCATCCTCTCCTGTAACTGTGGGCAGGGTATCGTCTGTGATAGCTTTGATAACATCGATATACTCCAACTGCAATGGTTCCGCTTTTTGTACTTTGAGGCGCGTCATTGTACCCTCGCTTACACCTGCAAGCGAACGTAGAGCATCCCAGTTCGTAGGCGTATAGTCATTCTCATAGAAGTAGATTTCTTGCGTCAGGTAGTTGATAAGAAACATGCCTTTCTCACATGTAACGGTCAGTTCGCGTACCTTGGTCGGTGTCAACCAGTTAACATCGAGCACGCCAATGGCATCGTTGCCGAAACGTAGAATGCCGAGCAGTAAATCCTCGTGCGTGCTATGAATGCGCCGCTGCGTTTGTGCATAGACGTGCTCCACCTCGGCATTCGCCAGGTAGCGCATCACATCGATATCGTGCGAGGCAAGATCAAGGATGACTCCCACGTCTCTGATACGTGGCGGAAAGGGTCCGATACGTCGAGCATGCAGGTGAAATATCTGACCAGGCGAGTTGGTACGAAGACGCTGTTTGAGTTCGACGACCGCCGGATTGAAGCGTTCGACGTGTCCAACAGCAATCTTTGCTCCCCGTTGACGCGCAAGGTCGAGCAACATCATGGCTTCTTCAGCTGTGGTCGTGATAGGCTTTTCTATAAGGACGTTGATGCCGCGTTCCAGTGCGAATGCCGCTACCTCGTGATGAAGATGCGTGGGCACAACGACGGCTACAAGGTCAGGTCGTGTTTGCTCAATCATTTGACAGTAATCGGTATAGGCTGCCACATGAAAGCGATTCATTGCGTGCTTAAGTGCCGGCTCATGCGGGTCCGCAACGCCTACTAGTTGCACACGCTCTTCATCAAAATCTGTCAATACTCGCAGGTGATTCATTCCCATGGAACCTGCACCAGCTACTGCTATTTTCAATCGCATAAAGCTACCACCTTCCTTGCGATGGCGGAGAGATCTTCCTGGCTGAGAGCCGGGTGCACTGGCAGCGAGAGTACCTCTTGCGCGGCACTCTCTGTCTCTGGCAAGCGCGCGGCAGGATTACTTCCTCTGACATGCGCTCTCTTCCCCGGCGTTAAAATGCGAAAAAGTGTTGCATTACGCTGGTAGAACGGTTGCTGGTGAATGGGTAGAGGATAATGAATGGCGGTCTCAATGCCTTCAGTTCGCAGTTGCGTTACCCAGTCATTGCGCTTTTCCGGTACTCTTATCGTATACTGGTGGTAGACATGGCGCGCCCCGAGACGCTCTACCGGAGTAGTTACATATTCTTTGAGACAGTTTGTCAGGCATCTGGCATTGGCGATGCGTTGTTTCGTAAAAGCCTCTAGTTTTTCCAACTGGACAATACCCATTGCTCCTTGCAGTTCCATCATGCGCAAGTTATAGCCCAACGCGATATGATAGTACCGTGCCTCCTGCCCATGATTGCGCAGCAGACGTAATTTTTCTGCAATCGCCGGATCATTTGTCGTCAGCATGCCTCCTTCACAGGTTGTCATGTTCTTCGTGGCATAGAATGAGAAACATCCCGTCCCGAAGCTACCTATAGGCTTTCCATTGAAGGTTGCGGCGTGAGCCTGGCACGCGTCTTCGATTAAGACAAGCGAGTACGCCTCCGCGATCTGCGCCAGGCGCTCCATATTACAGGGACAACCGTAGAGATGTACCGGAATAATAGCTTTTGTGCGTGGCGTCACCACTAACTCGACCTGTGCAGGATCGAGTGTATAAGTGTCAGGCTCGATGTCGACAAACACCGGGGTTGCACGGGCTAGTAAAATAGCATTGGCTGTCGCTGCAAAACTAAATGCGGTGGTGATAACCTCGTCACCAGGACCGATGCCATGCGCTAGCAGCGCCAGATGCAGCGCTGCCGTGCCTGAAGAGACGGCAACGGCCTCCCGAACCTGGCAGAAACTGGCAAAGCGCTGCTCAAATGTTGCAACACGCTCTCCTTGAGCAAGGCGTCCTGATGCGAGAACTTGAAGAACAGCAGTTTCCTCCTCAGTTCCCATCAGAGGAGCCGCAATAGCGATCATAATATGCTCTCCTCAATGGTATTGCACGATCACATTCTGTGGCGTCTCTCTTCGGAGCCTGAGTTACTTCCTCTACTCTTCCAACACCACTGCTTTTGCAAGAGAAGCGATGGAAATAAAGCAAGTGAGTAAAAGAATGAATGGCTTGATACTTCTTATCCCTGCAAAAGTATACCCAAGAGCGAAAAAAAAATCGCCAGTTAACGACTACTTTTGTTTCAACTGATGACCGACTTTATTGATTATCTCTCTCCTGGCCACGAGAGATTGTGACCTGTTCAACACGGTTATGATAACCGCACTACCTTAAATATAGTTCAGTTACTATGCCTGGAGAAGAGGGTTCGACTGATTAGATATCTTGTCCTGTGACAGGTATATCTCAGTAAAATTTTGTCTCGCCTATATTTGTTTAGCGTCCGCTTGCTGTACAGAAAGAACTTTATATGTTATATACTTGTGGGGAAGAGGAGATTATTATTTCTCCACAGTGAAATAACCCCTGGCGCCTCACATCCCTTTACATGCTGTTTCGTACGGTCAGTCTCAAGTATTTTGTCGTTATTGATAGCTGCCTTCTCTTTATCATTGGACATGTAACCTCCTTCGTAGATTAGTGTAGAGTAGAGTCGAATAGAGTAAGGAAGGTTGTATGCAGAAGACACAACCCGTTCGTCTCAAACAACAGAAAGAGAGCGAGGTATCCATCTCTCATTTCTCTCCGTTGAATTTGCTGCCACCTGGACATACACTGGTCTTGAACCTGAAAACACGTACGCTCTCGTTGTTATGTGAAGGGCCGGTACAAATTATGGAGCAACAATTAAGCGTCAATGAGATACGTGTGATTGTGCCGATTTTAGAAACTTTTCCGCATTGTTGCCCTTACGAGGTACTACTTTCAAACATTGCTTTGAACACCGTCAGTCCAGTAGTTGTAACACGCTGTCGTCAGCGCTTGCAGGAAGCTATGAAGCTTGGAACGTGGCAACAGGAACTCAGGCCTATTCGCCGCGCACTTTCGTCGTTACGCAACAAGTTGGATAGCTTCGATCTGGAGATTTCTACTGTGCGCGAGCGGGGTTGTAGCTTGACCAACCTGACAGGGTCGCGCCTTATCTCTTCCATTGAATAGCCTTAGAAACTCTTCAATACGTAAGAAGAGCCAGGATTTTTTTATAGAGTCCCATAGCTGTCTATGGGACTCTGTCGTGTTTCAGAGCCATCTCTTGTATGCTAAGAAAGCGTACGCGTGGTCATGATGGCCGCTGCATTTCGGCTACTTACCTCTTCGCAAACGGTTATCACTGGCGCTAAAGTCGGCTATCAATTTCCATAAAATTAGTCATTAACTGGCGATTTTTATTTCATCTCTTAGGTATACTGTTTGATGTTGTGTTACAACGAGCTTGAGTACGCTTATACTTTCTTACCCCAAAAAATATGAGCACCTGGCATCCCTCGTGGAGGAAACAAGCATAGAATGTGTAGCCCAGAAAGCTGGATACAGGAGGGAAAGTTGTACACATGGATAGTAGCAAAATGGCGGAAATTTCTCGTAATAAATCTTCATCTGATCCACTTATTTCGGTGAATGAGGCAAATTCTACACGTGAATGGCAACAACTGGCTCTATGGAATGCTACACAACGCGATTATCCGCGTCATGCATGTGTTCCACAACTGGTTGCAACGCAGGCTGCTTTGCGGCCCGGAGCGGTAGCTCTTGTAGAGCGTGATAGAATGCTTACCTATCGAGAGCTGAATCGACGAGCTAACCAGCTCGCTCATTACTTGCGCTCCCTGGGCGTGGGTCCAAATGTGCTGGTTGGCTTTTGTGTTGAGCGTTCGTTGGAAATGGTCGTGGGACTACTGGGCATCTTGAAAGCGGGTGGTGTCTATGTGCCGCTTGATCCCTCCTATCCTTCTGAACGGCTCTCTTTTATGCTGGAAGACGCTAGAGTTCCAGTCCTGGTGACCCAACGCCACCTGACCGAGCGGCTCTCTCACCAGGGCGCCAGCGTTGTCTGTCTGGATACCGATGCAGATGTGCTGACCAGGCAGCCTGAAACTGATCCCGTCTCTGAACTTACAGCGACCGACCTGGTATATGTGATCTACACTTCAGGATCGACCGGGCGTCCAAAGGGTGTACAAATCAGGCATGATAGCCTGCTCAATCTGATATTCTGGCATCAGCGCACCTTTGCCGTTACCCCTACTGATCGCGCAACGCAGATCACGAGCCCCGCTTTTGATGCTACGGGATGGGAACTATGGCCTTATCTCACTGCTGGCGCGAGCATTTACCTGGTAAACGATGAGGACCGCGCGCTTGCTCACAAGATACGCGATGGGTTGATACGCAACGCAATCACCATTACCTTCTTACCAACAGCTCTGGCCGAAGAAGTCATGACTCTAGAGTGGCCGTCTAAAACCGCATTGCGCTATCTGTTAACAGGCGCCGATGTCCTTCATCACTATCCTTCGCCCGCGTTGCCATTTACGTTGATCAATAACTATGGTCCTACAGAAGCGACGGTCCTCGTTACATCCGGGCGCGTTCCTCTCGCCGAGCATCCCACATCCCTGCCACCGATTGGGCACGCAATCGATAACACACAGATCTATCTCCTGGACGAACATTTGCAGCCGGTGCCTATAGGTACAGCAGGCGAATTGTATATCGGTGGCGCAGGTCTTTCTCCTGGCTATCTCAATCGCCCCGAACTCACTGCGGAGAAATTTATTCGGAATCCGTTTAGCGATGAGCCAGGGTCGCGTCTGTATAAAACTGGCGACATGGCTCGCTTCCTGCCCGACGGGCAGATTGCGTTTGTGGGACGCGCCGACTATCAGATCAAGATCAAGGGCTATCGTATCGAACCCAATGAGATCGCATCCGTGCTTAATAGCCACCCGGACGTACAGGCGAGCGTGGTGGTGGCCCGCGAAGACGAGCCGGGTGAGAAGCGCCTTGTGGCTTATGTGGTGCCGGCTCCCACTGCACACCTTACCGCGAACACGCTGCGCGAGACGCTGGCGCAACAGCTGCCGGACTATATGATTCCGGCCATCTATGTTCGGCTCGATGCCCTGCCGACCACGCCTAATGGGAAAGTTGATCGCACGGCACTGCCTGCACCGGACGCGAACAACATCGTACACGATGAAGTTGTCGCTGTACCGCTCACACCAACCGAAGAGCGTGTGGTCAGAATTGTAAGCAAGCTCTTGAAGATGGACAAAGACGAGATCGGCATCGATGACAACTTCTTCTTGCTCGGTGGTCACTCACTACTGGGGACGCAAATCATCGCGCGTGTGGCAGATAACTTTGGCGTTGATCTTTCGCTGCGCACATTATTCGAGGCTCCGACCATACGACAATTATCTACCGAGATTGAGCGCCTTGTTCTTATTAAAGTGGCGACAATGAGCGATGAAGAAGTTCTGCGCTTGCTTGAACAAGGACAGAACCGATAAGCTCTGTATTCGGCCAGAAACGATGCTACACTAGCTCCTTATTCAGTCACAAACGAGACTACGTCTCTACACTACGTGTCATGTGACTGATCAGAAGCATCTAGCTACGCTCATCTGGCCGAGAGGAAGTAAAGCGTCCGGGAGATGGAGGAATCTCTATGACTATGCAAGCAAGCACTGACACATCACTAAGCCTTGTGCACTTACTTGACCCTGAGGTGCTCGCTAACCCATATCCCCTGTACCGCCGGCTTCGTAACGAGGACCCGGTACACTGGGACCCCTTTTTGCATGCCTGGGTCGTGACCCGCTATGCGGATGTGATAACGGTCCTCCAGCACTTCTCGGCTACGCGCACTCCGACGCCCGCGCAACTGACCGAGCTGGGTCTGTCGGCCCTGACGCCGATCGCCGAGGTGTTGGTGCGGCAGATGCTGTTTATGGATCTGCCGGCGCACGGTCGCATTCGCGGCCTGGCCTCCGCCGCCTTCACTCCACGTCGTGTAGAATTGTTGCGCTCTCACATTCAGGATATTACGGATCACCTGCTAGACGTGGTGCAGGAGAGGGGAAGCATGGACCTCATCAGGGACCTGGCCTATCCCCTTCCGGCCATTGTGACCGCCGAGCTGCTCGGCGTCCCCACCTCCGATTGGGAGCAGCTCACGACGTGGACGACCACCTTCGCCGAGGCGTTGGGCAACTTTCAGCATAATCCAGATCACGCGCCGCAGGTGATGCGCACGCTGGAGGAGATGTGCGCCTATTTTAACGACGCGGTTCAGGATCATCGCCTGCACCCACGCGATGATCTCATCAACGCCCTGCTCAGTGCCGAGCAGAATGGGGACAGCTTGACACAGGAAGAGATCGTCGCCAATAGCATTATGCTGATGACCGGCGGTCAGGAGACAACGACGAATCTCATCGGCAACGGCACGTTCAACCTGATGCATCATCCAGAGCAACTCGAACAATTAAAAGCCGATCCTTCATTGATTCCTACCGCCATCGAGGAACTGCTGCGCTATGAAAGCCCGATCCAGTATACCTCGCGCCTGGCGCCGGAGGATGTAGAACTGGGCGGGAGGATGATCCGCAAACGCCAGGCCGTGATTACGGTGTTCGGGGCCGCCAATCGCGACCCGGATCGCTTCGCTGACCCGGACTGCCTGGATATCCATCGCCAGGATAACCGGCATCTCGCGTTCGCCTGGGGGCCCCACTTCTGCTTTGGCGCTCCCCTGGCACGGCTCGAAGGCGAAATCGCCTTCAAGACGCTTTTCCGTCGCATGCCAGCTATGCGTCTGGTCTCTGATCGTGCGAATTGGCGTGGCAACCTCGGCTTCCGCGGTCTTACAACGCTACCAGTGACATTCTAGCACTGTGTCTTTGTAGGGGCGACTCTCGCAGTCGCCCTGCAACGCCTGATACACACTCTGTTGAAAGGATGGCAAGCGATGTCGGGAACACCTGACCTTTCAGAGGCAAGACGCGCCCTGCTTGAAAAGTATCTTCGCGGTGAAGTAACGCCGCCTCCTTCGCTTCTCGCACTACAGGCACTCATATTCTTCTGATTTCGCTGCCAGCCAGAATGAACAGAAAGTCGAGTGAAAAAAGGGGCCGCTTTTCCCTGGCGCTGACTTTCTACGTCAGGACTATCCAGGTATCGTTGACTGGCTAAATGCTGGATATATACCTCAGTCCCCTCTTTTATGAACACATGTCCCAAGATGAGCATATCCATTCTCACCTGACATGCTATTACTTTGGCAGATGCGCAAGATCAGAGAAGTTTTTCTGAGCCCGGGCGGGTATACTAATAACAACTACTGGTGATTAACAGAGAGGAGATATCTATGTTCACGAAAATCGGTACCATCGGTGTAGGCGTCAGCGACCAGGGCAAAGCCCTCGACTTCTATGTCAACAAGCTCGGCTTTGAGAAGATCAACGACCAGCCCATGAGCGAAACTGAGCGCTGGCTCGAAGTAGCTCCTCCCGGGGCACAAACCCATATCATGCTTGGCCTGCGCGGCCAGAGCGGCGGCGACAAAACTGGCTTCACTGGCTACGTCCTGAATACCGACAATATAGAAGAAACCTGTGAGACGCTCAAAGCTCGTGGTGTCAATCTTTCCAAAGAGCTGAGTACTGAACCCTGGGGCAAATGGGCTCAGTTCACCGATCCCGACGGCAACGAATTCGGCATCTGGGCACCTGCCTGGTAAAGAGACCTTCTACTACTTTCAACGAACGAAATGTAGTAAATTGAGCGTGGGATGAACGTCAGCGGACGCTGGAGGCGGGTTTATGCCGGTGGAGAGAAGCGGCCCCGTTTGTTCCCGGGTGGCCTCTGGTGGTTGCCAGTGTGCTCAACTTCGCCGAGTTTGCTCGCCAGACAACTTTGTCGGTCGCTCGTGATCGCCGTAATCGTCGTACGATTTGTCGTAAGGTGCCCATGCTCGTCCGTCCACTTTCCGCTCTCTTCAACGCCCTCATTGGGGGAATCATGAAGGGTGATCCGTATGAGCGCGATCCATTCTCCGGCGATTCTTTCGGTGGTGCGTACCGATGTGGGAAGTGACTCCGTATGAGCAGATTCCCCTAAGTTCAATCTGGGATAGTGACAAGGAGTTCGGGGCGGATTTTGTACCAGCAGCAAGCACCGGGCGCGCCTGTACGCGAGGACCTCCTTTCCCTCGCTGCCTATGAGCAGGTATCGCTGCGGCGAGGGCAAGGCTTTATAGGCTTTGAGCCTGGCACCTCAATCTCGCTTTCCTGTGTTGGGCGGAAGTATCCGAGTGACGATCGTCTGCTGGGTCGGCACCCCTTATCTGCTCGGTACGACCGGCTGTCGCGTCTGAATGCAGGTGGTGATCTCCCCGGCTCCGTGTCACCCGAGGAGACAGCACAGGGACCGCCCTACGGCTGCCCTTGGTCGACCAAGGGGGCGAGACGAGCAGGGGGGGCACCGGGGCGGCGCCCCACCTCACACGTCGACAAGGGTGTGCCGCGTGTAGACCACTCCATCTGGGAAGGATGCTCTGTCAGCTACTATCCTCACCCGGAAAAAGGCGGACGCTCACTCCCACACGCTCTTGAGATATACACCAAGCGCCGCAAATTCATCCTGGTAGGCCCTCAGTGTCTCTTGATCCGAGAGTAGACCGACAATGGACCCCTGATTTACCAGGGTGTAGCTCCCCAAACCGTTTGCTTGGATAACGAGGCGACAGGACAAAGGCGTCGGCCTTTGCTCATAAAAGCCGGTGAGCAGGCCCAAAAGGCGTTGCCCTAATTCTGACATGGCCTTGACAATGCCCTGCTTAACGGTAAGGGCCTCCTGTGAGAGGAGCTGAGTCTCCATCACGCCCACGTATCGGGGAACCAAACCGGATGTTTCTCTTTGGGGTACGATCGTGATGTAAGGGAAAGCCGGTAAACCGTCCAGGTGCCCACTACAACTGAACAGTGTCCCTATCCCCGCCAGATTGAGCGCGAGCTCACAGTTGAACATCTCGCGATCGTAATGCCTTCGGCCTTGATCTTGATCCACATCTCTAAAATGTTCTTCTGCTTGTAGCCATGAGTCGAGTTCAACGTGCAAAACCATGATGCTTGCTCCTTTCCTTCGAAAGACTGCGCGGTCAATAGTTCTACCTACGGCGGTCGTATTCCGCTGGGACTGCGAGACGAAATGAGCGCGAAGTGCTCCAGTGGCCTTCAGCCGCCGCCTGAGGTCGGCAGCGCGGCGTGCAGCAACTGTTCCAGCGCGGCGGCCCGCGAGGGGCCGACGCCGGGGACTGTCGAAAGCTGGGCGGGTCCGGCGCTCAACAGCTCATGCAAGCTGCCAAACCGCGCGCATACCGCGCGCGCGGTGGCGGGGCCGACGCCCGGCAGGGCCAAGAGGACCTGCATCTGCTGCTCGGACTGAGAGGCCCTGCGCCGCCCTGTCGCAGGGCCGGGAGTCGCGCGCACGACCTGGCACTGTTTTGCTGCAGCGTAGACCAGGTGCGCAGAATCTGACGGGCCGCTGCTGGGCAGGATCGGCACACGCAAGATAGCGGTGATGTAGGTCAGCGCCCCGCGGATGCTTTCGGGGCGCATCTGGGAGTGGCCGACGCGCAGTGGGTCCCCCTCCAGCAGTAAGATGGGCGCGAAGCGGCTTTTCCGCAACGCGGTGAGTTGCGTGAATAAGCGTCCCTGCGCCAGGCTGGTGAGAAAGTCACTGGCCGTCTTGCGCTCGAACACGCGGCATGGATCGCCGCCCACGTCGTAGTCGCCCATGTGCAGTGGGATCACCTCAATGTGCACCTGCGGCATGGCGGCCAGCAGATCGGGGATGCCGGAGCGCTGTTCTTGCGTGTCGACGCGAACATGGATCGGAGCAGGCGGCTGTTTCTGCATGGGCTGTAGGGCTTCTCCTCTTTTTGCTTCGAACGCCTCGCGGCACGAGAGCGCCTTTCTCAAGCTATGATAGCAGGCGGACCTCTTTCCCGTCCCTGGGATTTTCACGGGATGCTCACGAACATTCCGCGCGGTCCCCCATAGGGGATGCTAGAGGCGTGGGGGGAGGGACGTCGCCGGACGTTAGAAGTTCCCGCCTTTTTTCGTGAGGACCTCGTGAAATTGGGTGAGCCTGAACTGAGTCCGGCCTGCTATCATTATCGCAGGGCGGGTGCCGTTTCCCTTTTCCACTCGTTGTCAGAGAATAGTGCTAAAGCAGATTGTAGACGGACAACATTCCCAAACGGAAGGAGCATGGCGTGCCGCGCTTCATGGAAGACAACCGAGCGGATCGCCACCAATCCATCAGGGGGCCGTCACCATCGACCCAGTTTTCGTCGCCGAGTGTCTTCCTCTCATCGAACACGATATGGGGGTCGACAAGAGCGTCATGCAGGTGCACAACGGGGGGCGGAGGGATGTGTCAGGCACCTGCTGGGGGCACGTTCGGTTACGGCGCGTCCGGCAGAGCTGCCTGGGTGCTCAGCATGGCTCTCCGGCGACGTCAGGGCGATCAAAGGAAGGAGGCTCGACGAGTGCGCCTACCACGACTTCCCTGCTTGGGAGCGCAATAGCGATCAGGAGGAGTATTCGATGAAAAGCCTGGCTTTTTTGGAGCAAGTGGCGCGCGATCGCAAGGTGGCCATTTATGCGGCAGAGCACGACGGCAAATTGAGGAGTTTCGCGTATCATGAGGGGCTTGGAGAGTGCCGCGAGACGTTTTCCCGATTACTTCGGGGCGTGCAGAATGGTGAGATAGGAGTGGTCATGACCCCTGACGCCGCCTGCCTGTCGATTGAAACGTCGCCGGACTGGATGGAGGCGTTTATCCAGGCCGTCAAGCAACACCAGGTCCTCATCGGCGACCACAGCCACGATCTGGTCTATGATCTGCGCGAGGAAGAGGATGAGGCGCAGTTTCGGAATCTGTTTCCGCAAGGGGTATACGAGAGGGCAAGGAGCGGGCCCCGCCCTCTCGTCGATGCCATCGCGCAGAGCCCCTTCGCCGCCGCCTCTCTCGAGAGAGGTGAGAACTGGTTCCTGGTAACAGACGTTGGGAAGAAGGCCCGGGACGCCCCCATCTATTGCCTTTCCAGCGGGGCAAGGGGGAAGGACGCGGACATGTGGGGAATGGGCCCATTGAAAGACCTTCTGGATACCCTCGCCCTCTATGGGATTACCGAGGGAGACGGCTGGTCCCCTGTTCACGCTGAACGAAAAGGCTGGCTCTCCCGGATTCAGCGGCAAGAGGACGCGATGGCCGCGCAAACGGTAGCCGCGCTGCAACCGCGTTGGGGTTCCCTCCCGAAAGGCGCGCGGCGGGTCGGCGCGATCCTGCCGGGAAGGGGCAAGGCGCGCGGCAAGCAAAGGGGAAAACGAGGAGGAAGAAACCGATGAGGGAGCCGTCTCACCTCACACGCGAAGAGTACGCATTGACGAAAGTGGCGCTTGCCCGCGAAGAAGTTCCCGCCGAGGCTCTGGCCCTCCTCTCTGCCTGGATTGAAGGAGAGCGCCTGCTGGTGGATGACCGGGAAGACGTGGGAGGGATCACCTTTTGCCGCATGGATTCAAGGGTCATGGTGCCGCTCCCCCACATCGTCGCTTCTTTTTTCGCCCGCCGTCCCTACAAGCGCAAAGCTGGCCACTCTCCCAGGTGGAATGGCTTCTATCTGCTCCTGTACCGGGATGTGGGGGAGGGTTGGAAGCTGGTGCGGATACGGAGGGACTCTCCCGACACTCAGTTTGTCCCGGTGTTCGCGGCGAGAATCAAGGCGGAAGAGGAGATCAACAAGCGGCTCGACAACGATCTGGGAGCCAATTAAAGAGCGAAGGCCGATAACGGAGCTGTCCTTAAATCTAGGGGCAGCTACCGTTGCCTGAGCAATCATCGCTCTTTGAGCAGGCCGGATCAGCAGCCGGCCCGGCGCTTTCCCTCATACGTCGTTTAACAATGCGTCCCGTCGCAACTCGTGACGCATACGCCAACGGTTTCCCAGGTACAGAACCACGGCAGTCTCGCTGGCGCTCTTCTTCCAGCGGTGAGAGGTGTTTGCTGTGAGGCCCGCTCCCGTCCAGAGACCTGCTCCTGGCTCAACCAACGGGGAGCGCTGCCTGTCTCCAGGATCGGCGGCGCGGTGGGCGGTACCGATAGGGGGATGGCGTTTGGCCTCCGCACCGCGCAGCGTTGGTCGTCAGCCGGGCTCGCTTCGCGCCGAAGCCGTTCCCGTGGTCTCTCGACACCACATCCTGCCCCGGCGCGAACAGCGCCTGCACCCTCACCGCAGTGTAACGCTCCCCGCGCTCTCGCAAGATCAGCCCCTGCCGGATGCGCTGCGCCAGCTCGCGGGTGTAGACGGCGGGCTCCTCCTGCTCTTCCTGGAGCACATCTTCGGTGTATTGGTAGAGCTGGAGCGCCTCTTGTCGCCTCTCCCGCTCCACCAGCAGGACCATCAGGCGGCAGAGAGCGTCTTCGTCGGTCGGGTCCTCCTCCAGCGCGGCGAAGAGCAGCTCCTCGGCCAGGCCCACCTGCCCGTCCCCGAGGTGGAGGTCGACCAGCTTGAAGAGCACGCGGTGCCGCGCGCCGTTAATCGTGTGCCGCCGCGGCTGTGCCCATTCAGCGTACAGGTCGTCTTCGAGAAATTCGCCCCCTGCGAGGGCGTGCGCCTGCTCGAGCAGGAGAAGCGGGTTCTGCCCCTGGCACTCGGCCCGCGTCGCCTTCGACACAAGTGAGAGAAACGCATCGGCGTCGACCCAGATGCGCTGCTGCCCAGCCAGTTTGAAGATCGTTTCGCCGCCGCTGCGCAGCGTGAGCAGCAGGCTTCCCGCCTCGCCCGCGCGCAGGATGTGCCTCCGGAGCACAGATGCTGCCGAGTCGAGCGCGTGAGCGGCGTTGATCGCCTCGTGGTCGGGCCAGATGGCCTCGATGAGCTCATCCCTGGACGCCCTGCGGTTGGCCCGGCACAGCAGTACCTTCAACATGGCCATCGCCGGTCCGCGATTGCTCCAATCGCTGCGTGCAACCAGTGCGTAGTGCGGCTGTTCATCCGCGGTCCTCGCGAAAGGAGGAACGAGCCGTTCGAGTGCAAATTCTCCTAATGTGGTGATCCGCACCGGGGGGTACTCCGTGCGTTTGTCCTCACCCGCTTCTTGCATCGCCTGTGCACCTGCTCCTTCCTTGACTGTTTCCCGGCCTCGTCAGGCAGTTCGTGGCACATATCCCCTCTGTCTCGTTCTTCTTAGACACCCACAGGCCGGAAGGGAATCGCCTCGTTGCCGACACCCCTACCCCGTCGTTGCTGCAGCAAGCAGTAAAAATAGCCGTTGGGGCCGCTGGCACACCGCCGGCGATTGCGGCCAACACGCACCAACAGCCCATGTCGCCGCCCGCTCACTGCCATTTCAGCACCTCCTTCAAGCTCACGAAGCGGCCCGCACCGATGATGATGTGGTCGACCAGTTCAATGTCGAGGATTTCGCTCGCCTCGACCAATTGCCGCGTGGTGTCGATGTCA
Organism: Ktedonobacteraceae bacterium; assembly: GCA_034438015.1. Classification (GTDB taxonomy): domain Bacteria; phylum Chloroflexota; class Ktedonobacteria; order Ktedonobacterales; family Ktedonobacteraceae; genus JACDAE01. Next base: position 23,422 of record DAOTTD010000319.1, on the reverse strand, counting down.
TCCTCGGAGGGTGTTGGATCGCCGCTTGGGTGGTTGTGGCAGACGATGATACCGGGGCAGTTGTTCGTGATGGCGGGGCGAAATACCTCGGCGGCGCGGAGGACGGAGCTGTTGACGGTCCCCCGATAGCGGAGAACGTTGCCCACCACCTGGTTCTTCCCATCGAGGAGGAGGATGCGGAGCTGTTCGTGGTCCAGGTACGCCATCTCCACCATCACCAGGTTCGCCGCATCGGAAGGAGAGTGGATGCGGTACTTCTCTTCCGGCAGCAGCACGCCAAGGCGCCGTCCGACCTCCAGGGCGGCCTTCAACTGCGCTGTCTTGGCCTTTCCCATGCCGTATTCGGAGCACAGCTCGCCGAAGTCGGCCCGCACCAGCCCGGAGAGACCACCGTACTTGGCGAGGAGCTTGCCCGCCAGCTCGAGGGCGTTGTCGCGCCTGGTGCCTGTGCGCAGGGCGATGGCGAGCAACTCTGCCGCTGAGAGGGCCTCTGGCCCCGAGTGCTGGAGGCGCTCGCGGGGTTGCTCGTGCGTGGGCAGATCGCGGACGGTCGCGTGGTATTCCAGTCTAACGTGCGCCGATGTGGCCTCGCTCTCTTTCCGGGTGGTCACTACGCAATGTTCCTCCTCCTCGAAGGCAGCACGCCTTGCATGACGGCTTCCTGTGTTTCTGTTCTGAAACGCGGGAAGTAAAAGGGAAATCGAGACGCCCGAGCATCACCGTTGGGCGGCGATTGCGAAAAAGCCGCATCTGCGACGCAGGGGACACTCCTGACAGTGTGGGCGGCGAGGACGGCAGACCAGTGCCCCGAAATCGAGGATGGCCCAGCTGACCAGCAGGCTCTGCTTGCCGAGCGCCACCCGTCGCGCGAGTGCGTGCAGGGTGGGGTCGCGCCCGATATCGGAAAACGTTTGCGGCCCGAAGAAGCGCCCCAGAACCCTCGCCGCGTTCGCATCGACGAGCGGCTCTGCCCGGCCGTATACGACAGCCAGTATGGCGCTCGCGGTATACTGCCCGACGCCCCTGAGCCGCTCCAACTCCTGACGCGACGCCGGAACCCGACCTCCGCCCTCCTCGATCGAGCGCGCCAGGGACCGGAACGCGGCCGCCTTCTGCCGCCAGAGCCCGAGCGGCCTCAGATCTTCCTGCAGGCGCTCCAACGAAGCGCGGGACAGCACCTCCCAGGAGGGATAGCGCTCGAGGAACACCGGGTACGCCCGGGCCACGCAGTTCGCCGTAGTGCGCTGTAGCAGGATTTCGGCAACGACGACCTCGTAGGGCATCCTGGCGGGCTCGCGCCAGGGAAAGCTGCGCCCGCCAAGCTTGAACCAGGCGAGGAGCCGCTTTCGGAACCATCGGGTATGCGTGGAGGGGTCAGAGGCGCACTCCTCCTCAACAGGGGCGCCTCGCCCGTCTTCCCTCATCCGTCACTCTCTTTCCCATTGGGGCGTGTTGAACCCCCTGTTGCCTATCGAGCGGTTCCCTCGCCCCTTCCGGAAGGTGCGCCCGGAGGCACGACCTGGTAAGTTGACATCCTCCCGCACCAGAGAATGGGGCGGGACTGCCCAGCCCTCGCGAACCGGGTCCTTGCTTCGACGAGACGTGCCTTCCTTGGTCTCCATTCAGGTTTGGTCTTCCCGTCTCTCCCCTGGCGGGAATGCATCGGTAGCTGCATTCTGGAGCCGATGCATCTCAGCGTGGGAACGGCGGGCAGCTCAGATCCCCTCGCTGTTCAACACCCACATGTAGACAGCGCAGGCAATCGACTCCGCGTTGGTTTCCCCCAGCAACTCGGCTAGCCGCTCGTACAATGCACCTATGCGGCCGTGGGCGGCGCGTGCCAGGTCTGGCATTTCGGGTTCCATCACAGGGCGGTTGACGATCCGCCGTAGTTCCTCGTACTCCTTCTGAAGCCGATGGAAGAGGAGTGCGACCTCCCGCTGCCCCGTCCGGCGAAATTCAAGAAAAGGTGTTTTACCCATGTCTCCTCCGCGAGCGTACGTCTCCGCGCAACCTCGTGCCCACAAGCGTTCTGGCCGGGCGGTTGCTCACGTTCCTCTGGGATGGAGGAAGGCAGAGTAGGTGCAGCCTCGTCAGGGGGCGGACTTGTACACAGCTGAGAACTCCCCCAAACTGCTTGCGGGTTCCTGCTTCGGTCCATCGCCAATGCTAAGGGTAGCATGGCTGCCTCATGCACCACTCAGGAGACTTCACGAAAAACTCACGGTTTTCTTTCTTGAGAACGAGGCTGGTGGGCTCGGAAGGAGGAGGGTGAGTGGCTGGCCCTCCAAGGGCCATCTACCCTCCGGTGCTATTGACGCCGCTGAAATAACATGGCCTTTTTGTGTGGCAGAACACGCAAAGCCGGAGCGAAAGAGCGTTCCCTGTTATGCTGAGTGATTGAGCGATGCCTTGAATGAGCTTTGCGCACAACCTTCCCTCCTCCCTTTCAGAGCTTTTTTGAGGGATCGGTCATCTGATACAGGCATGGTGCGACGGGCGTAATCGAACTCGAAAGGTATAGATGATCAAGGACGCCCCGAACACGACGGCGCAGGTTCCAACCAACCGCGGAACGGCCAGGAGCCCGGCTCCAGGATGAACGATCGAATAAGGCCGAAGATAATGGAGAGGAGGTCGGCGGGCCCTAACCCCCAACGCTGCCCCGTAGACCCAGGGAAGACGAAGGCAGCGCTGGCCTCGGCGAAGCCCGTCACCGAGGCCCAGATGGCCACCAGGTAGGGCAGGACCAGTGCCGTCTCACCGGGCCACGTAAGGGATGGCGAGGATTCCTCGCACCAGCAATACCCATCAATGGCGGTGAGCGACTTGCATTGTGGCGTTCATCACATGCTCACTCCTTTCCCGTGCCTTCCTTGGGAGGAGAGCAACCAGCCTCCGCTCAAGTATGGATATCTGCGGGAACGAGAGGGACGAACACTTCGTCTGTCCGGTGCCCTGCGTAGCGAGTTTTGGAGTCTACGGCCATCCTTTCCGCCATCCTTTCCGCCATCCTTTCCGCCATCCTTCTGGAAAGCCCGTCGTGTATGCTACAATTGGGATGCTCCAGAGAATGATAGAGCGTAAGGGGGTATGATGGCAAAACTGAGCGAGAAAGAGCTGAGGAAGCTCATTAGAGGGGGAGAGACCAATACCGTCGAGTTGAAAGTAGCTCCTCCCAGGGCAACGGAGATGGCCGAACGGTTGTGCGGGATGGCGAACGCTCAGGGCGGAGTGATGATTATTGGCGTCAAGGATGCCGATCGCGAAATCGTCGGCGTGCCGGAACATCGCATTGGCGAAGCGCTGGACGTACTTTTACGGGCGGCCCGGCACATGGTCAAGCCTGAACTGGTGTTGGATCCTCCTGAGCCTGAGCTTTATACCATCTCGGGAAAACAGCTCGTTGTTGCCACGGTGAAGCCAAGTCAGGGACCGGTGTATCAGGCCCACGGGATTTATTGGGTGAGACGTGGCACCCATACCGTGTCCTTGGGACTGCCAGAATTGCTTGAAATGGCCAATGATCGGGGGTTGCTGGACTGGGAACGCCAGCCTGTTCGTAACGCGACTATGGAGGACATTGATCTCGAGAAGGTCAAGGCCTATTTGGCGCGGCGCTCGGAGGACAGCCGCCATAGCAGCCGCTTCAACGACATCGAACGGGTGTTAATTGGGATGGAGTGCGCCGCGAAAACAAGCGATGGCAGGGTCGTGCCAACGAATGCGGGCCTCCTGTTCTTCGGTTTTTATCCTCAAGGGCATCTTATCCAGAGCGATGTGGCATGTGTTTTATTTCGCGAGACGGTTGGTGCGAGTAGGTACGCCGACCGCCGGATTGTTACGGGCACACTTCAAGAGTTAATAGATGGGGCTGAGTTATTTCTGAGTCGATATATTGCTGTCGGGGCGCGGATGGAGGGCTTTAAGCGGATTGATATTCCAGAGTATTCCCTCGAGGTCCTGCGTGAGGCGGTGATCAACGCCGTGGTGCATCGTGACTACAGCAAGCGCGGTGAGAGCGTACGGGTATTTTGTTATCCTGACCGGGTAGAGATCCACAGCCCTGGCCTGTTGTTACCGGGGATAACCGTTGAGCAAATGGAACGGGGAGAGGTGCAATCGAAGCTGCGTAACCCTGTGCTCGCGGGTTTGCTCAAAGATATTCCCGGGTATATGGAGCGGCTGGGAAGTGGGGTCAGGTTCATGTTGGATGAGACGAAGCGCATGGGACTTCCTGGTCCCCAGTTCCGGGAAATGGGTGAGTTTATTGTGACCTTTCAGAAGGCTCCGGCCCTACTCTCTCCGCCACCGCCTGTACCGTATAAGGAAGAAACGCTCTGGGGAGGTGAGGAGGCGGTTCAGGCTGAAATACCGCTCCAAAATCGTCAGTCTGAGCAGCGAGAGCAGCGGCTGACCAGCGCGATGGATTACGTCCATCACCATGGCGTTATTACGAATGGCATCTATAGGAAACTCACGGGCGTCTCCGATAGAACGGCTTCCAGGGATTTGGAAACGTTAGTAGAACGTGGCAGGTTGAAAGCCACCGGTCAAAGGGCGGCGCGGCGATACAGATTATCTTGATGGTGCGGTGTGTGCCCAGGGCACGCTAGAAGCGATGATACGAACGGCTGAAGCAGGTGCTTTCCCTCACCGTGCTTCATGCTCACTGGTGCCAAAAGTGCGCGATAGAGCCGTGTGAAGAAACTCGGCGGAGCGGCGCATCTCGTCGAGGCCATTGAGTCCGTCTTCGATGGAGACCCAGCCGTTGAAGCCCGCATCGCGCAGGATACGGAACATGGTGGGGTAATCGTTGAGGCCGGTTCCGATCTCGCCGTGATGCAAGAACTGCGCATAGCCCGTGCTGCCCTCCTGCGCTTGCAGGTCTTCTAGCGTGTAGCCCGGCAGCAAACGCCGGTCGCTGGCGTGCATACTGACCACGCGCCCCTTGACCGCTTCCAGAACGGTCAAAGGATTCTCGCCCGCCAGCAGCGCATTGGATGGGTCATAATTGACACCAAACCAGGGCGAGTCGATGGCCTGGACAATGCGCAAAAAGACTGGCAGGCGCTGCGCAAACTCCGGGTAGGTCCAGTAGTTGTCCTTGTAGTGGTTTTCTAGCGCCAGCATCACGCCACGCTCGGCGGCATAGGGCAACAACAGCTCGATGCACTCGGCCACCATTGCCACGCCATCATCTTCAGAGATTCCGGGTCGGCGTTGCCCGGAAAGCACGCGACAGGTGCGTGGTGCGGGAGCGTCGAAAAAGGCTACCAGATCAATCATGCGCTTCTGTCGCTCGACTTCTGTACGGCGCGCGGCAGAGGAGGGCTGGGTGAAATCCGGCGAGGCACACAGCATGGGCATACGCAAGGAATGCCGCTGCATAGCCGCACGCACCTCGTTGAGATAGCCATCATCGAAAGAGGCGAAAAAGCCGGGATAGAGTTCAAGCCCCTCCACGGGCAGTCTGGCAGCCATCTCAATCCATTGCAAAAGCGAGAGGCTGCGCGTCACGCACAGTTCTTCCATGTAGCACTTGGGAAAAACAGCGATGCGCGGTACTCCTGGCCTTGCCGAATGCATAGCGAGCACCTCTCCAAAACAGCTCACATGAGTTCTTCATGCTCCTATTCTCTCACGCGACGCCACTCTCTTGCCAGTTCGCGCTGTTCGTTGTTTTGGCTGAGAGTGCTTTTTGTGATATGCTTGAAGAGCTTCTGCGCTTCTGCCAAAATTGACCCGGATGCGCTCCTCCTGGCCGATCATGTGTATTCGCATCCCAACGAGATTGCTGGATAGTGAGAGGCGCTGGCCGCATTTCGACCGTGTAATGGTTGCCATCGGCAAAGGGGTGAGCATTGCGTACCGATCGGCTGAAAGCGAAGAATGGAAGGAGAGCAGTCCATGCAAGAAGATCTGGGAGGGAAAGTCGCGCTGGTGACGGGCTCGAGTCGCGGGCTGGGGCGTCATGACGCCCTGCACCTCGCGCAGGCGGGAGCCGATGTCATCATTCATGATCTGAACGCGAGCGCGGCAGCAGCATTCGGTGAGGCTGCGTCGGGACCGGCTGTGGCCGAGCAGATTCGCGCATCCGGTCGTCGATCGGCTTTTTTCGCTGCCGACCTGACCGAGGCGGCACAGGTAGAACAGCTTGTGCGCCAGGCAGTGGAAGCCTTCGGTCACATCGATATCCTGGTCAACAACGCGGGCGGCGATATGGACGCGCGCACTCCCCGGCCAGACCCGAACAATGCGCTGGACATCTCGCCAGAAGATATCCGCGCCGTGCTTGAGCGCAACCTGCTCACCACCATGTATACCTGCAAGTACACGGGCCTCCACATGCGCGCACGGCGCTCGGGCAAGATCATCAACGTGGGATCAAGCGCCGGTCACATGGCCGTGCAAACGGGCAGTATCTACGCGGCAGCAAAGGCAGGCATCGCCCACTACACGCGCTGCCTGGCGGAAGAACTGCACGCGTATGAGATCACTGTGAATTGCATCGCTCCCGCCCCGACCTATACCGGTCGCTTTCTGGCAACGCGCACCGTCGACAGCCAGGAGGGGCTCTCACGGCTGCAAAGGATAGCCCAGCCCGAAGCATGGCAAAGATTGTCCACTTCCTGGCTGGTCCACAATCGGAGTATCTGATCGGCGAAACCATCGTGTGCTGGACGGGCCATTGAGGATTATAGTGGTAAATAATCACGGGAAGGAGGGTTCTCTCGTATGCAAGAAAACAGGATCTTCTTCAACTGAGTGGTAGACCAGGCTGCTGGATTCCTCTGGTGGCAGCAGTGCCTGGGGTCCTGGTCGGCCTTGTCCTGCTGGCAATCGCCGGGTTCCAGCTGCTCCAACAACAGGGATACCGGTCGGGGCAATGCACTATTAGCGCCAAACAGTTGCGGCATGAAGTGTCTACCACGACCAGTACTACAAACAACGGTAATACAACCACGAGGACCACGACGACCCAGGATGTCTATGCGCCCTTCTTCGAGTATCGGGTGCGCACCGCTGATGGCCAGAGCTATTTGGCCAGCGGATATGATGGGTCGGATACCTATACCTCTAATCGTGCTGCCCAACAAGCGATAGTCGATCGCTACAGTATCGGGCAGAGCTACCCATGCTGGTATAATCCCGCCCATCCAACACAGGCCGTTCTTATTCGCCAACTCAATTGGGTGCTCATTGTGGTAGGAGGAATCTTTCTGCTGGTGAGCCTCTTGATTGCCAGCATTGGACTCCTGATTACCAGGAATTCGATGCAAGCAGCTGCAGAGGGCGCAACATTGCCTGGGCTGGGAGACTCCTCTAAGGAGAGTCAGAATGAAGAGGTTGCATGGCAATATAGCAGTCTGTCTTCCACAGAGGGCGAATCACAAGAAGTAGTGGCGGAGCAGCCTGAGCAAGAATGGACAGACTGGCATGAGGAAGACTGGCGTGAGGAATAGAGGATGCTTCTACTGAGAAAGATGCTGGTGCTTATTTCACATCAAGATGCTCAACAATCCAGCACAGCACGCCCGGCCTGCTGCGATCTCCGATAATACTCTCGCGCAAACTGGCGGCTACCTCTCTGGCGATAGTCCCGCCGTGGGCGAGGGCGTTGCGCTTCTCTTTGATGTGTTCGGCGGTCATGCGCTCAACCACGCGCTCGAACGCTGCCGAATCGCTTCCCGCTGCGCTTATACGCCAGAGAAAGACGTTCCAGGTAGCCTGCGCTTTGGGGTCGGTGGCGCGCCTCGTGTAGGCGTAAGGAAGCGTTCCGAGCGTGAAGCCTGCTCCACCAGGCGGGTACTTCTGCGGACAAGGAGCGTAGAAGCGGCGCTTCAGTTCGAACTCGAGCGCGCGGCAGTATTGGACAGCAGGCGCGGCCCAGTCCTGCAAGGCGACCTCTTGCGCATCCTGCCAGACGTGTTCGCCGCTTACCAATGCATTGCGCGTCGCCGCATCGAGGCTGCGGGGATGCTGCTGCCAGTAGGGACCGAAGATCCAGCGTTCGAAGTTCTCTTCGATCGTCCTGGTATTGCCATAGATTCTGACGTATTGCTCCACGGTGCGGCCAATGCCTGCGAAGGTGCGTTGGCGCAACTGTTCGGCGCGCGCGTCTTCACCGCGCTCTTCCGCGTCGGCGAGCTGCTCGTCGCTGCGGGCGCGCAGGCTGCGACTGGAGTTGGATAGTTCGTCGTGCGTGGTGACGCGTACGACGAAGGGCGGGACGATGGGCTGGTCGATGACATGGCAGAGGCGCGGATTCTTCAGGCAGTCGCTATCAGCATTGACAAGGTCAAATGCATTGGGGCCGATATGCTTTTTGGGACAGAGAACGGTGTTGGGCGCTCGCGTGGAACGGCTGTTGTTGATCGTATCACTATCAAGGTAGATGCCCTCGCAGATCGGTGTCGGTCGCACAGGGAGCACTTCGCAGGCGTGATCGAGGATGGCGCGCAATCTGCGCTGCAGGTCCGGCAGGTCCATGCCCGGTTCTATGTGATAGAGGTAGATGTCCTGGGGACCATCTCCCGCCTGTTCGTAGCGCGTTCCGGTGCGGCGCACAATGCGCGTGGATTGCGCATCTCTACGCGGCTCGGGAAGACGTGGAAAGAAGAGCGCTCCGCTCTGCGCGCCGAGCAGGGTCATGTCCCCGAGCAGCTTTTTGAGCGGGCCGTGTGTGCGCGCGGGATCGTTTCCCTCAAGATAGTACTTGGCATCCAGCACGAAGGGTGGCTCGCGCCAGATCGGTTCGCCCTGGCACTTTATCTCCAGCGGCTGGGCGCGCTCGATGGCATAGTCGGGACGCGTCGCGGGACCATGCTCCCAGTCGGGAACATAGGTCGTAGAGGTGTCCAGTTGCCGGTTATAGAGGAAGCGAAAGCCGCGTTGCTGCCAGATGAATGTGCAATGCAGCGCGTCCGTAACGATCTCGATATCCTGGGACTCGATGGCCTCTTCGCGCGCGAGCAGGTGGATGAACTCCAGCGCGATCCAGAGTTCGTAGAGCCACGCGTCCGTTTTCTCGTCAGCGCGCCTGCTCGCCAGTGCCAGCGCGCGCTGCTCATCTGCGCGGCCCACGCGGAACTGCTTGAAGCGCCGCCACCAGTCGAGCAGATCGCGATAGGGACCGGGACGCAGGTGCTGAGCGATCTGCTGAGCCAGCGCGTCGATATTTGCCTGGCTGGCCTGCTTCAGTAACGCGCGGGCATAGGGAGCCGCCAGTTCGCGCTGCACGCGGGCGTCGGCGCTGGCAAAGATCTGGCGTTCCTGCACATCAAGTTCTTCGTCGCTCAGGTTTTCTTTGAGGATGACCTGCAACTCCCGCTGATAGGCGAGCAGCACGGCGACGGTGAGCAGGTTTTCTGGCGTTTCCAGGGTGCGCTGACGTAGACGCGTGTCGAACTGGAGCGGTGGCAGGCTAGGCGCGCTACGCCAGCCATACTCGATGGTGCGCGGCCAGTCGATGTCGCCGCGCGTGGGTGCCTCCTCGTGCAGGCGAACGTGGCTGGTTTTCAGGCTCAACTGGCGTCTGATGCGCGGCAGAATGTCGTCGAGCAGCTCGTTGCTCAGCGTTTGCAGCCGCACGTAGCGATCGTATTGCTGCAAGAGTGGCAGTGGAGGCAGCGCGCTCGCCACGAAGAAATGACGAAACTGGCGGCGGAAGAGCGCCTCGTCGTGTTGGAGCAGCAGACGCAGAATGCGCCGCTGCAGGCGCTGTGACCAGAGCTGCTCCTGTGCTAATGTCGCCTGTTCCAGCGTTTCGCTTGTCATAGCTCTCTCCTTACGCTTTATAGCCCGCGCTCGGCTTTGAAGGTGCGCAGGCGGCTCGTAAACTGCGGTAGTTTATAGAAGGGCTTATCCAGATGAAAGAGGGCGCTCAGCGTCGCTTCGGGAACGGCTGGTGACTCCTGACCCGCGATCTGTTCGATTCTCTCATCGCTAAGAATAGGCTGCCCATCTTCAGCGCTTACACTTCCCAGCGCCAGCAACTGACCGTAGACGCGGTGCTGCCTGTCGGCAAGGCGGGAGAGGAGAGCATGATAGGCTGTACTGAAAGCGCCGCGCTCGCAAGTAAGAGAGAGCAACAGTGCCTCAATCTCGTCGGGCAGCAGCACCTGGAGCTGGTCGGCGAGGGTAGCGCAGAGGGCCGCGTCCACCGCCTTCGCGATCCACTCATCTCGCGTGCTGTAGCCCTGCAAGATGCCCGCGATCAGGATATGCTGCAGAAAGGTGATCGCCTGCGCGGTGCCCAGTTGCCGGTAGATGCGAATAACTTCCAGTGTGCGCCAGGCGAACGCGAAGGCGTCACGGAACGGAATCTGCTCATCGTACCATGTTATGCTGTAGCGCCCATCCTCGTCTGACTCGATGCCGATATCTCCCCAATAGATGGCGCTCTTCGATGTGTCAGAGGTGTCTATCAAGTCGCTCAGATGGCTGACGCGGCTGAGCGCTTTGAAGAGAACGATGCCCTGCTCCGCCTCTCGCTGAGCGCGTGTGGGTGGCAGAATCTCTATAAAGGAGAAGCGCCGCTTGAGCGCCTCGCTGATCTGGTTGAGATAACTACGGTCGAAGCTGTTCAATGTCCCGATGATGCGGAAATCCTGCGGTATCGGCAACTCGGCGCTACCACCCTCGATGGCGACGCGCAGCACATCATTGCCGCCCAGCGCCGTGAGGGCATCGCCAAGCGCGAGGTCGATGGGCGCGCGGTTGAATTCGTCGATGACCAGCCACTGGCCCCGGAAGGGGAGTTGTACGCCGCGCTCAATACCACTCTGGGCGGTAATGGTTGTGCGGCGCAGCGTGAGTGTGCTCCACTCCTCCGGCCTGCGGCCCTGAAACGACCAGTTTTTGAGGATGGTACCGGTCAAATAGCCGTACTGTACTGTATAGGCAACGGTACCATCCTTACTTTGCGGCGCGATGCCACTGATGAGCGTGCGCACGCTCCACTCGTCGGTAGCGGTCACAAGACGCGTTGTATAGGCTGTCTGGGTGGTGAGTTCTGGTTCCTCCGCTTCGCCTTCGGGTGAAGACGCCTGTTCCGCTCTCCTCACCTCGCTCTTCCACAGGATCTCGGGTATGAGGCGGGCCAATTCGGTTTTGCCCGTTCCCGGCGGACCGGTAAGAATGACATGCCCGGCAAGGAGCGCGTGATAGATACGTCGAATGGTCTCCTCATCTATGAGAATACGGCGCTGGACTTCTCGGATCAGGCGTATGAGCAGTGGCTTGCGGGTTGGTAGTAATGGTTCAGGAGCGATAAGTATAGCTGCCTCTTTCTCACTGACAGGCGACTGTTCAATGATGTAGGGTTCGGATGGTTCTTGAATTGTTCTTGATCCGGTAGGTGCCGCGAGGAGATCAGTATTGTCTGTTTCTTTGAATAGCGGAGTAGATATAGCCGTAAGCGATTGAAGATGCGTGGAAACCCATAAACAAAAATATTCGGCCCAGTAGGCGTTGGCTTCTAATTGAGGCTCCTTCGTCGCTATATGTCGTATCAGCGCAAGGCAGGATTGGTGGTCGGCGTCTGAGCGTACTTCAACCGCATTGGCTCCCATTTGCAGGTTTGGAGGAGCAGGCAATATGTTGGCCTTTACAAGCTGGTACAATCCTTTGCGCAAGCTATCGTAGTAGATAATTGGTTGCCCGGCAGGGTCGAGCCAGAAGGCGAACAGCGATATAATAAAGGCGCTGTTACGTGCCGCGACCATCATGTTGCTCGATTTTCCTTCTACTCGCAAGCGGTCACGCTCCTCAAGCAGAAAGTTATAGAATGTTTCGATGCGAACTCCCATATTGCTTGTGTTGAGCCCACTCAGCACATTGCGCAACATCGTTTCTGGAACAGAGCTGTTATCGCTGTGGTATTTTCCGTATTTGTTGAGCTCCATCATGAAGCCAAAGCCCGTCGCTCCCCAGTCTTCGCCAGCGCGTAACGCTCTCTCCAGTTCTGCACGGAATGCTTGCAGGTCCGTGTAGCCTGCAATGAAGCTTTGCGTGACCGCCTGTAAGCGCGGGATGCTCTCATTGCGCGACTCTACAAATCGCCGCCATTTCTTTTGAAACTCCTCGTCTGCGAGGTATGCCTGGGCTACATCGTGTAGAGTGATTGCCATGTCTACTCCTTGCTACAAGCTTTTTTTATATATCGTACCTTGTTAGCTCATCTATAAGATGACGAAATGGTAGCACTTAGAACTTAATCAATCGGCCATGTGCACTTTGAACGATATATCAGCATGTTATCGCGTGCCTTCCAAACTCGCTTACCCCATACCAATGGGTTGTTCTCCCCACCGTACTTCATTTTGTCGCTCATCGCATTGAATACATCTTCCGTAATGTATGTGGCATATTTATCACTCAGGCTGCATAGCTTTGCCGCGTAGTTGGCTGCTCGTCCAACCCAAACCAGATCGCTATCCTTCCTGACTCCTGTTCGAGTAACAAGGAGTTCACCCGTGTCTATCCCAATGACATGTTTTAGTTGATATGTATATTGTGGATAGCGCTTCTTCAAAGAAGGATTGATGATATTTTGGACAACAAAGTGTATCTTCATTGCCACGCGAACGGCAGAGGTGTCTTTTAAATCATCTCGAAAAACCGCCATCACACGATCTCCATCATAAGCGGTGATTGTCCCTTTTTCACTATTGATGATTGTGGCAGCACAGTATAGATAAGCCTTGTAGATTGTGGCAGCAAAAACAGACGGATAAAGTTTCACTAGATCAGTTGAGTCAGCCATATCTGCGTACAAAACGGTGGCATTTAGTTTTTTAGCATCATTATCAGGCGATAAATCTTTGAAAGTTGGGACAGCTTTTGCCTCTATCACAGTCCATGGGGACACGAAGATTTTTTTCACTTCACTTTCTAAATCGGTTTTAAAAGTCATTGACAACTCCTCTCAGTTTCGTGGGCCAAGGTCATTGATTATCTTTCTCATCTGGTTGCAGGCGGGATCTAATAGAGACGGAAGATCCTCCGGTTTACCGTACTGATAACCGATTGTCATCAGGCCAGAGAGATCCGTTGGCAGCTTCACTTTTTCGCCATAAGGTTCAAGGAGCAATGTACGTTTCCGCCCAAGACGCCCCATGAAAAAGCCAATCTCGAAAATAACATTGTCCCGAGGTACAGATCTGGCTTCGCCTCTTATGTTCGTGAGGTCATCTGGCTGGGCAACTACAATGCCAAAATCTGAATCACCTACCGCTCTTTCGAGGCTCTCCATTGCATAGTTTGAAGCCGTGAACACTCCATCCGCCCAAAGTGTTACTGAGAAGCTGTCATGCGCAAAATTGCTCTGGATCACACGGGCAATGTGAAGTGCTTCAGTCGATGACATAACAAAAACGCGAATTTCTTCTCGGGCAGGACTGACCCAAAGATTACGTTGGGCCAGACGCCGGGCGAGTTCCCTGGCGAAGTTGCGCCAGATGTCTCCGTAGCGCTGTCCTACCTCTGCGAACTGAAGCTCTGTTAGTTTGCAAACGATCGAGTCTTCGTCTGCTACGACCGTGGCCGTACGCACCTGGGATGGTTCAATTGCCGACGTCTCCCCTACTTGATCGCCTGCCTGGCGTTTCGCGGTGACCTGCCGTCCATTCACTACAATACGGAAACTACCCGTGAGAATGAAAAAGATGTCATTGTCGGAAGCGCCCTGGACGATGATCTTCTCGCCAGCATTGACGGCCATAACTTCGACGAGATCAGCCAATTCTTCAGCTAGAGCAGCGTTTCCCGCAACCATCTTTTGAGTCTTGAGTGCCTCAACCAATAACCGCCGACCTCCATTCCCCTCAAAGCGTTCTTTCAATGTTCTCATATCTTTCATAAACTCTCAGGCTAACCTTATTCTTCACTCTGCTACGTTTATCTTACCTATTACTGCATTTCTACCATTTCTCCTGTTTCTGTACTGGTTCAGTATCGATTTCCTCCCTTTGATGACGAGAAAAACGTGCCCAACGCGTAGGAAATGATAAATCGGACGCGCTGAAAGCTGGTCCCTACCCCCAAAATCTCTCCTTTGAAATGTGTCAGTGAGAGACCCGCCCGGTTCCCCGAGACCACTGCCCCGGCCTGATCGGGCTCCCCGAGCCGGATGGGGGCAAGCCCCATTCCTACTAAGAGTCGAAATCATCCCGTTTTTTGCACAAGTTCGTCAGGGCTTATTGGGAAAAAACGCCAGGTCATCCCTTTTCACCGTCGCGACCAGCAAAGAGCGGTCGAGGTATTTGTTGCCGCGCTCGCAGGAGGTCTCGGGGATGAACATGCAGGCGTGGCAGGCGGCCTCGTGGAGGGTGCTGTCCTCGCGGCTCTCGTGCTCGGCGCAGAGGGGGTCGGAGGCGCAGTGCTTCATTTCGGCCAGCGCGCCGTCGATGTGCCAGCCGAGGGTCTCGGGCTTGCCCAGGCTGACGAGGCCGCCGAGCGTGCCTTCGCTGTCGGCGGCGGCGGTGTAGAGCAGGATTCCGGCCATAGGTCCGTCGGCGTGCTCGGGTCCCTGGGCGTAGATGCGCTCGCGGATGCTGGCCCCGGAGTAGCCGCATTCGAGGGTGAGCTGGCGCATGAGGGCGTGGGCAAAGGTGTGCAGCAGGATGTAGCGGATGCCGGGATAGTGCGCCTCGGGATCAACGATGTGGCGCGCACGACGCCATTGTTTGTGCGCTTCGTAAAATGTCTTATCGCGGCGCTGGACCAGTATTTGCTGTATCCACTTCTGGAGCGCGTCTTCGCGAAATTGCAGGAAGATGCCCTCGCCGCGCACTTCGGCGGCTGGCACCCAGTACGGAGCCGAGCGTGACAGGCGCATGATGTGCTCGGAGGGTAGCTCCTCCTCTTCGGTGTAGTCGCTGAGCGATTCGATGCGCGTGAAGCCGGTGAGCGCGCGCACCTCGCGCAGGCGCTCGACGAGGACAACCTGCTGAAAGTAATCGCTGTAGCCGTCGGGCGCGCTGACCGCTGTGACCTCGAAGTCGTCGGCCCTGGGCGCGCTGGCGGGATTGCTTAGCACGCGCCACTCGGGTACCTTCAGATCGGCGGGCTTGAGCGTCTCTTCGGTATCGTCCGCGCTCCTCTTGTGCTCGACTCTGCGCCAGATCTCCTCGTCGCTATAGGCGCTAAGGTGCTCCAACAGGCGAATACGTCGGAACGCGGCGATGTCCTGCACGCTTTCGGCCCCTTCGAGCACGCTCCACTTCGCCTCGACGAGCTGCCCGAGCGTGTCGGGACTGGTTGGTAGCGAGAGCGAGGAGAAGACGAGCGGGAACCAGGTGTTGGAGGCGGCCAATAGCATGGTGCGCGCCTCGTTTGTGCAGGGCTTCTTCTCGAAGTCGCGCAGATGCGGTCGGCGTCCACGGCACTGGGGATGGTAGGACTTCTCCTCGTCGCTGCTGAAGGCGTCGGACATCGGGCGCGAAGCGCCGCACGTCCTGCATTTGATGTAGATATCCGATGGCTCCCCGGAGACGCCTTGCTCGAACATGCTCAACTCTGCCTTGCAGGGACGCGAGCCGTGAACGAAATGCACCCAGGGGAAGTCGTCGAGGTGCCCGGCCTCGCAGGCGATCATGAAGCGCGATGGCAGCACAGTTGGCTGCTTGGTACAGTTTTGATGCACGTAGCGCGTGCGGTCGGGCTGGTACGGGTTAGGCTTGAGTTCGAAGTAGCCCGCGTCGGTCGGCGCGAGCAGGCGGCATTTGGGACAGACCATCCAGCGCGGGAACGTGGCGACCGGGACGCCGATCCGCGCGCTTCTATCGAGCGGATTGCGCGTATTCGTCTCGGCTGCGGGCGGCGAGAGGAGGCGCTGAACCTGCCCGCCGAGCACGGATTGCACGGCCTGCAACAGGCGCTCCTCGGCAATCTCCTGTGAACTGGCGGTGTCCCAGTCGTCGAGACCCATGACCAGCGTCGAGATATGTGGCAGATCAATGATGGCTCCTACGCCGTAGTTGAGCAGGAGCTGGCTGGGCCGGACCTCGCCGACCTGGTACTTCCTGGCGCTTTTCACGAGCGTACCTCCTCTGTATCTCCTCTATTCATCGTCACATCGGCATCGCCCAGGTCGCGCTCGTCGAGGACCAGGTAGACGGTCGGTTCAACATCGCGCAGTGAGTTCAGGCAGGTGAACGGCTGCCAGTTGCCGCGCTCGGGCTCCTGTAGCAGTCCGAGCGTGCGGCTGTCGTTGTGCTGTTTGTAGCCCAGCGTGGGCGTGGTGCTGGCCTTTTTGAGCCAGTAGTCGCGCAGTTTCGCCAGATCGGCGCGCACGCGGGCCTCGGCTTCGTAGTCGTCTGTGACCTCGATTGCGCGCCGGGCGATATCGGCGATGGCGATCTCGAAGAGGTCGGCAGCAGAAGAGGCGCTGATCTCGCCCGCCTGCGCGTTGGGGCTAAATTCGGTCCCGCTCAGGCGCACGTAGCTGGTGAGCAGGGCGGCGAGGCCGCGATCCAGGGCGCGCGGCGCGAAGGGGGTGACGGAGAGCGCCTCGACCTGCTGGTAGAAGGTGGCGTGGTAGTGCTCGAACTGTTCGTAGTGCGAGAGATCGCGTGGGCGCGACCAGTTGTAGACGACGCAGACGAGGCCGGGCTGGGCACGCCCGACGCGGCTGGTGGCCTGGATATACTCGGCGGTGGTCTTGGGCTGGCCCGTGACGACCATCAGGCCCAGGCGCTTGACATCGACGCCGACGGAGATCATGTTGGTGGCGAGCAGCACGTCGATGGGGCGCGGCTTCTCGATGGCGAAGGACTGTTCGAGCTTGCTCAACACCTCGGGAATGGCGGCGGAGCTCTTGCGCGAGGTCAGTTCCTCGACGATGGGCTTGTTGCGCTTCGCCAGCCCGCGCTGGTCCATCTGCGCAGGCGCGAAGTCACGTCGTCGTCGACGAGGCGGCGCATGCCACCCAGCTCGCTCATGGAGTTGAAGTAGCCGACGAGGGTCATCCAGGGGTCCGCGACGAGTCCGTATTTGTCGTAGAGGACCTGCGCCGCCGACAGGTGCGCGACGTAGACGCGGATGAGCGCGGCTTTGAGGCGTCGACCACTGGCACAGATGCCGATGTAGCGCCGCCCCGGCGTCTGCTCGCCGGGTACGCGCTGGCGCGAGAAGAAGTTGTCCTCCACATCGAGTCCTTGCGGCGGAAAGACGTTGACATCGCGCAGGAAGAGGGCTTTGACCTGGTGTTCGGCGCGGCGGATGGTGGCGGTGGCGGCGATGACTTTGGGCCGCACCTGCTTACCATCGACCTCCCAGGTGGAGAGGTGGTCGATGGCGGTTTCGTAGAGTCCGACGAGCGATCCGAGCGGACCGGAGATCAGGTGCAGCTCGTCCTGGATGATCAGGTCGGGTGGGCGCAGTGGGGCGTGCTCGCTTGAGTGCGCGGCCTGCAGAGGGCCCACGGCTTTGTGCGTGTCGCTGTCCTGCAGGTCGGCGGCGCGGAAGCCGTGGCGGCTGCAATACTTCTCGACCTGCCCGAAGAGCATCTGCGTCTCACCCTTCCAGGGCAGTTGCGCGAATTTATCGACGGTGGCGATGAGCAGGGCGGGCAGAAGGCGATAGATCTCTTCGTCGACGACGAGGACGGGGAGACCCTCTCTATACGCCTGCTTTTTGCTGAAGGGGCATTGGCCGTAGGGATCGCTGCAATAGATGAGCGTGCGCCCTCTGCCGCGCCCGTAGGTCTCGACTTCGATGTTTTTGCCGCCCTCGATGGGGGAGCCGCACCAGGGACAGTTGGTGAGTTGGCGCGGACTGCCGCTGCCGCCGAAGAGGCTGCCACGCACTCCGTGTTCCTGCTTGTTCGCCTCCGCGCTGTCATCGGTGGTGTTTGGAGTGGAGCGCTGACCGACCCACAGGCCGAGGCGGAAGGGGGTCGGACCCCATGTGGCGCTGTCCGCGCGCCGGAGCACCTCGCAGGCGCAGATGAGCGACGAGGCGCGCTGGAACTGCTGCAAGGTGAGCAGGCGCAGGGTGTAGCGCATAATCACGGCCACCCCGTCCAGGCCCGAGCGGCCCGCGACCGTGCCCTGCAGGCGGCGAATGGCGAGGGTGTAGGCGGTGAGGCCAAGATACGCCTCGGTCTTGCCGCCGCCAGTGGGAAACCAGAGCAGGTCGGCGAGGGCGTCGGCGTCGGTGCTGCGCTCGGGATGGTGCAGGTCCGTCAGAGAAGGCAGGTTGAGCAGGATGAAGGCCAGCTGGAAGGGACGCCAGCTGCGGTTGTCGGGCTGGTCGAGGACATCCAACGTCACTTCCGCGTTGTTTTTGCGCCGCTCCTCGGCGTAGATGGTGTGCAGGCGCTGCTGCCACATGGCGCGGTTCATGAAGGCGAAGGCGCGTTGTGCGTCGGCGCTACTCGTGAGCATGTCGATGCCACCGCGTATGCGTTCCAGCGTGCGGCGGCAGTGGGCGAGCGCCTTGTGCGCGACATCGCTGTACTCCGCGAGATCGGATGAAGCATCGTTGAGGTGTTGCTCCTGCTCCTCGATCCAGGCGGCGTAGGCACCAACGAGGGGGCTGTAGCGCCGTGGGAAGTTCGGCGGGCGCGCTCTCGGCGAGAATTTTCATGTCCAGCACCAGGTCAACGAGCGTGGGCAGGTCGTTGGGCGTGGGAGCTTCGGTCAGCGGCACGTCGTAGCTGGGGACGGCGTGTGTTGAGAGGCGAACGGCGCAGGTGGAGTCGCCGGGCAGCGTCTCGGCGTGGACGCTGACGCCGTGACCCATAGCGAAGCTGACGTGATGGCGGTAGAGCATCGCCATAGCCCGCTCCTCGTCGGTCAAACGGTTCTGCCGCTCCAGGGGACGCCGCCGGAAGATGGGCGCGCCGTTGGGAGCCTCGACGACCAGTTCGGGCTGGAAGAGCCATGCCGCGTCGCGCAGGCGCTTGGGCTCTTTCTGCCCGTTGACCAGGAAGAGCGAGACCATCCAGCTGTCGCCAGCGCGCCGCACGAGGCCGCGCACGAAAACGTCGGGCTGCTCGTCCTCTTCGGGCCGCCAGGGCGCGATGTGGCCTTCCTGCAATTGGAGAGTGTGTGCCTTCCCACCGCGCTGCGTGCGCCGCCAGACCGTGCGAGGTCGTCCCGTAGTTGTTTTGATGCTCTCGCTCTCGCTTCGCTGATAGTGCCCCCAGCGCGCCGTGACCAGCAGTTGCGTCGTGTCGCCGTCTACGCTGAAGCTCATGCCCAGCGAGGCGGGATTGAAGCTGGGCTTCTGCATTGCGTCTTTCTCCGCCGCGCCTTCGTCGATGCCGCCCTCTTCGGCGTCGCCCAGCTCGTCCAGATCCTCGGGGACGGTCTGCGTCTTGTTGGGCGCGAGCATGCCAATCAGGTAGCGGTCGTGGACGCGCGCCTCGTCTACCTCTTCGTTCTCGCCGCCCGCCGGACCCAGCAGGTCGCGCAAGACCATCTCCTCCATCTCGGCGCGCATGAGCGCGGGCGCAGGCGCTGCCAATAAAGGTCTCGCGGGCGCGTTCGTCTCTACTGGCGGCGTGACCTCCTCCTGTATGCTCTCCTCTACCGCCTCCTCGCTAGCGGTGATGGCCTCGCGTTCGTTTTCTGGCAGCCACACAGCCGGAGCGACCTGTTCGTCGGGAGTGGCGATGTCGTCATTATTCTCAGCCACCACCCTCGCCTCGGCGGACTCCAGCGCGGCCTGGAGCTCCGGCAAGAGGGCTTCGGGAACCGTATCGCCTCCGATGGCATCGATGACATCGGCGAGGTGCATTCCGGTGAAGAGGCGTTCCAGGCTGGCAGCTGGAATGCCCGGTTCGACATCGCGCCAATCCAGGCGCGCGTCGCCAGCGGCGACGCTCCGGTTGAGCGCCTCCAGGTTGAGCCCGTCTAGGCGGCGGGGCAGGCGAATGATGTGCATAGTTATACCCTTCCTATCTCATTCTTAATTATAGTAATCGTTCAGAACCCCTCTAGTAGGGATAGCGCGCCCTCTCTCTCCCTAACCCTTTTCCACAGAGGCTAGGGACTACGTTTTCAGAGAGAGAAAAAATATGCCAGCCAGGGAGAGAATTGGCTGCCCTGAAAACCCTGTTTTCATGATATCCATCATAACATTATTCATTCCTAATGGTACCCCTTATCCTAGATTCCAGCGCGTCGGGTCGAAACCCTGGAGCAGCGGCGACTTGCTGGCAACGGGCAGAACGACGAGCAGGGCGCGCATGGCACGCGTCATGCCAACGAACATCGTGCGCCGTTCGCGGGCGAGTACTTCGTCTCGCTCCTCGGGCGAGGCATCGCGTGCAAGAATTGGATAGTTGCTGGCAACGAAGCCCGCCAGGGCCACGATGGGAAACTCCAGCCCCTTTGCCGCGTTGAGCGTGAGCACCTTGACGCCGGGACGCGCCAGGTTGAGGTCCTGCCCGCTCATGAAGTTGGCCTCGATGCCCTGCGCGCCCAGCGCGTCGGCGATGGCCTTGCCCGTGCGTTCGCTGGGACAGAGGACGGCGCAGGAGCCAATAGCGAGGCGCAGGGCGAGGCTGGCCTTTTTGAAGTAGCTGGCGAGCAGTTGCGCCTCGTAATCGCTGTTGAGCACGGCGCGCACGTCGGGCACGGGTCCGTTGTTGATGTAGTGGCGCTCGGCAATCTCGCAGTCCAGCGCGCCGGAGGCGAGGTAGGACTGCGCCGCCTCGCCTATCTCGTAGGTCGAGCGATAGTTGGCTTGCAGGATGCTGGTACGACCCTGAAATTTCAGATCCTGATGCACGTCGGTCCAGCTGAAGCCGCTGCCGTAGATCGACTGGTTGGCGTCGGCGGTGATGAAGAGGCGGTTGGGCGCTTTGCAGAGTTCGATGAGCACGCGCAGGGCGGCGGGATCGAGGTCCTGGGCCTCGTCGATAACGACGGCGTCGTAGTGATGGTACAGATCGCTCTGCGCGACGAGGTCGGCTGCCCGCGCGCGGCGCTGCTGCCACGTCTCCTTGCCGCTGGCCTGCACGCGCTGCTGCCATAGCTCGTAGATGCGCCACACCAGTTGACGCTGCGTGGCGTTCAGGCGCACGCGGCGGCCCGCGCGCGGCGTGGCGAGATACTCCTCCTGGCTCTGAATCTGGCGCGCGACGATGACCGATTTCAGTTCTTGTAGCAGATAGGAATCTCCCATGCGTGCCAGCGTCTGCCGCTGCGCCTGCTGTTGGAGCGCGTTGCCTTGCAGCGGCGGGGAAGATGTGATCGAGAAGAGGAGGTTGCTCTGCATCTCGTCGCTGAGAATCTCTTTGACCTGGCCGCGCTGCTGGAGAATCTCGTATGCGACCTTGTCGGCGGTGACGACGCGAACGTAGCGCGCATCGTCGCCGAGCAGTTGTTGCAGCAGTTGCTCGGACGATTTGACGAGCGCGTTGGTGTAGGTGGTGAAGAGGATGCGCGGCTCCCTGTTTGCGCGCAGCAACTGTTGCAGCAGCGAGCGGACGCGGTAGAGCGCGATGGTGCTCTTGCCCGTGCCGGGTCCGCCCTTGACGAGTGTAGGACCGCCAGCGTTGGGGGACCAGTTGACGTACTTCTCCTGCTCGGGCGAAAGCTTGAGCAGGAAGCTGAGCAGCTCGCCCTCTCGGTAGCGCAGCAGGTCGTCGGTATCGTGAAGAATGAGGTCCGGTTGCTGCTCGACCTGGACCAGGGGCAGCTCGAACATATACTGGTCGATGCGCAGTAAGATATCGTCGGGGATGCCTGGACAGGCGAGCAGCTCATCCTCGCTCTTGAGCGGCAGCAGGCGCTGATGGCATTCGGATGGTACGCGCAACGTGTTGAGCAGTTCGACGGTGATCGGCTCGGGCAGCGGCCTGCCCTGCGCTGTCTGGGGCTGGTAGGAGTGTTCCCATGCGCGCATACCTGTCGCCTGCGCATCCCCGCCCGGCTCCTCCAGATCCTCCGCGAGGTCCAGCGCCGCATCATCGTCGGCCTGCACGCCCTGTTTATACGTCGACTCGTCGCGCTTGCGCACCGTCAGCACGTTCACGCTCGCCGCGTCGAATCTATAGAGAATGCGATAGTCGCCGGAACGGATGCGGTAGGGCTTGCCCTGCAGGTGCGTCAGGTGCTTTTTCACCTTGCCATCTGGCAGCGGGTCCTGGCAGAGCATATTGATCTTCGCCATGATCTGCTGCACCTCTTTGGGAGAGAGCGTCTGCATGTCCGCGATAAATGCCGGTTTCATCGTTATGATGCGTTGTGCTGCCATGCCACAATTACCCCTCTCATGTATAAAGCGGTATCATCGTAAGGCATAAGATGCGGGCTTATAAATCTTATAAATCGCGCCCCTATCACATAAATTGCGCCTTTATCTATCCAATCGCAGCCCTACCTATCCGATCGTGCCCTATCCGATTGCACTTTAATCTCTTTCTATCTTATACAACGTAGGATGGCATCTGCTGAGAAATAGTACCGTGTTTCTAATACGTATGTACTAGAACAGCGTTCCCTGCTGCATATCGTTTTCCATTTCTATTCTCTGAGAGGCAAGGTTGAAGTGACATGCAGAGTCAAGCAGACGGGGAAAAGATCTACGTTTTAGTGAGATAGCGTAAGCATAAAGGGTGGGGTAGCCCTCTAACAAATTGTCGATGGAGCATACGCGAGGGACCATATGTTGTCTGGTTCCCATCAATTTTGATATATATAGTTCCTCCACAACAGCTATCATGCACATTTCCTTTTGCAGGAAAATTGGTAAGATGACTGAAATCCGAAGCCGGAAGTAGCGGAGAGCATTTAGCAGATAGCTGTGTGCATACGATATGAACATTTGGGAGCGTAGCTACTACGCCCTGAATGACACCTTCATTTGGATTCTCGTAACGGGTTCGATGAAGAGAGAAGACAATAAGATCAGGCTTTACCAGCTCACATAACATTTTAGCAAATTTTTGATCATCGGCATCTCCTGGATTACCTCCGTGATGAGGAAAAACCAGAATCTGTGCTTCTATGTTATTACATTTTTTTAGAAGGTTGCTTAAGCCAACTTCATCCATATCTCCAGGCAAGAGCGCAACTCTATGGGATTTATGTTGCAGCCCTATTACAACAGACATAGCATTAGAGTCCAGCGAATGGCCCTCAAGATCTGCTCCACCTGAGCCACTGGCAGCTACCGATGCAGATGGCGCTAAAATCTCTATATCCACCTCACCTGAAATAATTTTGCGTGAGTCGCTAGAAGTTAATCCCATATGTATCTTTGTCCCAGCATTCTCTGCTACATCTAGTGACAGCAAAACGTCTTTCCAGGTCTTACCCTTTTTAGTAACATCCGCAGTATCATCTCAATAATCCGGGGAAGCAGAGCCCGAGAGAGGCAATCAGTTGATGGAAAAAGCACGTCGGCCCTCTGACGTGGTCTGCTGAAAGACGGAGGGATGACGAGGACCGCGTGCCCAAAC
>DAOTTD010000318.1:0-5919 GCA_034438015.1 Ktedonobacteraceae bacterium | reverse complement strand
GCGTGCTCTTCCAGACCGCGAATGCTCTGCTCCACTTCGTCGCGCAGGCTCTGCTCCTTCTTCGCGCTCAGCGTGATCGGCGCTACCTCGCCGGTGCTCATATTGTGGCTGTGCAGTTCAACGCTCTGCCCCGGATGGAGCTGTCGATAGGCCAGCGTGTAGAATAATTCGCGCATGTCGGCTATCGGTTTGTCCTTGCGTTTGCCGAAGCGTGTGCGCACGAAGCGCGCCGGTTTTGCCTCCGCTGACGCGGCAGCCTCCACGCGATCGACCGTGACGTGCACTGTTTTGCCCGCTACGTCTACATTGTACTGCGGACGCATATCCCACGTGATGTTTTCCTGGATGCTTAACGTGCGCCGTATCGTTTCGACGACCTCGTGTCCGTGTTCCTCGTACATTGGTCCAAAGGGTGCGTCGCTCCCTCCTAGCTCCTGCCAGTGCTGTGTGTAGAGTTCCTGAACCTCTTGCTGCGTTGGCAGGATGCTAGCCTGTTTGCTCTCTTGCATCTTTGCGCGCAGGGCCTCGACCGTTTTCTGCATTGCCTGCCAGAATAACTGGTAGCCGTCGGTTTCGCTCGCGAAGTGATAGATGCTGCTGTAAGCGTACTGGCGTGGACAGCGTTGATACGCTTCGATCGCGGAGGATCTGAGCGTTTGTGGCTGCATTGCGGCGATAAAGTGTTCGCCCGGCTGCGAGGATGGGGCAAGCGGCTCTGGGTCGCTCTCAGCGGGCGCGCCGTTCTCCCAGCGCAATTTGATGATGCGCTCGTCTGGCAAGCCAGCCTCCAGGGCATCGAGATAAGGTGAGCGCTTATAGTTGATCTTGCCGTAGCGCTCGCTGTAGCTGAGGACAAGGTGTTCGCGCGCCCTCGTCACGCCCACGTAGAAGAGGCATGCCTCACCGCTCTCGTGTGCGGCCTTGCCAATGCTCTCAGCGGGTAGCATACCGGCGGGCGCTTCCACCGGACTTGAACGCGCCTGCATGGGGAAGCGCCTCTGCACCAGCCCGGGCATGTAGACGACGGGGAACTCCAATCCCTTGCTGGCGTGGGTGGTCATGACGCGAATGATGTCTGCTGCGCCTCCCGCGCTCTCCTCATCGGAACTCTGGCGATTGCTGCCATCCTGGCGCAATAAGACTAGCAGGCTGAGGTAGTCGAGGAAACCTCTGGCGCGCTCTTCCAGCATCGCGGTTTGCTCAGTTACCACTCCATTCTGCCCGTTCGTTTCCGAGAAAGACTCGCGTCTCTGCTGATCGTAGTGGCGGGCGAGCTGCAATAATCCGTCATAATCAGCCAGGATCGTGCTATCTTGCTTGCTCTCTCGGTTGTAGAGCCGATCGCGCACAAGCGATGTTTCGATGAAGAGGTACTGGGCGAGGAGCGACCAGGTATCAGGCGCGCGTCGCAGCGTTTGTAGGATAGCGGAGAGACGCAGCAGTGAGCGCCGTCCCTGCGCGCTCATTTCCAGGGGCGCTTCGCCGTTGCCGATCAGTATGCCAGGACTGGTCTTCTGTTCGCGTGCGGCCAGCAGCAGGGCCTCGATATCGTTCTGGCTGAGAGGATGTTCGCTCTGACGGCCCGCGCGCAGGATACCCATGCCGCTGGCGTCGGTCAGCAGCAGGAGGATGGAGAGAACATCTTTGATATGCTCCTGCTCCAGCATGCCTCCGCGCTCGATGACCGGGAGTCCAGCCTTTGCCAGGGTGCGCGAGACCTTCTGAGCCTGGGCGCGTGTGCGGCACAGGACGATCATATCTTTGTACGTAAAGCCGTGCTCGCGCTTGTAGCGGATATCCTGCACCAGCCCCGCTAGTTCGTTCGCTTCATCGGTCGCCTTTGCCAGTGTGACGTAGGTATCGTCGCGTGTCAGGCGCACCGGCTGGTTTTTGCCCGGTTCCTGTCCCAGTTCCAACTGCATGCAGCGAAACGACTCCGCGATGGCGACGAGATCGGGACGCGAGCGGTAGTTCCGACTCAGCGGCAGAACGACCGCGCCGGGAAAGTCTTCGGTGAACCGGCTGATATTGGCGGGCGAGGCACCGCGAAAGCCATAGATCGCCTGATTGGCGTCGCCGACGACCCAGACGTGTTGCTCCTCGCCCGCCAGCTCGCGCAGGAGCACGCCGCTTGCCCGGTTCACATCCTGGAATTCGTCGACGAGGATGTGCTGGTACTTCTGCTGCTGTTCGCGCAGAACCTCTGGCTGTTCCCGAAAGAGCCGGACCGTCAGGGCGAGCAGACCACCGAAGTCGCTGTCGCCTCTACGCTCTAATGCTTGCTCGTAGAGTGCGTAGACGCCGGCGACCTCCAGGGCTTTTTCCGCTTTCTGTATTGCCTCTTCATCGTGCGCCTGTTCCAGCATGCGTTGCGCGAGTTGCGCGTAGTCCTCCGGCGAGATCAACTCATCTTTGGCGCGCGAGATGGCCTTCAACATATCGGGAAAGTAGTACGCGGGCGCCTGGAGCTTCTGATAGTGTCGCAGGTGCATCGCGTTCGACATCTGGCGCAGCAGAAAATAGCCCTCCGCCTCGTCGATTAGCGTAAAATCTTCGCGCAATCCCACCAGTGTCCCGTACTGTCGCAGGAGATCAGCACAGAAGGCGTGAAAAGTACTCACTTTGGGCAACGCGGAGGGAACAAGTGCGCCCACCGGGTCGATGTCGAGAGCCTGTTGCAGGCGTTCCTCCATCTCCTGGGCCGCTTTGCGCGAGAAGGTGAGGGCCAGAATGCGTGGCGCGGGCACGTCGAGTCCGCGAATGATATACTCGGCGCGACCGATTAGCGTGCTGGTCTTACCGCTACCTGGTCCTGCCACGATGAGCGCGGGTGTGGGTGCCTCGATGGCTGCGCGTTGAAATTCGTCGTATTGTTTTTGTGCGGTGGGACGCTTGCTCGCTGCTTCAGGTTGTGCCTCGCACGGTTCGGGAGCGGACGTGGCTGGTGTTTTGAGCATACCTGCCAGCCGGTTCAGCATAGCGGCGTTGGAGACGACGAAGGTGCCGGCGAGCGATGCAGGTGACTGCTCCAGATAGCGCGCGTGGACGAGTTCGAGCGGCATTAGTAGCTCGGCGGCGAAGATATTGGCGGCGATCTCGCGCTGGCTTCTTGGATCGTACTGCTGACCGATGCCGAGCGCATTCTGAAACTGCTCCTGGTCGATGAGTCCAGTCGTACTCTCCTGCACATCGTTATCGTGGCAGGGGTCGGCGTGCGAGAGTTCGGGCACGGGCTGCTCGTCCCACGCAGCGAGTAGTGTATCGAGACCTGCTGGCAGATACCCTGCACGTTGGCTGCCCCGACAATGCAGGATGACGTGGCCCAACTCGTGCGCGAGCGTGAAGCGTCGCAGAGTCTCGGGCAGGTTGCGGCGCAGCCAGATCAGGCGCTCATCTTCATCTGGATCTACATAGCCGTATGTTCCGTCGGGCTCGTCTTCGGGATGGAATGTCTCCACGTGGCAACCAAGCCACGCTACCAGCTCATCGAGCGGCGTTTTATCTTCCTGCCAGTATTTGTGCTGCTCCCGAAAATGTTGGAGGAGGAGACGCGCAGCTTCCTCTGCTATCGCCCGCATGTCTGTATCCATGGTTGTCCCTTATCTGTTATTAGATATTTGCTGTTTTATTATAAACCATGTGACCCTTTCTGTTTCCTGTGCTAGAGGAAGAAAGCGGAAAAGCCTTTTCCAAATTCGCCACCTGTCTGATATAATAGGTCAGCAGGATAGAGATAGTACTATATCGCTATGCAATGAGGTAGAATGCATGCAAGCTGAAGAGATACTTAAGCAGGCGCAGTCCGGCGACGAACTTCCGCACGGCTGGATCATTTTTCCGCTCCTCCGTAATAAAGTCATGCTGGCCATTGTCGGCTGGATATTTGGCGTTCTCGTAGGTCTGGGGCTGTTCGCGATGGTGGCAACCGTTGTCATTCCCTATAATTATCAGCATGGTTTTGCGCTGGCGCTGCTGGCAACCGTGCTGTTGGGGCTCTTCCTGTTCGTCGGGGTGGGGAGCCTGTGGGCACTGGTGATGGATGCGCGTCGCCTGGCCCGTTCCGATAGCTATATCATAGTGCTCACGCCGGAGGACTTCGTAAAGCAGGAGGGTGACAGAATCATTCACGTGCCGTGTATGAATATCCGCCATGTCACCGCGCGCGGCACGCCCCCGCCTGATCGCACTACGTCGAACGAAAATCAGGTCAGGGAAGTCTCGTCGCTGGGAGAAAATGTGATGGGCTTCTTCGTTGGTCATGGCCTTGTCGGCTCGCGCTCTGGATCACGTCCGCGCCGTAGAGGGCGACGTACCCCCACGACGCTCGCTTTCGTTGACACGCGCACGGATCAAGAGGTGATCGTCGCGAATGATAGCTCGTTTGGCGATCCTTTTGCGATCGCCGCCCTGATAAAACAATACGCCGCAAACATACAGCAGGTCTTCAGATAAAGCTCTGCCTGTGTTCAGAAATGGAGGAGTGATGCTGCTCGCGATCGACATCAGTAATACCAACATCAAGTCTGGTTTGTACGAAGGCACAAAGATGAAGCAACACTGGGTTGTGTCAACGGACCGGCAGCGTACGACCGACGAATACGCAATGGTGCTAAGCGATCTGTTCCGTCACGCTAGCTACTACCTCACCGATGTCGAAGATATTGTCATATCCAGCGTTGTGCCCCCGTTGACCCCGGTCTTTCAGGAACTGGCACTGCGCTATTGTGACAAAGAGGCGTATGTGATCAGCCACGAACTGGACCTGGGTATTAAGCTGCTGGTCGATAATCCGTGGGAGATCGGCTCGGACCGTATGATGACTACGCTGGCCGCCCATCACCTCTACGGCGGACCCGCCATCGTTATCGCCTTCAGTACCGCGACCACCTTCGATGTCGTCTCGACCGAGGGCGATTTCCTGGGTGGTGCCATCGCGCCTGGGCTGGTCATCTCCGCTGAGGCATTGAGCAGCGCCGCCTCGCGTCTCTATCGCGTGGATATGACGCCGCCGCGTTCGGCCCTGGGCAAGAACACCATTGAGAACATGCAATCAGGCATTATCTACGGCCACGTCGGACTGGTGCAGGGCATGATCGCTCGCCTGTGGAAGGAGATTCCGGGAGTAACGAATGGCGACGAGGTAAAGATCATTGCGCATGGCGGTCTGGCACAATTGATGGCTCCTATTATTCCCGAAATTCAGTATATCAATCAATATCTACCCCTGGAGGGCCTGAGAATCGCCTACACAATATTGCGCATGTAGCTGTTCAGGATCCCTCAGCGCCTGCGCCGCTTCGCAAGCCATGAGATATCCCGGTACCTGTTCAGAACCCCCTGTTCGGACTCCTCGTGGCTCCGCGCGCTCTGCAGCGCGCCGCCCCCTCGCCAACCACCTCAGAACTCCTGCGAGCCGCAGAGCGCACGGAGGGTTCAGAGGGGTACCTGAACAGTTACAGCAAAACTGGGGCAATTAGTTAATCCGTAGTTGATACTTTTACATAAGATTTGGGGAGAGCATACTCTCCCCAAGAGGAGTGAAAAATGATCGGTTTGTATGATCGTTACAGAAGTGGTTCTTATCAGGACGTCTACAACGAGCTTTTATCCGTGCATGAAAGGATATTTGATGAGATGATCTATGAAGATGCGATAGCGGTAACAAAGGAAATGATGAGACGCGTGCGTTACAATATAGAGCTACTTGTTCCTCGCCTTCGCATCCTTGGTTACCGTTTTGGAGAAGGTTTCTGGGACAATTTTGAAGACATTTCCCCCGAGGAAAAAGCTACCATCGAAAAAGATATTCCTGTATTTAGACCGCCTTCATCAGCCATACAGGAGCAGATTAACGTGCTAGAACAACTTGTAGGAACCTTGCCTCTCTCTCTCAAATATTGGTATGAAATAGTTGGTTCT
>DAOTTD010000317.1:0-5251 GCA_034438015.1 Ktedonobacteraceae bacterium | reverse complement strand
AGGTACTGCTCTTCGGTCATATAGAGGCCATCGCTTACTTGTGATCGGTTGGCTACCATCGCCTCTGCTCCTTGCTCATGCATTGGCCAGTCTCTCGGCCGCTCTCATCTTATTGTACCATATGTTGGTTAACCTAAGCGACGGGGTCGCCCCCGCCGCTCGGCTTCAAAACCGGACGTGAGACTTGTCATCTCATCCGGCTCCTCAACTGTTTGGCTGTTGTCATCGGTACCTCTGGCAGCTACTGAGCCATCCGTAGCCGTTTTCTGGTCATGGCAATGTCGATGGAGAAGTTGCAGATTGTCATACCGGTCTGTTCCTCCAAGGGACACCGGGATGCAATGATCAACCTCTACCTGATCTCCATCTCTCAAGTAGAGACCGCACTGCGCACACTTTCCTTTTTGTCTTTTGAGTAAGTAGGCCATCTTCGGTGGAGTTTCAGGATGGTTCCCTTGTCGTTTGGTCCAATAGATCCAATCGCCATCGAAGGGGCTGTTTGTTCCTTGTACCTTCACATGTCGCTTAATCGGGGTCGTCCGGTGAAGCCTGAGCGAACAGTCCTTGGCGGCAAATTGCCACTTGCCCTGTTCTGGATGCCAATAGGTTTTCGCTCTCCATTTGGCTGATTTGTTGAGATGGCGTCGCTTGCTCCATTGCCAGAGCATGTGAAACAGCTGCGTATCCATCCGCGTGAAACAGCGCTTCGCGCACACGGCAGAGTAGTAGTTCGACCACCCTCGAATGCGCGCATTCAAGTGTTTGATCAAGACCTTTTGTGGGAGTGCCACGTGGGTCTTGATCTGTGCCTTGAGAGCTTCCTGATGCCGTTTCATGGCCGCCTTACTTGGGGTGATAAGAGTCTTGAAGCCCAGTCGTTGTCCATCACGTCCTTTTCCTGAATGAGTGTTCCCTAGGGGGAATTGTTGGATGTGAAATCCAAGAAAGCCAAAGCCCAGATGGTTCTCACAAGGGATCAGGGTGTGTGTGATGCAGGTCTTACTCGGTTTCAAGGCCAATCCCATGCTTGCGAGCCACATTGAGACAAGCTGCTGGACCTGCTCAATGACGGCTTTGTCCGAATGCAATACTACCAGATCATCGGCGTATCGCACTACAGTTGGTTTCCAGCGCTCTTTTTGAACCAGAGTCGGAAATGCTTGTGTGATTTCCTGTTCAAGTCCATGTAAGGCAATATTGGCTAGTAGCGGTGAACATACGCCTCCTTGTGGCGTTCCTTCTTCGGTAGGGAACCAGGCTCCATTCTCGATCACTCCGGCTTTGAGCCATCTTTTGATGATTCGCCGCAGGAAGGGAAATGTCTGGAGCTTAGCCAGGAGGGCGGTGTGGCTGATGCGATCAAAACATTTTTCGATATCGGCATCCAACACCTACTTGGGCTTCTGGTTGATGCTGATATAAATGGCGTCAATCGCATCTTGACAGGAACGTCCTGGTCGGAAACCATAGCTATTCGGCTCAAACTTGGCCTCCCATTCGGGTTCTAAGGCGAGTTTGAGGAGCATGTGCGCTGCTCGGTTGAACAGCGTGGGAATGCCCAATCCGCGCTTTTCCGTTGGGGCGTTGGGTTTGGGTATCCCAACTCGCCGGACGGGACGCGTTTGGAGGTCTATGCGCAGAGTCTGGACAAGATTCATCCGAAGTTTCGGGGATAACGATTTCATCCCATCAATCCCGGCAGTGTTCTTGCCCTGGTTATCCTGCGTGACCCGTCGTACCGCAAGACCTTTGGCTGACCAGGAACTGATCAAAAGTCGTTGGAGTTGGTGTACGAGGACACTGTCATTCTTTTGTGAGGCTTGATAGATGCGCTTTTGGAGCTTGAAGACCGACCGTTCGATCGTACGCCACGGCAGGGTCTGCCATTCATACATCGGTTTGTGATCCGTGTTCATAACATGTGTACTCCTACTTGAGTCTCTATCTTCCAAACAATCGTCCGCACGTCAGCCTATCTGAGGCATTACCCTCAGCATTCGCTTCTTGCGGAATCCTTCCATCCATTCCATGTGGTTGACACCTGCTCAGCTTCTTCCTGAGAGGCGATGGCTGGTTACTTCGTTCCTGAGAATCGTTTTGCGTCGCGGTCGGCTGGTCCTCTGCACCGGGTTTCTCGGGGATGAACCCTGGTCACAAGAACGTGTGCCAGGCCCCTATCCTTTCCCATTTTGGGCAAGCTACTAACCCACGTAAGCTTGTTGCTGCTGACGATGCCTCTCTAGACCTTCGCTTGCACTAGCCATGACGACCTGCTCCCAGGAGTGGTACAGTTGGGTTCTGAACGGACCTGGTTTTTCTCCCGCTTCAGGGATTGATGGTCAGTCGCTGCCCTGGGGAGAATGCATTTCTCGGTTCACACAAGATTGGGAATTGCACCCAACATCGATTCTCAAGTTGTGAAGGATTTTCTCCTTCCTCCTCATCCCCAGGTGATTTCACCTGTTTCGAGGAAACGATTCGCACGCTCTTACGCACCCTCGCTGATGGAAAAGGTGAGTGATGCCGCCACATGAGGCGTTCGCGGCGGACTGAACCGTTTCCCCTTGACCCTTCATCCAGTTTCTTATGTAGCCCCAATTCTGCTAGACATAGAAATTCCGTATCCAGCGGTGCTTCTTCAGCTTCTGGACCTGCTCGGGTGGGAGTCCCTTCCCATCACCTACCGCGCTGTTGCGTTCCACATTTCGCAGGGTGCGCATGCCTGGAATCACAGTCGAGACAACGGGATGACTCAAGACGTAGCGCAAAGCGATCTCTGGCAGCTCATCAATGGTCGTTCCCAAATCGGAGACCAGGTTCTGGACATGCTCATACACTTCTTGCTTCCGATTCCCCCGGAAGTAGCTACTGCGGAAATCCTGCGGATCGAAGCGGCTTTGGGGGGTGACCGTGCCTGTCAGACCCCCTTCGTCAAGGGCAACCCGCACGATGACCCCGATGTGGTGCTGCTGACAGGCTGGCAAGAGGGTGTCTTCTGGGCTCTGCTCAAAAATATTGTAGATCACTTGAACCGTATCCACCAGGCCGGTTTCTATCAGCCGCAGCGCGTTCTCTGGCTCAAGATCGTTAATCGAGACCCCGAAAAAGCGAATCTTGCCCTGCTCTTTGAGTCGTTGGATGGTCTCAGCCCAGTCTCCTTGCCCCACCCATTCATCATTCCAGACATGGAACTGCTGAAGATCAAGGGTCTGGATCCCAAGATGGCGCAGGCTCTGCTCGGTACATGCTTCGATGTAGGAGCCTGGAAAGGCTTCTTCGACTGGGACTCCTGCCGGTGCAGGCCACTGGCCATTCTTTGGGGGAATCTTGGTGGCCACGGTAATCTGTGTGTCTGGGTTGCGGCGCAGGACCTGTCCGATCAGCCGTTCGCTGTGCCCCTCACCATAGGCCAGGGCGGTATCAATAAAGTTTACCCCCAGGTCGATGGCTCGTTGCAGGGCCTGAAGCGATTCCTGGTCTTGGGCACCGATCCACCCTGATCCGCTAATGCCCCAGGCCCCATACCCGATCTCCGAAACAGGTAATCCAGTTCGGCCTAACGTTCGGTAATGCATCGTGCACTCCTTTTTCTTCTCTTGAGATGTATGGACTCACTTTTCGCGCACCGTTCGAAGGGGCTATTGCAAACATTTTTTACACAAGACATGGAAGAGAGCCTAATTCTCTTTTCGCCTTTCAAAACCGATGTCCGGATTAGTTTGTGAAACTGCATAATCTGGCAAAGCGCATTAATGCTGGATACACTCCCGTGCGAACAGGCGTATTGGTTCCAGGTCCCGCGCGTCCGGCATATACACTATTATCTCCTGCGCGCCTGCCTGTTCGATCTCCAGCAGGCGCTGCCGGATTCTATCCGGTGTTCCAACTAGCGCCTGTTCACGGATGCGACCCGAGGGAATATTACGCGCGAACGAACCGCTCTTAGCAAGCGCCGCCTCGTCGGTCTCTGCAATTGCACAGTTGAACAGTACCGTGCGCCAGATAGTGTTATAATCACGTCCAACGTCTTCACAGTGCTTTTTGATGATGGCGAACTTTCGCTCCAGTCCTGCGAGGTCGAGGTGACCTATATTGCAGGCGTCAGCGTACTGCGCGACGAGTTTGAGCGTGACCTGTTCGCCGCCTCCACCGATGAGCAGGGGAATATGTGGTTTCTGCGCACCTTTAGGCTGGTTGATAGCGCCATGTACCTGGTGATATCTGCCTTCAAATACGGCTTCGTCATCCGTCCACATTTTCAGAATAATTTGGACCGCGTCGCGCAACTGGCGCAGGCGTGTAGGTCCATCGGGAAAATCGTACCCGTAGGCGTGAAACTCTTGCTCGTACCAGCCGGCTCCGATGCCAAAATCGAGCCGCCCACGCGATAATACGTCAACGGTGCTCGCCATTTTTGCCAGCAATGCAGGGTTGCGGTAGCCATTGCAGGTGACCATCTGGCCGATGCGTACTCGCCTGGTGTCACGGGCAAGCGCGGCAGTACTGGTCCAGCATTCAAATGTCACTTCCTGCGTTGGTATGGGAACGGTGTGGAAATGATCGAATAACCAGATCGATTCAAAGCCAACTGCTTCGGCCTCCTGAGCCACGCGGGTCATTGTCTCGTATGCCTCGATAGGGTCGGCAATGCCGACGAGGTCCATGCGCCAACCCTGGGGAACGAGCAAGCCAAATTTCATTGTCATATTAGGATTACTTCCTTCGTAGTGGTAACAGAAGTACGCTTTTCTTCCGTTATTATGCTACATCCTGAAAGACGCTGCATGATTTGGCTTTCATCTCTTCAATCAGGGTCGGAGATACCCGCTTTTCGTGTTACTCTCAAAAGAGAATAGCTGCGAAAAGGAGATGCCAAATGGATAGAGCTACATTCATCGAAACGCTGCATGCCGGGCGTGCCGAGTGGGAAGCGCTGCTCGCGGAGGTTGGCGAAGCTCGCATGCTCCAGCCAGGCGCGGCGGGAGAGTGGTCGGTCAAGGACGTTATTGCCCATGTCACGTGGGGCGAACGCGAGATGGTAGGGGTTATGCGAGCTCACGCGCTCGTTGGCTCCGACCTGTGGAATTTACCTGAAGATGAGCGCAACGCGATTATGATTGCAGGGCAGCGAGATCGGCCTTTGCATGATGTACTCACCGAAGAGCGGCAGGTGTATGCGCAGTTTGTCGAGCAGGTACAGGCGCTTCCAGACGAGGATTTTACCGACGCGCGCCGTTTTCGCGAGATGCCG
>DAOTTD010000316.1:0-6225 GCA_034438015.1 Ktedonobacteraceae bacterium | reverse complement strand
CAAGCGTCTGGACAGTGTCCAGACGCCAGGGGAATGTTGTATCTTTGCAGAGCATGATGATCTTGGCGTCATATGGATTTTTTGCCATCTTTTCACAGGGCTTGACAAATTCTATGGCTTCTGTAGTGTGGAGTGGAGTTTCCTTGCCTACTAGAGGGCCTCGCTCCCCCCAGGACCGGCAAGAGGATCCTCTTTCGAGAGGTGATGCAGAGTTCCTCCCCAGCGCGTTCGCCAGCGAAAGGCTCAGGCGTGTCCTCTGACGGGATCGTGTGTTCGATGGTGCCCTGAGTCTCGCTGGAGTGGACGTGGTCAAGGGAGTGGAGCCAGCTCTTCCCACCAAGGGGCGGCTATGCCAACTCACCAGGGGAACTGCCCTCAATAAATTTGGCCTTGTATACTCCCCACCTGGTGTCAGTGATGCCAAGCGTCCTTTTCAGCAGGTTTAGTTCCAGCGGACTGAGGTCTTCTTCGGCCTCATAGCAGTGTCGACCGATCTCCTGCTCTTTCACATGACGCTGTTGGATGGTGCTCGGCCAGATCTCTGCAAGCCTCTCCAGCGCGAGAAGCTCCTGCGTCAGCACCGCCTTCAGCTCTTCAAAGGTTTTCATCCCTTGCTCCTTGTCTGGGCGAGAATCTTCTCAATTTCCTCGACCGAGAGGCTCTCTGCATTCACACGATCCCCCTCTCTGGTAAAAAGAATGATCTGCTTCTGCCCGGTCGCGCCTGCCTCATCATGTAAGAAGCGATACAGGATCTGCGCCACCCGCTGTGCAGCCTTCTCTGCCCGCTCTCCATGGTTCTTGATCCCGATAGCAACCAGCGCCGGAGCCGTCGTATCCTTTGGCTCCAGGAGGTCCACATCCACGTCGTGTTCATGCTTCAACTGCTGCTCCAGGGTTTTGAGATGTTCTTTTGTCTCTGAAAAGAACTCAAGCGTCATCGTCGTGTCCATACTTTTTTCCTGCGCCTTCTTCTCCATGCAACGACGGTCTCCATCACATGCACGCTGTTTTGACGTATCTTACCTGAAGGAGGATGGAGATGCAAGAGCGTTTCCATATGGCCTCTTAAAAAGGTTGAGTACATAGAGGGCGTTTCATAACTCGGAATCCCTTTCCCAAAGATGAGCTAAAACACGTTTCGGAGAACGGATAAGATCCGGACGACCAGCTTGTTGAGCAGCAAGCCCAACAATGACAGAAGCAGCGTAGGTCAAGGCAACCTGTGAAGCAATCTCAGACCAGCCAGAGAGGGGTGGGCGTTGAAGGTGAAAAAAGAGAAAAACGCGTCCAAAGAAGCGCTCGATGCCACTGCGTTTGCCAAGTTCTTCATTGGTCCAGGTTGGTGGCATGCAAGAACGGTTCTTCCGATTTTTGGGATTCCAAGGGATGACA
The DNA here is from genome assembly GCA_034438015.1 of Ktedonobacteraceae bacterium. Classification (GTDB taxonomy): domain Bacteria; phylum Chloroflexota; class Ktedonobacteria; order Ktedonobacterales; family Ktedonobacteraceae; genus JACDAE01. The sequence continues at coordinate 4,831 of DAOTTD010000316.1, read as the reverse complement.
GCAACGGCACCAAGCACGCTGTGAATCCAGGCAATGAGGCGCAGACCCCAATAGGCTGCGTCCAAGCGGATGATACGGGGACGGATCTGGTAGAGGCGCACGGCTCCCTCTAACAAGTGTTGTGCAAAAGGAGCATCGTGAGCATGAGCAGGAAAAAGCAGAAAGAGGATGGGAAGCCCTGAACCGCGACAGATCAACGTATGCACCCGGAAGCCCCTCAAGAGAGGACGAGGATGCTGAGCCGGAGCGTGCCCGAAGGTGGCGTCAGGATCATGGCGTCGCCAAGCCAGGATGGGAGCGCTGTCAATGATGAGATCACGCGCTCCGATGAGTCGTCGTCGCAGAGCTTGCACAACGGTCAGTACGAAGAGCGACTCGTGCACGGGAGCGCCAGCAGCATGGCGGCGTTTGCACTGCTGGGATTTACAAGGGACACAGACGTGTCCATCTTTGCCCAGCGGTAATCCGCAAGCCTGGGCCAAAGCGGGCCAACTCTTGAGCCAGTCGTGCATATCTTGATACGATAAGCGCCACAACGTACGCAACAAGCCGATGAGCAAGAAGCTCTCCTCGCTGTAGATACGCGGTGCGCCACCAGGACCGGCTGGCAATGGTGCAGGACAACGACGATGCGCCAAACCAACAGCCAAACGACACAGGGTGAGCAAATGCAACACCGTGACCAGAGTCAGAGCATCCATATGCAAAGCAGGGCCCAGCCGGGCTTGCGCACGCTGATAGGATGGTGGTGGGATAGGTGCCTGTTCTTTGACTATTAGAGGCATCATAAGCTGATCTCCTGACGAGGGAACGAACCTCGCCAAGAGTCAGCTTACCCTACTCAGCCAAATACAAGCGGGGGTTGGAGTCTCTTAAAGAGCTTTTTGGGAGTTAGGAAACGCTCTCTACATATCCATTTACTTATCAGCCTTACAGCGAGGAACTACCCCGTACTGGTCGCTTCAAACAGACCCAACGAACAGATAATCTTCGGCTCCTGGACCTCCTGGTGTTCGTGGACCTGGCAAAGGCGGTTGTCGGCCCACAAGTCGATGACCAGTGCTGCCAGTTGCTCGTCGCTGATGCCGCTGCGCAACTGGCGATTGAGCGTATCCCTGGCCGTCTCCTGGAGCGGGTATTTGTAGATGTCCTCGAGTGCATGGTGCAACTCCGGCGGCGCAGGAAAGAGGGTAGGCTGTAGTGTGTCGATGTACTCTTTCAGCCGCGTATACGTTTTGCGCCGTGCGCCGGACGCGGCCCCCAACTGGCCGCCAATGCTGCGCGTCTCCTCCTCAACAATGTGCTCGACTGCCCGCCTGACCAGATCGTGCTGTTCCGGCGGGCGCTCGATTGCCCTGGTGTCGGACGAGCAGGCCGCCGCGCGCAGGATCGCCAGTTGCGATTGGGTGACGTTCTCGCCTTTGCGGTTGACCCAGGCTAGCGCATCATTGCCTTCGGAGGTGCGCATATAGACCAGGACGCCTTCGGGCGCAGCGACGCTGCCGCGATGGGCGCGCGTTGAGAAGATAACATCGGGCAGCTTTTCGATGATGCCCTTGAGCTTCGGATTGGCATCGATGGCGTTTTTCCAGATCTGATAGGCCTGCGAGGCCAGGTCCACCTCGCTATCGGCCTCGCCGTCCAGTACGCCAGCTTTCTCGTTGTACAGGTCTTGAAACGTCACCGCTGCCTTCTCTGCCAACTCGTCCTCGAAGAAAGCTTCATCGGTGCCGATCACCTCGGCGTTCTGTTGTAGGCGCTCCCGCACGCGCTCCCGCAGGCGAATCAGGCGTTCCACTCCATCTGCCGGCAGGAATGAGTAACAGGAGATGACGTCTGACAGCTGGCCGATGCGGTCCACACGGCCCGCGCGCTGGATCAGGCGGATGATGGCCCAGGGGAGATCGTAGTTGACCACAATGGCGGCATCTTGCAGGTTCTGCCCCTCGGAGAGCACATCCGTGGCGACCAGCACGCGCAATTCACTCTCTGGACTCACCCGGTCACGCCTCCCATTGCTGAGCGGGCTGAACCGCCAGGCCAGTTCGGTCGGATCGTCCGAGTCGCCCGTAACGCCCTCTATGGACAGGACCCCGCGTGCTTTGAGCTGCGTGGTGAGGTAGCGTTCGGTATCGGCAAACTGGGTGAAGACCAGCACTTTTTCGTCCGGTGCTGCCGGGTGAGCAGATCGTAGAGCGCGGCGAGTTTAGCATCGCGGTTGGCATCCCAGGTACCGCAGATGTCCAGCACGGTGAGCAAGTTGCGTGCGTCGGCGAGCAGGTCCTTTTTCAACTGGGCGTTGAAGAGTGTCGGGCGCAGCCACTTGAAACGGCGGCACAGCGGCCCGGTATACTGTGCGTACACCTCGGCGGCGCGCCGGCGAAAAGTGGCCTCGCTGTCCAGCCGTACGGCCATCTCGATCTCGTCGAGAGTAGAGGTCCCACCCTCGTTCTCCTCTGCCGTCTCCGGCAGCAGCGCCTCTTCGTCCTCGTCGTTGGCGCGCGCATCGAGCAGCGCGGCATCCTGCGTACCCAGCGGCAGGTCCAGTCCTGCATCGATGGCATGCAAATAGACGAAGTTGCGCAGGATGTGCCGCTCGATGGACTGGATGAAGGCCGGCCCGCCGCTCTCCAGGCGTTTGAACAGGTTGGTACGGCAGAAGCCCATCAGGCGTTTCCCGGCGTGCGAGAGATTGCTCAGCTGCTTTGCTTCCGCCGGGGTGGGACGCTCTTTCGGTGATCTCGCGATATAGTTGGCAAGGCCGTAGCGCGGCAAGCTCAACCCATTGACGATCTGCACGACTCTCTCGGAATAGAGTGTGGCGTATGGATCGCTCGTCTGTGTCTCGTCCACCAGGAATTTGACAGTGCGCGGGACGCGCGCCGGGAAGTAGGAGCGCCGCCCGTCACTAAAGACCAGGTATGTGCGCCCGGAGGCCGCATCGGTCTGGGCGTAGTTGTCCTGGATGAAGCTGCGCGTGCGCCGTACGAGGTAGAGGCGCATCAGATCGCGCCAGTCGTCGGCGTACGCGCTTTGCTCGAATGCTGTCAAGGAGCGCACCGGGGCTTGATAGCGACTGTTGAAGGTCGTTTCGCCGATCTCGCGCAGCAGCCGTTCCGGGCGAACGCCGAGATCACGGCTCCCTTCGTCCGAGAGGAAGAGCCGCAGCTGGGCCGAGAGATCAAGATAGGATTTGTTATAGGGCGTGGCCGAGAGCAGGATACATTTGCTCTCGTTCTTCTCGATGTAGTCTTTGATGGCTTTGTAGCGCTTGCCCTCGCGGTTGCGCAAATTGTGACTTTCGTCGAGCACCACCAGGCGGAAACGGCGCAGGTCGGTCAGCTCGTTCTGCACGTTGGTCACGGAGATGACTTTGGAGACCAGCCCGTACTCATCCATATATTGCTGCCACATACGGGTCAGGTTCTTCGGACAGATCACCAGTGTCTCCAGGCCGAAGTCATCCTGCATGATGCGGGCCAGTGCGGTCGCCATGAGCGTCTTACCCAGGCCAACTACGTCGCCAATGAGCACGCCGCCGCGTGAATTCAGGTGGCGGGCGGCGATCTTGACGGCGGCCACCTGGTACTCAAACAACTGGTTCTTGAAGACGGTGGGGATGCTGAAGTCCTGTAGCCCGGCGCGCGCCTCCTGCGAGAGGTGGTAGGCCATCTTGAGGTAGATGTAGTAGGGCGGTGGTATCTCATCGCGCGCCCAGCTTCCATCGATGATCTCGGCCAGTTCGTCGGAGATGTCCAGGCACCAGCGATCCTCCCAACGGTCGGTAAACCAGCGCTCCAGCTTTTTGCAGGCATCGCTGTCCAGCACATCGACGTTGAGTTCGCCCTGGTGCTGCAGTCCCGCAAACGTGAGGTTGCTGCTGCCGAGGTAGCCAACGATAGGGGTGATGCGGCTCTGTTGGTAGAGCAGATAGAGTTTGGCGTGCAGCTTGTGGCGCAAAAACAGCTTGACGACGACGCGCTTTGCTCTGAGTTGCGCGCTCAGGCGGCGCAGCCCTTCCTGATCCTGGTTGGTCGGTGCACCTATCACTAACTGCTGACGAAACTCCTGTGCCATGCGCTGCTTGAGGCGCGTGACCGTCGATTGATCGATCTCCTGTCCACCACGCAGGCTGAACAGCTTGCGCAGTTCGTCCTCTGGCCGCTCAGTCATGCCAATTAACAGGCGGCAGCAGCCCGTTGTGCCTCCTTGCCAATGCTCCATCAGACGGTCGAGATGCTGCCAGCCGCGCAGGTTAAAATAGCCAACGCAGAAGTCGGCACGCTGCGAAACCTTCAAGGTGTCCTGCAAGGCCTCCAGCAGGCGACTTTCGATGTTGTCAAAGATGTGCGGCATGGGGCATTACTCCTCTTTCTCTTCTTCATTCGCCTGGCCCATGCGGTACTTGATGTCGTAGTTGACAATAAAATCCAGTTCTTCGTCAGTAAAGCCATAGTGTCTGGCAAGCACCCGATCTATTTCATCGATGATAGGTTTGCTTAACCGAGGTTGAAAGGTCTGAATCGTAAGAATGCCGAATTTTCCATAATTGTTCGTGAGCGATTTCGCGTGAGCTTGAAAATCATCCATCAGTTGCTGTTTCAAAGCGCTGAGATCTTTGGCTAAGCTGCTCTCTATCATGTCAAGAGAGCAGCGAAAATGCTCAATCTCTCTTCTGTTCACATTTGTCAGAAAGACCATAAATTGGATCTTACGCAACTCTGCTGATGTCGGTTATGGTATGCTGAGAGTTTGTACCATGTTTCAGAAGACGACCCACTTGTTGTCCTTGATGGTGCTTTTGCTTGTCTTTTCTCTCCTGATTTTTCTT
>DAOTTD010000315.1:0-60083 GCA_034438015.1 Ktedonobacteraceae bacterium | reverse complement strand
GTCTCGACAGGGTTCTCCATGTCACTGGATGGTTTTGTCGCCGGGCCGCAGGACGATGTTTCACTGGTCTTCAAGTGGATGACGAGCGGCGACACCGATCTGACATTGTCAAGAGGCGATAGGGATATCGAACTCAAGGTTCCATCGAAGAGCGCTGAGATGTTTCAGGGGGCGAATAAACAGCTAGGAGCGCTGGTGGCGGGACGCAGATTGTTCGAGCTCACAGGTGGATGGGGAGGCAGACATCCCCTGGACGTCCCAGTCGTGGTGGTGACCCATCGAGCCCCACCAGAATGGGTCAAGGAAGGATGGCCGGTCACCTTCGTCACCGACGGTGTGGAAAGCGCCATCGAACAAGCCAAAGCCATCGCAGGCGACAAGGGTGTCGTGGTCGCCTCCACGACGATTGTGCAGCAGTGCCTCCAAGCGGGATTGCTTGACGAAATCCATATTGACCTGGTGCCTTTCCTGCTCGGACAGGGTGTGCGCCTGTTCGACCATCTCGACGCTCCCATTGAACTGGAAAGCACGGAGGTGATCGAGTCCACGGGGGTCACGCATCTCACATTCCGCGTCGTCAAGTAATGCCATGCAGGCTGACCTTCCCTCCCAATTCGGATTGCCCGCCCTCTTTCGCTGCCCTGGCGGGCAATCCGAGCACACTCTGGAGTATTCCTCGTTTGGAAAAGCGGCTCTCACGTTACAGCACCGATCTTCGAGCAATCCCGCCCCTCTCGGTGAGGGTCTTCTGCACGAGTACGATCACTTCATCGATTATCGAGCCGCTTGCTGTGCCTCGATCTCTGCCAGGCCTGCTTGCTGGTAGATGCTCAGAATGTTGCCCGCAGGGTCGCGAAAGAGCGCATAGACCTCGCCCTCATCAGGGTTGACGGGCTGCACGATCTCGCCGCCTGCGGCGATGATGGCCTCGATCGTGGTCGCGGCACTGGCGACCATGATGGACACCAGCAGGCCTGGATCATTGGATGGAGGGCGTCCAAGGACCCATGTGCCGCTCACTTCGCCGGTGGTGTCGTCGAAAGCGGTTGAGCCGTCGTTGCGCTGCCTGATGTGCCAGCCGAAGACCTGCTGGTAGAACTGAGCTGACTGCGCGATGTCGATGGCAGGGATTTCGAGGTAGCAAATCTTGCCAGTTCGGTAGTTGGGGGATGGTGTTGGGATGGTCATTCCTCTTCTCCTCTCTCTTGCTCGATAGGTTCGATAAGGGTGTCTCACTTCGTACTCTCCAAGCATAGACCATCAGTTCTAGGAAAGCAAGAAACCGACGGCGGTTCATGACTTTTGGCCATATTGCATGCCTCTGGAGACCATTCAAAAAGACTCGGATGAGTGCCTATGTCCAACATGCTATTCAAATACAGTTGTGTGAGTGAAAGCGCCTCCCAGGCGCTTTCACTCACACAACTGTATGGCATACCGTTTTTCTTATCTGATACAATAATAGGCATTGGTTTGGGCCATGTTGAAATACACAGAAGGAGCATACTATGGAGATCCGAGGGGCCACATGCGCGGATGCGGCAGCCATTGCGACCATCTATAATCAGGGCATCGAGGACCGCTCGGCGACGTTGGAGACGCAGTTGCGCACGGCGGAGGAGCGCGCTGAGTGGCTCACCACCCGTGGTCCACGCCATCCGGTGCTGGTCGCGGTAGACAGCGCGGGCACGATTATGGGCTGGGGCTCGCTCAACCCGTTCAACCCGCGACCCGCCTACGATTATGTCGCGGACCTCTCGGTCTACGTCGCGCGCGAGCAGCGTGGCCGTGGCATCGGCGACGCGCTGCTCGGCGCGTTGGAAGCGTGCGCACCGGGACTTGACTATCACAAGATCGTGCTGGCCGCCTTTCCAACCAATGCGCCGGGCATGCGCCTGTACGAGCGCCACGGCTTCTCGACCGTCGGCGTCTATCACGAGCAAGGGATGTTGGACGGTCAGTGGGTCGATGTGATCATCATGGAGAAGCTGCTCACATGAAGGCCCTGTGTTGCTCATGAAAAAAGAGAGATTTTTTGAAAGGAGCAAGATTTATGCATTCGGTAGCACATCATCACCACAAGGAACCCGGCAAGACGCGAGGGTTGGTTATGAACTGGGGCTGGCGCTATGACCTGATGGTGGGATTCCTGGACACCTTTCTGTTACGTGGCAAGGTGCAGAAGTTGCGGCAGAAGACCCTCGATCTGGCCCAGCTCCAACCCGGAGAGACCGTGCTGGACGTGGGGTGCGGCACCGGAACGCTGGCGATGGAAGCCCGGCGGCGCGTCGGCGCAACGGGCCGCGTATCCGGCATTGACCCTGGCCCGCAGCAGATCGCCCGCGCACGCTCCAAAGCGGAGCGAGCCAGCCTCTCTATCGACTTCCAGGTCGGAGTAATCGAGCAGCTCGCCTTCCCCGATCAGTCGTTCGATGTGGTACTGAGTACCATGATGATGCACCACTTGCCCGATGATCTCAAACGTCAAGGGCTCTCTGAAATTGCACGCGTACTCAAACCAGGAGAGCGCCTGGTGATTGCCGACTTCAAGCGCCCGGAGAAGCACCACGGCCAATCCGCGCAGCTCGGCGCCGGGGAGCTTGGCCTACAAGATCTGCCTGCGCTCATGAAGGATGCGGGTTTCGCGCAGATTGAAAGCGGGGAGATACAATTTCCCCGGCTCATGGGGCTCTCAGGAGCAGGCTTTGCGCAGGGGAGAACGGAGCCGAGAAAGGCAACCGTATAGCGTTTCTCTAAACCTGTCGCCTCATCAAGAGCACCCATCGGGGATGAGGCGACATTCCCATAGGCGTTAACGTAAAAATGGATGAACTTGTAGGGTGCATCGTGGGAGCCCTGCAGCCGCCTCATCATGTTCTTTCGTCGCCATAAGTGAACGCCTATGAGGCGACACCCCTACGATACGGTCGTCTGTCCGGGCGCAGCATTTGCAGGGGTATTGCTGTGGCCGGGTAGCCTGCCCTGCGCGAGTGGGAGCGTAAGAGTAACCGTCGTCCCCTGCCCTGGAACGCTCTTCAGCGTCAGCGAACCGCCGTGCGCTGCGGCGATGCCGTGCACAATGGAGAGTCCGAGACCCGTGCCACCGGCCTCGCGCGAGCGTGCCTTGTCCACACGGTAGAAACGCTCACCCAGGTGCGAGAGGTGCTCGGCGGTAATGCCGATCCCCGTATCGCGCACCTCTAGCAGCGCGTGCCCGCCCTGCACGGTCGTGCGCAGGGTGACGCGCCCACCGCGATGATTATACTTGATGGCATTATCGAGCAGCGCCAGCACAGCCTGTTGGAGCAATGTCGGATCACCGATCACCACCGCCGCATCGTCGGCCTCTACCTGAATAGCGATCCCCATCTCGTCCGCCAGAGCCTGGATGCGCTGGGCACCTTCACGTGCCAGGTGGGTGAGATCCACCACCTCGTGCTCCCGGTGCGAGGCGCGATTGTCCAGGCGGGCAAGCGTGAGCATATTTTCGGCGATGTGCGTCATATGCTTCACCTCTGCGACGATATCCTCTAATAGGAGCGCATCATCCTGCCTCAGTCGTGCGCGCCCGCGCAGTAGGACCTCGGCATCTGCGCGTAACAGCGTCAGGGGTGTGCGCAACTCGTGGGAGGCATCGGCGATGAAACGCTGCTGATTCGACCAAGCCAGTCGCGCCGGGGCAAGCGCCCGATTGGCGAGGAACAGGCCACCCAGGCCCGCGCCCAGCAGGGCTACACCTCCAACGACGAGCAAGAGCGTCAGCAGCAGCGTCAGCACATCCTCCTGCACCTGGATAGACTCGCCAACCACCACGACGCCCTGGAAGCCGCTGCCATTCTGGTTCGGGACCAACAGGGCGTAGCGATAGACCTGCCCTGTCATGCCACCGACATCGACGGTATCGCTCGCCGCCTGACCTGTCTGTAAGGCTTGCAGTGCCAGTGTATTGCTGGTTAAAACAGCCGGAAGCCCCGTTGTATCCTCACTCTTCAACAACGAACCGTTCTTGTCAAAGCAAACAACGACCTCCACCGCGAACGCATTAGATCTGAATGTAGCAGGCGGAGGTGGCCCTTGCTGCTCATGAGAGGCAGGGGCCTGGCAGGCATAGTCTGCTGATTGCATAAGCCATTGCTCTGCACTGCCGCGCGCACGCCCCGCCGCCGCATCTTGCAGAGGAGAGAGCAGGAAGTATTGCGCACCGAAATAGAGCGCGACGCCGAACAGAACCAGGGCAGCACACAACACGCCGCAGTACCAGAGGGTCAGGCGGACACGCAGCCCCTGAAACAAGACTGCACCGGCCTCCTGAGAGGAATGCTCCCCGTCACGAAGAGAGGCCATTATCCTGCGCATACTGCTGCTCCTTTGCCGCCTGTCAGGCTTCGATTTTGTAGCCGATGCCGCGCACCGTCTTGATCAACGGGTACGAAAAACCCTGATCGATCTTGTCACGTAGATAGTGGATGTAGATGTCTACTACGTTGGAGAGCGCCTCCATATCGTAGCGCCAGACGGCATCGACGATCTGTGTGCGCGAGAGCACGTGGCTCTGATGGCGCATCAGGTACTCCAGCAGGGCGAATTCTTTCGCCGTCAGCTCGATGACACGCCCGGCACGTCTGGCCTCGTGCCGCAGCAGGTCGAGCGTAAGATCGCCCACGGTGAGGGTAAGGTTTTCATCGAAATGACGCTCACGGCGACGCAGCAGCGCGTTGACGCGCGCCAGCAGCTCCTCCATGGCGAAGGGCTTGGTCAGGTAGTCATCGGCGCCCGCGTTCAGACCCAACACGCGGTCTTCGATGGCGCCGCGCGCCGTGAGCATCAACACGGGCGCCATAATGCGCTCGGCGCGCATCTGGCGACAGATCTCGATGCCATCGACGCCGGGTAGCATCACATCCAGAATCACTACATCATATGTATCGCTCAGGGCCAGGTCGAGACCGGCAGTCCCATCGTTCGCCACGTCAACAGTATGGCGCTCCTCCGTCAGGACGCGCCTCAACAAAAACGCCAGGCGCTGCTCGTCTTCCACCACGAGAATGTGCATTGCGTGCGCCCTCCTTCCTTCTATTTTACTGCGAGGGCCATCAATCGTCCGCGCCCTCCTGTTCATCATCTCTACTATACCCCACAAAGATTGGAAAATGATTGGAAACGCGCGAGGCAGACACATTTCGCGCATTCCTGGAGGAATCGATCAGGGTTGCATTCGATTTCTTCCTCAAGCAGCCGCGTCTCCTGCGCATTCTAAACGTGGAAGGCCGCCGAGGGTTGGCAGACGTTCGTGGCGATTGCGACCGCGTTCGAGGTAAAGGGGCTGCAAAGTTTTCGCGCCATCATCGCGGAGGCGCGATCCAACGGGCTGATCCGCCCCGATATCGACACGGCGATGTTCTTTGCCATCGCGCTCGGTCTGGGCCAATCTTACCTGACCTCGATTCCGCGTTACCAGGTTATCTTCAACGACGAGAAGTTGTCGACGCCGGAAGCGCTGCTGCGGGCGCGCGAGCAGATTGTCGATTTTGTAGTGCATGGCACCATGAATGATACTAATAGTACTATAGGAAGTGCAGAGAACGCGGGGGCGGGTAGCATAAATGGGCACTCCTACGAGAGCGAGACAACATTATCATAATGATGCGAAAGGCACAATAGTATGGGAACCTTGATTATCGGAGGTCTGCTCGTGGTCGCCTTGCTGGCGATCGTGGGGAGCATTTTCGCGGCCAGGGGTGGCCCTACAGGCGACGTGAGAAGAACACCAGCGGCGACCACCACTCCTGAAGCCGCTGGCAGTGAAACTAGAGTTGAAACACCTCCCGTTGAAACACCATCTCAGCCAGAGGAGCTAGTCGGGCAGTCGCTTCCGCCCACCATAGAAGCCGTCAAAAATGGGCAGGCCCACGACGAGCAGATCGCGGAGACCGCGCCCTTAGCCGAGGAGCAGCCGCCATACAACGCTAACGGCCAGGTGCACGAACTGACGGCACAGCTGCAGGCGTTGCACGAAGAGGCCCGGCACTTGAGTCAGCGCCTGAGCATCCTCACCGAGATGGCGGAGCACATCGAGGAACGGCAGAGTACACATTCAGAGGACGGTATGTAAAGAGACAGTGTAGATGATCAGACTTCCTGGAGGTCTCGCCTCCGGGAAGTCTGATTACGTTCAGGCCGATGTTTCCCCCACCGTCACTTCTACTGGTCGTGTAAGTTCGAGATCGATAGTCAAAGTTATCTCGTCGCTAGCAACCAGGCCGCCGCCAGCCAGCACCATATTCCAGTTCAGCCCCCAATCCTTGCGGTTCACCTTAGTACGAAGACTGAAGCCAGCGCTGTATGTATTCCAGGGACTCTGGCTCACGCCGCCATACTCCACGTCTAACACCACCTCTCTGGTAGTATCGCGAATGGTCAGATCTCCGACGAGCAGGCCATGATGCGCGTCATTCAGCACCACGCGTTTACTCTTGAAGGTTATATATGGATAGTTCTCTACATCAAAGAAATCCGCAGAGCGAAAATGTTCATCCCGCTGTGCATTGTGCGTATTGACGCTGGCTGCCTCTATCTGTATCTCGGCCTTCGAGCGTCTAACATCGTGCTCATGGAACTCCACGGTTCCCTGAAACTTTTCGAACTCTCCTCTCACCGTCGAAACCATTAAGTGCCTGCCGGTAAAGCCGATCCGCGTATGTCCGTAATCAAGCTGCCAACTCATGGAATCTCCCTTTCATGTTTCTAAGTTAAGTCTAGTCTAGACTCACTGCTATAAGTCGAAGCCATATAGTTGCATACACACTGATTGCATATACAACTACTTAAAAGTATAGCACAAAGTAGTTGTATATGCAACTACTTTGTGCTATACTCTCCACATGACAAAAGAAGCGGAACAGATTGCAGCATGGCGAGCTTTTATTACGGCCCATACAGCGCTCAATGAGCGCATCGAGCATGAATTGGCGGATGCAAAAGTTATGCCGCTGGGCTGGTATGATGTGCTGTTCGCCTTATCTGAGGCCCCAGAGAAGCGCCTGCGTATGCACGAACTGGCACAGGCAATTGCACTCAGTCGAAGCGGATTGACACGTCTCGTCGATAGACTCGAAGCGGCGGAGTTGCTCTATCGAGAGCGCATGGCTGCGGATCGACGCGGTGCATTCGCGGTCCTGACAGACAAAGGATTGGCAGAGTTACGTAAAACATGGCCCGTCTATGCGCAGGGGATCATGAAACATTTTGCCCAACATCTCAGTGATAATGAAGTACACTTGCTGGCAGAAGTTTTCCAGCGCCTACTTGCTAATATACACGAGGAGGAATCATGAGCCGCTGGCTCTACCTGCTTTTAGTAGCAGTTCCGGCAGCAGTTATCGTTGAAGCATTACACGCCCCGCCGCTTGTCACATTTGTACTCGCCGCGCTGGGACTCGTCCCGCTCGCTGGCTTGATCGAGCAAGCGACCGAAGCGCTGGCGGCGGGCCTGCCCGAAGTGGTACGCGCGTCGCTGGCAGGCTCGATTATCGGAAACGTCTTGCTCGTACTGGGATCGGCGATGCTGGCGGGCGGCTGGCGGGTCAGTACTCGTCAATGCTCGCCCTGGTCGTCATCGGCATGGCGATCCCTTCGCTGCTCGCGACCGTTGGCGAGGGCACACGCCCGGGCGATGCTATCGTATAGGGCAACGAGCTGCACCAGCTCAGCATCGTCATCGCCATTATCCTGCTTGTGTGCTACGTGGGCTACATCGCCTACACGGTCTTCGGCCTACGCGCATCCAGCCCAACCCCTCGCCCATCTTCTAGAGTGGAGCAAGAGGAGAAACATCCCCCGGCTGCACTGGAAGAGAAGGATACCACTCAGTATTCGAAGGCACGTCCAGGTTTTTTAGGAAAGCTAGCGAGCTGGTGGAGTGGCACGCTCTGGTTGCCCATCGTCGTCCTGGCCGCCACCACGGTCGTTACCGCAATCGTGAGCGAGACACTGGTGAGCACGATCGAGCCATTGACGCATCAGATCGGCCTGAACGAGTTCTTCGTCGGCCTGATCGTGCTGCCGATCGTCGGGAACGCTGCCGAGCACTTCTCCGCTATCACCGCGGCCACACACAACCGCATGGAGACCTCGATGGCGATCACCGCCGGCTCGTCGATCCAGGTCGCGCTGCTGGCCGCGCCGATCCTCGTCCTGGCGGGTCCGCTTCTGGGAACGCCACTCGACCTCAACTTCTCCCTGCTGGAAGTTGCATTATTTGGCCTGGTCGCGGGCCTCTACGCGCTCATCAGCCTGGACGGTGAGTCCACGTGGCTCGAAGGACTGCTCCTGTGCGCATTTTATCTGATCCTGGCGGTCGGCACCTTCTTTAACCCGATATAATGATAACTATTCAGCTTGCCCCCATCCGGCCCAGGGAGCGCTCTTCAGTAGGGATGGGGGCCAGCCCCATCCCTACTGAAGAGTTACGCATATGCGCTACGGCTCGTCGCGGGCCCAGTAAACGCGGCCACATTAGCGGCTGGCTGATTGTTGACCGGAACCGAGCCGGTCTGGCTCGACGAGAGCGACTGCATGATGGTCTGAATGGGCTCCGTCGCGCAGACGCTCGCGGGCTGGCTCTTCGTCGCCACACAGATCGCAGCCGTCATATAATTCGCGGCTCCCACGATATTCTTTGTGACCGTATCATTCGGATCTGAGAGCTTGCTCGCGATATCCTTCTGCGAAAGATTCGCCAGGGTAGCAGGGTCGTAGAACTGACCGGCCTGGTACTTGTTCGCGATATCGATAAATGGATAGCCCTGAACATTGAACGTCTGCAACAACTTCTGCTGCGCAGCGGAGGGACTCTGCAACAGCTTGCCATCGCGGTCCTCGTTCTCCAAGGGCACAAAATCGATCACGGAACTGGTGTATTTGCTACCCAAAAAGGAGAAAGTCGCTGTATTGGGATCGGTATCCGTACCGCTGGAGAGTGTCTGCGGCAACTGGGTGAAGGTGCCGAAGCGGCTCAGCGCGATTACCATAGACCAGCGGTTAGCGGCGCAGTAGGGACAGAACTCAGCTCCGTAGTAAAAGATCTCCGGCTTCCCGTTGGGTCCGATGAGCGGCGACTGACCCTGAATAGCCGTGAATGGATTCTGCACGCCGCCCGTATTCACGTCGGTCGAGACGCTCTGGCTTACAGAGGTCACGGACTTCAGGACGGCTGGATCGGTTCCGCCGATGACGCCCGCTGGTTTCTGGCTGTACGAGATAAAGACGAAGACGCCGATAACGATAATACAGGCCAATATGATACCACCAACCCACCACCAGGTCGTATTGCGGCGCCTGACCTGCTTGCGCACTTTCTGCCTGGATGCAACTGGTGTCGCTGTGCGCGTCTCCGTCGCCGCGCTCCCTGCCGCGCGCGTAGTTTGCAGGCGCTGTTGACGCTGCGTCTGGCGAGATCCGCCGGTGCGCGCAGCTGGCGCGTTATTTTGTTTCTTTTTCGCCATATTAATAATGGTCCCCTTCTGTGACAATATTACTCTCATATTTTAACGTATGAGGTCATGTGAAGGTTCTTTTTTTTGCCACTGACATGGTCACAAGAAGGTGAAATAGAGGTGCGGGGCGCTCAAATGTTTGCGCCGCCCGATTTGTCCATTCATCCATGTAGGAACGCGATTGATAAGCCCGCATCGCCCGATTTATCCATCCATCTATGTAGGAACGCGATTGATAAGCCCGCACCGCCCGATTTATCCATCCATCTATGTAGGAACGCGATTGATAAGCCCGCACCGCTACGGGCTTGTGAACCGCGCCCCTACATTCATATTCGGGCTTATCAATCGCGCTATGGGCTTATCAATCGCGCCCCTACTAGCGTGGGCCGGCCTGGCGCACCTCGTTGGTCGGCAGATCGAACTGGACAAAGTTCTTCTTGAAACGGCTCGCCAGGTCAGCCACACGCCGATCGTATGCCTCCTTGTCGTCCCAGGTCTCGCGGGGGATCAGGATCTTGTCGGGAACGTCCGGGCAGCTCGTGGGGACATGCAGGCCAAAGATGGGATCGGTCTCCGTCTCAGCCTTGTCGATCTCGCCACTGATCGCAGCGCGCACCATGGCACGTGTGTAGTTGATGTTGATGCGGCTGCCCACGCCATAGGGACCACCGGACCAGCCCGTGTTGAGCAGGTAGCAGCACACATTGTGCTTCTCAATGCGCTCGCGCAGCAGATTCGCGTACTCACCGGGACGCAGGGGCAGGAAGGCCGCGCCGAAACATGAACTGAACGTCGCCTCTGGCTCCGTCACGCCCCTCTCGGTACCCGCCAGCTTGCTCGTGTAACCCGAAAGGAAGTAATACATTGCCTGTTCTGTCGTCAGCTTCGAGATCGGGGGCAGGACGCCAAAAGAGTCAGCCGACAGGAAGATCACCGCCTGGGGATGGCCGCCCATGCCCGAAGGCACCACGTTATCAATGAAATCAACCGGGTAGGCCACGCGCGTATTCTCGGTTAGCGAGTCGTCCGCGTAGTCCGGCTCGCGCGTCTCGGGGTTCACCACCACATTCTCGCAGACCGAGCCGAAGCGGACCGCGTTCCAGATCTGCGGCTCGTACTTCTGCGACAGGTTGATGCATTTCGCGTAACAGCCGCCCTCGAAATTGAAGACGCCGTTATCGCCCCAGCCGTGCTCGTCGTCGCCGATCAGATGTCGCGTGGGATCGGCAGAGAGGCTCGTCTTGCCGGTGCCGGAGAGGCCGAAGAAGAGGGCCACATCCCCACCGTCGCCGATATTGGCGGAACAGTGCATCGGCAGCACACCCTCGGCGGGCAGGATAAAGTTTAGCACCGTGAAGATCGACTTCTTGATCTCGCCGGCATACTCGGTCCCGGCGATCAGCACCAGGCGCTCCTCGAAGTCGATGATAATGGCCGTTGCCGAGCGCGTGCCGTGAATACGCGGATTGAGATGGAAGTGTGGGACCGCCAGGATCGTGAAGCCGGGCCGCCCACTGGCGGCGTCGCTCTCCTGCCGGCGCAAGAAAAGCTGGTGCGCAAACAGGTTGTGCCACGCCATCTCGGTGATCACCTGAATCGGCATGCGATAGCGCGGATCGGCGCCCGCTGCGGCATCGAGCACATAGACGTCGCGCCCCTGCAAATAGTCCGCCAGACTGCGCCACACCAACTCGAACGAATCGCGCGTCATCGGGTGGTTCGTCTCGCCCCACCAGATCTTCTGGGCCGACTCCTCGCTGGAGACGATAAATTTATCTTTTGGCGAGCGTCCCGTGTGCGAGCCCGTGGCTGCCGTTACCGCGCCGTTGGCCGCCAGTATGCCTTCCTTGCGCTCCAGCGCGTGCTCGATCAAGACGGTAGGTGCGAGATTCCAGTAAATGTTGCCTAAATTCACCAGCCCGTAGTCCGCCAGGGCCTTCCTGTTCATCATCATGGTCATTATTCCTCTTCTCCCTTGCGAGGTCTGAATCATCCATTGATTCCCAATCACAGGTTTTCTCCACTCTGCTTCGAGTATACCCCATCTGCCACTTCTCCGACATCCATCCCTCTATCAGACAGCGACCTCAAGCATAAGGCCGATAAGATGGAGGTTATGTGTATCAAATGGCCTGGGGAGACGTTTCCCGCTCATCACACTGTTCTCCTTTCGTATGTGTTGCGCGATTGAGGCAACAGATATAGAAGGAAATAGTTATGTATTAATTCAAAAATTTGTATGATACCGTTGTAGGGACCAGGGCCGGTTTCTGCATCATTATCGCGATCTATCTTCACAGATCACGAACATACCTCACGAACTGATCGCCACGATCGAACTCGTTGAGGAACATGCCAAAACTGGTGAAACCGGGCGAGAAGAGCAGGATATCGCCGGGACGCGTCAGGGCGACGGCGACATTCAGCGCCCCGGTCAGATCGGCGAAGACGCCGCGCAGCGGATTGGGCGCATCCTGGCGCTGTGCCTCCTCCTCGATCGCTGGAACGAGTTCGTCGGTACCGCTGCCAGATAGGAGCACAACATCCCGGCAGCGCTGCACAATCACAGCGGGCCAGCGCTCCAGTGGCAGATGCTTGGTGTTGCCACCGGCCACCAGCACAATTGGTCGCTCGAATGCCTCCAGAGCGACGCGCCCCGCGACCGGCGTGGTGCTGGCGCTATCATTGATATAAAGTACACCATGCCGGTCGCACACCTCTTCCAGGCGATGCGCGATGCTCCCAAAGCGCCGCACCGTCTCCGCGATACTATTGTCCGACACGCCGAGCAGGCGCGCCGTCGTCGTGGCAAGCAGGATATTCTCTAGATTGTGCCTGCCAGCAAGCGGTGTGTCTGTGAAGATAAACGGATTGATAGCACCAGAACCACGCGCGAAGCTGCCGCCCAGCTCGATGCTCGTAAACCATGTCTCTCCAGGCGCCTCCTCGCCGAAGCGGCGCGTCCAGGGATTGTCGTAGTTAAAGATCGCCAGACCTTGCGGGGATTGGTGGCGAAAGATATTCGCCTTCGCCGCGGCATAGTCCTCCATCCCATTGTAGGTATTGAGGTGGTCGGGATAGATATTCGTCATCACAGCGACTGAGGGACTGATGGCGTGAGACGCCAGGCCTTCCAGTTGCCAGCTTGAAAGCTCCAATACCACCAGTGTGCGCTCCGTGATCTGCGGGAGGAGCGAGAGGGTTTCGACGCCGGCCACATTGCCGCCCAGGACGGTGGGCGCGCCGCTGGCAACGAGAATCTTGTACAGCAGACAGCTCGTCGTCGTCTTGCCGCGCGTGCCCGTGATGCCGATGATGCGACCAGGACAGGCCATAAAGAAGAGCGCGCTCTCCATCTCCACGCGCGCGCCATGCTCCTGCGCCAGGAGGAGATAGGGCGAGGAACGGGAGACGCCAGGGTTACGAATCACCACATCGGCCCACAGAAAATCCTCGTCGCGATGCCGGCCCAGCACGAATTCGATGGGTAGGCCGGAGAGCGCCTGTACGCTCGGCGCCAGCACTTCAGGAGATTTCATATCGGTCACGCGCACAAGCGCACCCTGCTGGACCACGTAACGCGCAGCCGCCATGCCCGAGCCCTGCAAACCCAGGCCCATTACCAGTACACGCTTCCCACGCAGATTCATAGAACCGTCCTCTATTCCAGACGCACGCAGCATCTCATATTTTCGTTGCCATGATAACAGATCGGCCTTAAGGATACAAATCTGCATCCTCGGGCCTTCTGGCGCGCTATTGAGAAAAGTAATGTTTTCCTTGAGCAAATCTTTAGCTCTTTCCTCATTCTCTTGAGCCACCATTGACGAATCGCATGCGATGCTACAATAAGTAATGACTGGCTTCCGGTAAAACCCTGAAAGCGAAGGAAGGCAACAAGGATGTGCCTGCCTGTGTTATGAAGAAAACATGTATTGATACTATGCACCGCGTATACTAACCTCAACGAGCGTAGATACACGGACAGGAGGAACCCTTTCATGGATCCAACAGAGGAGATACCACCTCAAAGCTCTCTGGACAACAATCGATATTATAAAGAAGCGCCTGCCGTTGTTGATGAGGAAGATCCGAGCGTTTTGATGCGCACAGAGGTACGCCAGGGCAGCCGGCTCGGAGATGTCCGCGTGCGCCTGGTGCGTCCCTCGCACTCGATGTTCCGCCGTCTCGATACAGGTTTGCTGGAAGCTACCGAAGCCACGCAGAATGCGCGCACGCCCTGGGAACGCGTTACGCGACTCGCCAAGCGGATTCTGATCGGCGCGCCTATCGCCACGGCGCAGGCGGAGCATGAGCGCCTCACCAAATTCAAAGCGCTGGCAGTGTTCTCGTCCGATGCCATCTCTTCCGTTGCCTACGCGACGGAGGCGATTCTGGTCACGCTAATTGCCTCCGGCTCGGCCAATCTAGACTACACCCTGCTCATCTGCTTCGCCATCGTCGCATTGCTGACCGTCGTCGTTATCTCCTATCGGCAAACGATCCCCGCCTATCCAAACGGTGGAGGCTCCTATATCGTCGCTAAGGACAATCTGGGCACGATGCCGGGACTGACGGCGGCTGCCTCGTTGATGATCGACTATGTGCTGACGGTTTCCGTCAGCATCTCCGCTGGCGTCCAGGCGCTCGCGACACTTTTCCCGTCTCTGGGACCCGATGTCGTGCTCATCGATGTTATCCTGGTCATCATCATCACCGTCGTGAATCTGCGTGGCGTGCGCGAATCAGGCTCGGTCTTTGCTATACCAACGTATATATTTGTCGGCAGCGCCCTGCTGCTCATCCTCGTCGGCTCCATCAAAGTCTTTCTGATCCAGCATCAGGGACTTATTGGACACTTTCAGCCGGTAGCAGCGATAGAACCGCTCGGCATCTTCCTCATTCTGAGATCGTTTGCGGCTGGCTGTGCCGCCATGACGGGCACCGAGGCCATTTCTAACGGTATACCCGCCTTCAAGAAACCGGAGGCGCGCAACGCCGCGATCACGCTCACCTGGATGGCAGTCATCCTGGGCACGCTCTTCATCGGCATCACTGTGCTGAGCCTCTCGTACGGCATCGAAGCAAACGCGGCGGGCAACCCTACGGTTATAGGACAGATCGCGCAACGGATATTTTCGGGCTGGCTGGTCTTCATGTACCCGATCTTCCAGATAGCAACGCTTTTGATCCTGACGCTGGCCGCCAATACCAGTTACTCCGACTTTCCGCGCCTGGCCTCTCTGCTGGCCCGCGACCACTTCCTGCCGCACCAGTTCGCCTTTCGTGGCGACCGTCTGGCGTTCTCAACGGGGATCATCTCCCTGGCCATCCTGGCAAGCCTGCTCCTGGTCATCTTCAAAGGCGACACGACGAAGCTTATCAACCTGTATGCAGTGGGCGTCTTCATGTCGTTCACCCTCTCGCAGAGCGGCATGGTGCGTCACTGGTGGCACCTGCGCAAGGAGCATCCGGGCTGGCAGCGCAGCATTATCATTAACGGCCTGGGCGCGTTAACGACGCTGCTGGTCGCCCTGGTCATCGCCATCACCAAGTTCACTGAGGGCGCGTGGGTCGTCGTATTTCTCATCCCAATGCTCATTCTGATGTTCGTGGGCATCAGCCGCCACTACCACCACGTAGAGCGCGAGCGCACGACGGTCCTGCCCATCTCGCCGAAGGATATCCATCATCTCCTGATCGTGCCCGTACGGAAGTTGAACGCAGCATCACAACAGAGCATCGCCTACGCGCGTTCGATCTCGCCGCACGTCACAGCGGTCCATATCAATACCGACGCGGAGGAGACCGCCGATTTGCAGGAGCAGTGGAAGAGGTGGCAGGAGGGACTGACGGAACAGGAACAGGTACCCCTGGACATTATCGACCCGGTGCGCCATTCCCGCGTGCGCTCCCTGCTCCACTACATCAACACGCACCAGCAGGCCGACAAGACATTGACGGTGTTGCTGTCGGAATCGACCAGGAAATCGGTACTCGGGCGCCTGTTCAGCGATCCAGGCTCGCTGAGCCTGAAGTTCGCACTCTTCTTCCGGCCAGAGATCGTGGTGACGAACATACCCGGCTATGGGGAAAAGAGCACCATACCCCTGCGCCCACGCGATATCAAGCATCGCTTCATCGTGCCAGTCGCCGAACTTGACCGCGCCTCGGTGCAGAGCCTGGCGTATGCGCGCTCCATCGCTCCGCGCGTCGCAGCCCTGCACGTCGCCATCGATCCTCACGATGTAGAGACCATCAACGAGAAATGGCTGCGCCTGCGCCAGCATCTCACAAAGGAGGAGGAGACGCAACTGGTGATTATCGAATCGCCGTATCGCTCGCTCCTGCGTCCTCTGCTCGCCTATATCGAGACGATGCGCGAACTCCATCCTGAGGAGACATTGACCGTCATTCTGCCCGAGTTTGTGGTCGCGCACTGGTGGGAATATCTTCTACACAACCAGACGGCGCTGCAACTAAAGTCAGCGTTTGCCTCTATACCCGGACTGGTTGTGACTGATATCCCCCAACATCTTGTGAAACGACAGTAGGGATGGAGCTTGCCTCCATCCGGTTGGTTTCTCGAGAACGCTACTGCCAGGCCTGATCGTGCTTGCCGAGGCGGATGGGGGCAAGTAGTAGGCCCCTACCATGTTTCGAGTCGATGGGAACCGACCCCTTTTCCCACAGGTTCCCCCACGAGTTTATTGTAGACGCGCAGGTAGCCCTCCGCCATTGAGCGGGCGGAAAAATGCTCCTCGACATGAGCGCGCGTCAGTTGGCGATCGATGGCCGTGAGCTGCGGGATGCGTTCCACCATCTCATCCAGCGTATCGACGAGAAAGCCCGTCTTGCCATCAACGATCAGTTCTGGCGCAGCGCCGCGCGCAAAGGAGATGACCGGGCAGCCCAGCGCCATCGCCTCGATCATCACCATGCCGAAAGGCTCCTCCCACTCGATGGGGTTGAGAAAACCATAAGCGCGGCTCAATAGAGAGATCTCCACCCCTGGAACTATTGAATGATGCGCGGGTAAAGCGCGGCCCCGATGAGGACGAGCACCGTTGTGATCGACAGCAGCACCAGTGCATCGATGCCCAGGCTGCCCAGGTCGATCGTCGCGTTCGACAGCATCAACATGCGTATGCCATCGACCACGTAGGTCAGCGGATTGATGCGCGCAATCACCTGCAGCCAGCGCGGCATGATTGCAATCGGATAGATCGCATTGCTGGCGAAAAAGAGCGGCATCGTCAACACCTGCCCAATGCCCATCACGCGGTCACGTGTCTTCAACAAGCAAGCGATGATCATTGAGAAGGTAGAGAAGCAGGCCGCTCCCATCATCACGAGGATAACCACGCCCAGGATAGCGAGCGGATTCGGATTCATACGCACGCCCAGGATCAGGGCGAGCAGATAGATGATCACCGCCTGCGGCAGGGAGCGAACGCCCGCCGACAGCGCCTTCCCCAGCACAATGGTGGCGCGAGGAATAGGGCTGGCCAGGTATTTGTGGATCACGCCCAGGTCGCGCTCCCAGATAATGGCGATGCCGTAGAAGATCGAGATGAACAGCACGCTCTGCGAGAGGATGCCCGGGGCCAGAAAGTCCATATACTGCACGCCATTCGTAGGAATGGCGCGGATGCGCGAGAAGACCCCACCGAAGATGATCAACCACAGAGCAGGCTGCACGGCGCGCGTCACCAGATCGGTCGGATCGTGGCGCAGCTTGCGTATCTCCCACTCCGTTATGTTGAGCGTCTTGACGATAAAATTGGGCAGCGCGGGGAGATGGTGTGGCTGCACGCTCGTAATCGTGCTAGCCGAGGCGCCGGGCTGTGCGGCGGGCTCTTGAAGTCTCACGGTAGCTTCCTCCTGATTCTAAGGTATCACCAGCATAATGCACAAACACATCATTGAGCGTCGTCTCCGGTCCGCCCACCGTCGCTTTCAGATTATCGGGTGTATCGAGGGCCACAATATCGCCGTGATGCATGATGCCGACGCGAGAGCACAGGCTATCGGCCTCCTCCATCGAGTGGGTCGTCACGAAGATCGTCATATCCGTCTGCGAGCGCAACACCAGGAGATGGTCCCAGATGGCCTGGCGCGCAATCGGGTCCAGGCCGACCGTCGGCTCATCCAGGAAGAGCACACGGGGCTGGTGCAGCAACGACTGCGCGACCTCCAGGCGACGGATCATGCCTCCCGAGTAATGCTGTACCAGCTGATTGCTCGCCTCCGAGAGACCCACGAAATCAAGCACCTCGTGCACACGCTTCGCCTGTATCTTGCGCGGCAGGTCGTAGAGCTTGGCGAAGATCAGCAGGTTCTCAAAGCCCGTCAGCGTCGCATCGGCGGAGAGCGCCTGCGGAACATAGCCGATGCTGCGACGAACATCCGCCGTCTGGTGCACAATATCGTAGCCCGCGACCAGAGCACCACCAGACGTAGGCGGCAAAAGCGTGATCAGCATCTTGATCGTCGTACTCTTACCCGCGCCATTCGGTCCCAGCAGGCCGAAGACCTCGCCCTGCTCGACCTCAAAATTGATCCCGTTGACCGCGGTATGCTCCCCAAACCGCTTTACGAGATCATGTACCTCAATTATGGCTGTCATGTTGAACAGCTTGCCTTTCTGTAACAACTTCATCTGCGCCCGCCGCCGCCAACACACGTTCAAGCATGCGTTGGAACTCCTGCTGCTCGCGCTCATCCAGTACACTCAACAACTGCGTCAACGCCTCGCGTTTGCGTTGTCGCCACAGGTCGATCTGCGCGCGACCCTGCTCCGTCAGGGCCACCTCCACGATACGCTCATCTGCCACCCGGCGCTCGCGCGTCAGCAGTCCCGCCTTTTCCAGCCGCTTACATGCCGACGTGGCCGAACTCATCGCGATACCAAGTTCACCGGCCAGCACGCCGATACTCAGCGGCCCTGCGCGACTGAGCACACGCAGGAGCCAGTACTGCTCTGGCGTCATCTCCGCACGCCGCACCGGGTGGGAGAGGCCGCGCAGAATGCGCCAGAGCGTGAGTAGCTCCTCCGCGAGTTTCTCGGTTGTCATCATTGTTATTCCCTTCGATCATCAATTATTTCGATGCTCTCACTAAATTAGACCACAAGAACGTAAGGGTTGCAAGCTCTACTGAAAGGATCATTATAAATCCAACGTAGCAAAGACCTTCTGCATACTTGTTTCTTTCGTAAACGTCCTCCCAGAGCCAGTTCTACATGAAAACATGAAAATTTGTAATACCCTTGTGAGAGAATTGAAACACGATGTGATCAAGCAGTGAGATTTCTATAGTATGTAATTGATACCCAGATCAGTTAATCAGGCAAGCACGCGTGACACATATCATGACGGGCTAAAGAAAGGGACAGGTCATGTATATCGCAATCCGCAGATATTCAATTGTGCCGGGAAAGGGCAAGGAGCTTTTAGAGCGCGTGCATGAAAGCTTCGTACCGCTTATCAGCCATTCGCCTGGCTTTATCGCCTACGACGCCCGGCAGATTGGAAGCCAGCAACTGATCACGACCAGCGCGTTTAACACACAGGCTGCTGCAGAGGCATCGATACTGCGAGCGTTACGCTGGGCACAAGAGAACATAGCCGAGTTTATCCTGGGATTGCCCAGGATGAGAGTCCAACAGACACAGCTCCCCTACGGTTCTGCACCTTTACCTGTCACGCACAATCGGCAGGTTGAAAAAAAGCTGGTGCTCGATCTCACATTTGAAGTCGTCAAACCAGGTGAACTGGGTGAGAAAGCCTATGAAGACCCTCACATCAGAGAGATGGTGGCCCGGATCAGGAATTTATTAACCTCAATGAAGAAAGAGCCTGCCAGGCGAGACGCCATAATTTACCGCTTCGAAGGAGATATTCTTCCTGAAGAAGAGACGCAGAAGCTCTATACCGCTGATGAGGTCATTCTGATAAAAAGGGGGCGGCAGCTCGCCGGGTACGCAGAGATTAATAGAGATACGAATGCATGGCTTAACAGAGATCGCTATGAGGGCGATATCCTTGTTGATCCAGCAATCTATAGGAAAAACGAGGACGGCAGCAATATTGAGAGAGGAATCGGTGAGCAAGGATTGCTAGAGATGCGCAGGCAGGGCAGATTGTTGCAGATAGAAAATATTGAACTGGATGTCTATTTGCGCAATCAACCTATGCAACATTTCCTTGATCATTTGATTACGACTTATGAATTTCCTCTGGCAAAACATGATATGAAATTTGGGAGACCATTAGATCATACTTACCTGTTAGTTTGCAAAGGTTCTTCTAACAGGAATACTATCGCAGTATCCTGATACCTCGTCACGACTGAGTTTTCCCTCGTTCTTCTTGCCCCACAGACCAGAGAGTGAAAAAAATCACACTATGGTTGTGATTCCGAGACTGGTATTTTTCCTCCATTTCATTTAAACTGAATAGAGAAAGCTGTACAAGTTGCATCTGTACAAAATCGCAAAAATCCTGTAGGCTGGTAGAGCGATCACAAGAGCTTATCTGCAATCATGCAATAAAATTATCGACGGAGAAAAAGTTATGGATGGTAAGGACAAAACAAATCACAAAACCTACAGTAAGGGGCAGTATATCGGAGACTACCAGGTCATCGATAGTCTAGAAGAGGACAGACTTGCCCACATCTACCTGGCTCAGTATCAATCCAGGCAGTTCAGGGTTGAGGTGCTCCGCCCGCCATTGATGAGTGACGTGAGGGAGAACTTCCTGACCCAGGTGCGGGCACTGATGGAGCTGGAACATCCACACATACTCCGTCTGCGCGATGCCGGCGTCGATAACTCTAATCCCTTTCTAGTCACCGATTATGTTCCATACCTGACACTGAGGCAGGTCTACAAGTCCGACGGCGCCAGGCCGCTCGCAAAGCTCTTACCCTATCTTAAGCAAATAGCCGAGGCACTCGACGCTCTCCACAGCAAGAATATACTGCATGGAGATATCCGGCCCGAAAATATTCTCCTGGATCGAAACGATAACATACTCCTATGGGGTTTTCGCATCGAGGCCATCGAGCAGAATCGCGAGCGCCTCAACTTTCACAAAGTCGAGGCTATGCGCGACGCTATCGCCTATACAGCCCCCGAACGCATTCAAGGAAAGCCCTTGCCTGCCAGTGACCAGTATTCACTGGCGATCATCGTCTATGAGTTCCTATGCGGGACAGTCCCCTTCACGGGATCGTACTTCGAGATCGCCGACAAGCAGGTGCAGGCGGTACCGCCGCTGCTGAGGGAGAAAGGAGTCGCCAGCAGGATCGAGCAGATCGTGATGAGGGCGCTCTCCAAAGATGCCAAAAAGCGTTACACGAACACAGAGCTATTCGTTCGGGCGCTGGAAACAGAAGTCTTGCGGGAACAGGGGATCAGCGCTCCGCCGCGCAAAGTACCCCCGCCCGTACAGCCGATCGATGTAAGCTTGCGGCAGTCAGGCGCTGCCCCTGCTCAGCCGCTTCCAGCGCAGAAGCCGATGGCTGCTCCCAACCCGGCGCCAGCGGCGTTCAACGCGCCCCAGGACCAGCGAGCAGTGCCTGGAACCATGCAGGCATCGCAGACATCCGCCCAGCCACAGAGCTTCGTTCCGGTGCCCCCACCGCCCGCAAATCCTTTGCCACAGAGCGAGCTGGCACCACGGCGCGGAGAGGCCAACAAGGTCTCGCGCCGCGTCTTCGCTGTAGGTCTGGTAGCGGTCGCGGCGCTGGGCGGAGCAGCCGGGTGGTACGCGCTCTCCAAAAAGCTGGCGCCACCCACGGTTCCGGTCATTACGCCTAACGAACCGCCGCCCGCGACACAAACAACGGTCAATAACAAAAACGCGATGATCTTCACAGGACACCTGGCACCGGTCAATGCAGTGGCATGGTCGCCTGACGGGACGCTGATCGCATCGGGGAGCGACGATACCTTCGTCCAGGTCTTCGAGGCCAGCACGGGCAAGCGCAGAGCCATCTACACAGGGCACACGAAAGAGGTCGCGGCAGTTGCCTGGTCGCCCAACGGTCGCCTGATCGCCTCCGCCGGTCAGGACGGGACGGTACAGATCTGGGACATCACTGGGAGAAAAATCCTGACCTACACGGGACATAGCAATCGCGTCAATAGCGTCGCCTGGTCTACCGACGGCCTGTTCATGGTATCGGGCAGCGAAGACAGGACAGTGCAGGTGTGGAACAGCCGCACCGGAATCAGGGTTTTCAATTTTGTAGGGCATACCGCTGGCGTGCTGTGCGTCGGTTGGCAGCCGAACAATAGTAGCGTGGCCTCCGGTTCCTGGGACGGCACTCTGCGCGATTGGGCCACGGTGCAACATGGCGATCACTTCGCGGCAGGCAAGCAGATCTTCAACTACGGCGGACACATTCCAGGAGAGGTCCTCGGGCTGACCTGGGCACCGAATGGCAACTTTATCGCCAGCGCGGGCGCCGACCAGACCGTGCAGATCTCGATTGTGAGCGACATCAAAAACGGCGGCACGCCCTTACTGCCCTTCTTCACCGATCACCGCGACCCGCGGCAGATCAATCCGGTGCGTACGGTCGATTGGTCACCGGGCGGAAACGACATTGTGTCTGGCGATACCGAAGGCAAGGTCCTCGTGTGGCATGCGGTCGGAAGAAAGACCTTCTTCACCTACCAGGGGCATAAGAAAGCGGTGAACTCCGTAGCATGGGCACCGGATGGCAAGCGCATCGCCTCAGCAAGCACCGACACGACCGTTCAGATCTGGCAACCCGCTTAGCGCGAGAGAAATAGAGGATTGATGATGCATTCCCAAAATAACTATTACTTCGCTAATATGAATACGCGGGGTGCGACGCCTCAGCAGTCACCACAGGGCGGCTGGACTCCCACGCCAAGGCCTGTTACGGAGCATCTCGCCAGAAAAAGACGCAGGAAGGTCCTGCTGATCAGCCTCTTCGTGGGCGCGTTGGTGATCGCGACCGTTCTCGGCGCGGCCAGCGTTTTGCGTGGGAACAGCACAATCGTCGCGCAGGAAGGGGGCCAGGCACCCGTCTCGATCGACCTCAACCAGAGCTTCCCTATCAGCCCCTACCTGCTGGGGAGTAACGTGTTTCCCAAAGTGGGCACGAACTCCAAAGACGCGGCGCTGAGCGGCTTTATGAGCTATTCCCCGCAGGTCGTCGCGGGACTAAAATCGGCGCACGTCCAGTTACTGCGCTTCCCCGGCGGCAACTGGGGCGAGGAACATACGCCCTCTGTTGAACAGCTCAACGACTTCAGCGACCTGCTCAACCAGGTCGGCGCAGAAGGCATCATGCAGGTGCAGCTCTCCGATCCCAACGACATAACGCCGGTCCCGCTGGATACACGGGCTACCCGCGCCTCGCTCCTGGTCGACTACATGAACAACCGGCAGAGCATCCAGCGCCTGGGACAGAATAGCCCCTTTCACCCGATCAAGTATTGGACGATAGGCAACGAGCCGGACCTGCTCATCAATCCAGACACCGGGAAGAAGTTCACCGTCGCCGATTATGTGAATGACTTCATCACCTACTCGCTCGCCATGCACCAGCGAGATCCTAACATTAAGATCTTCGGGCCGGAGATCAGCCAGTACCAGGGGCAGGCGCAGGAACCGAAAGACGCCACGAGAGCGCTATGGATGGATGACTTCTTGAAAGGCATCGCCGCGTACGAACGCACGAACTCGCTGCCGTTCCACATCCTCGATGGCGTGTCATTTCACCGCTATCCCTTCGGCCCCACCGGAGAGAACGCTAACGCCCTGCTGAACAATCCGGCGCAGTGGGACAGCGCCCTGCCAACACTGCGGCAGTTCATCGTCAATCAGTTCGGCACAGATCTCCCCATCGCCATCACCGAGATCAATACCAATTCAGGCAAGGGCATACCGGCGCAGAATCTGGCAGCCGCCTGGTGGGCCGAGACGCTGGGGGAGCTGATGAGTAACCAGGTCCAGTACGTCACCTTCTTCTCAACCGAAGGCGTCAATGCTCCCTATCCGCTCTTTACAACGCCGAACCTTAATGAGACCGCGCTCCTGCGCGTGATGCAACTCTTCGCACAGCTACAAAACAACCTGGTGCCGCTGCAAGGGCAGAACGGACCAGTCAGCATTTACGCTACCCAGGATGGCGCCCATAACACCGTCAGCCTGTTCCTGGTCAACAAGACGGCGACGGATCAGCAGGTCAGTATACACGCCGACAGCATACTGCCACTGACATCCTGGCACAGCGCCAACGTCAACCTGCATAGTTACGACTTGATGGTGCTCACTCTCCATCGCAATGGAAGCAACGAGGCCCTTAGTTTTAGCAATTCACAGTCCACGCAGCAGAATGCACCAGCGCTTCAACATCTGCAGTGCGGCGATAACACAAACGGAACGTGTTAGAGGGAGACAAGCATGAAAGATATTCTCATCAACTGCCTACAGTACCTCTACCTGGGGATTATTCTCCTGATGACGGCACAGGCCATCTTCAACATCCGCCTGCGCCTCTACATCTGGGAAGACCCAAAGCAGGCGAAGTTGAACAGTGCACCGACCGTGTATAGGGAGCCAAAGCTCTCTTTCACCATCCTGTTGCCTGCGTACCATGAAGAAGATGTCTACTTCGACACGATCCAGAAGGTATACGACCTGAATTATCCAAAAAAGCTGGTGCAGATCATTGCCCTGTTGCGCGAGAGCGACACCGGCACGATCAAAGTCGCGCAGGAGAAGCTCGATCAACTGCGTGCGCCCAACGTCCAGCTCCTCATCACGAACGACAAACACGGTGGGAAGCCGCACCAGCTCAACCTGGGCCTGAAAGTCGCGAAGGGCGATATCGTCACCATCTTCGACGCCGAGGACGAGCCGCACCCCGACATCCTGCAGGTCATCAACACCACCTTTATCAACGAGCCGGTGGATGTCGTGCAGAGCGGCGTACAATTGATGAATCACAATACGCGTTGGTTCTGTTTCCTGAACGTCCTGGAATACTTCTTCTGGTTCAAATCCTCGCTGCACTTCTTTGCCCACTGCGGCATGACCCCGCTGGGCGGCAACACCGTCTTCGTCAAGCGCCCGCTGATGGAATACCTGGGCGGCTGGGACCACACGACACTGACCGAGGACGCCGACCTGGGCATCCGTCTCTGCATCGCTAAAGCGCGAGTGCGCATCCTCTACGACGACGAGTTTGTGACCAGGGAAGAGACGCCGGCCACCATCGAGCAATTCATCAAGCAGCGAACGCGCTGGAACCAGGGCTTTATTCAGATCCTCTTCGCCGGGCGCTGGCTGAAACTGGAGAAGCTCTCACAGAGGTTGCTCGCGTTCTACGTTCTCATTCTAGCTGAGGTGCAGGCGTTCTTTGCTCTGATGGTCCCGGTCTCGCTCATCGCCTTTTTCGCTCTCAAGCTACCGATCTGGATGGCTATCCTGACCATCATGCCGTTGTACTGCCTGATCATGGCCATGTGTATCGACCTGGCGGGACTGCACGAATTCGTCAAGGTTCATCACCGCAAATGGAAATGGAGCGAGGCATTCACCTTACTGATCGCCTTTATTCCTTACCAGACACTGTTGGGAGTTGGCGCACTGCGTGCCGTGTGGAGGCAGATACGAGGCGCATCCAACTGGGAGAAGACAGCACATACTGGACAACACCGGGGTCATTAGTCCGCCAATAAGAGCGCGTAGAGATAGAGAGGGTACTGATGAACGTTCGTAATACACAACAGAACCAGCCGAGAGGGCCCCAGAACCAGCAGGGGGGGCCATCTGGATCACAACAGCGACCGCCACGACAGCCGGAAGCGAAAGATCCGGGCAGCGTCACCCTGTTCCGCACAGGCAACTTCTTCGTACACGCCTTTACGCCCATCCAGAAGACGGGACGCTTGCAGAACGCCAGCGGCAACGCGACGATCCTGGAACGGATACGCTGGACATCGGCGGAGAAACAACGCCTGCTCGCGGCGCAGACGCGCCTGCTGCCCCAGATCGACACCTTTGACAACGCACAATGGCAGGAGATACCGATACCGGGCTGGTTCGAGGCAATCGCCGTAGCCTTCGTCATCGGCGTCACGATGGTGCTGCAGGCGCTGAATATATTCAACTTTCCGGCCTATAGCGTGGACGAGGGGAACGTCATGTCCAATGCCTGGGCAATACTCCACGGCATGATCACTCCCTACGCCTATACCTACGATCATCCTCCGCTGGGCTGGATACAGATCGCCGGCTGGATACAGTTGACCGGGGGACTCGCCAGCTTTGGCAATGCCATCAATAGCGGGCGCATCCTGATGCTCGCGCTGGCCGGGGCAAGCTCGTTCCTGCTCTATATGATCGCCAGCCGCCTGAGCGGCAGCCGCAGCGCCGCCCTGCTGGCCGTCATCATCTATACGCTCTCACCGTTAAGCTTGCTCTATCGACGCGAGGTGTTGCTCGACAATATCGGCATCTTCTGGCTGCTCCTCTCACTCTGCCTGATCACAACGGGAAAGAGCAAACTGCCGACCTTCGTTATGGCGGCGGTAGCATTGGGTATCGCCATTCTGAGCAAAGGGATGCTGCTTCTCTTTATACCCGCAATGCTCTACGCCGTCTGGCTGTACGCGACGCCGTTTCAGCGGAAGTTCTCGCTCCTCGTCTTCCTCTATGTCACCCTGGCGGTGATCTCAGCCTTCGTCCTGCTGGCACTGCTCAAAGGAGAGCTACTACCTTCTAGCGCTGCTCCAGGGACTCCGGGGGCGCATCTCAGCTTGATCGGAACGCTGATACAGTCATGGCAGCAATCGGCATATGGCAACCAGTTCAGCACAACCTGGAGTGTCTGGATACGCACTGATATGCTGCTGCTGGCGGCAGGCATCGTCGCGATGTTCGTGAATATCCTGGGAGGAACCGTCAACCGCTTCCAACTGCTGACCGCCTTCTTCGCGGCCACCTATACGCTCTACCTGCTGCTCAACAACGCCAGCGAGCCAGTATTCATCGTGCCCCTGCTGCCATTTCTCGCGCTGAACATAGCAATGGCGCTAAACATTCCGCTGCGCTGGATCACAAGGAAGATAGGCTTCGATCTGGGCCGGGCCGTCCTGATCTTTATCGTCATCGGCGTACTGCTCACGGCGGGCCTGCAACAGGCAACGCTACTCCAGTCAAAAAACGCCGCGGAGCCGCAGCGCCAGGCCCTGCTCTGGATACGCAATAACGTCTCACGCAACTCCACCATCGTTACCAACAGTTACCTCTTCACCGACCTACGCGAACCCGGAGGCATGGGCGTCGGGAGCGGAAAGCCGTTTTCCAACGCGCAGATCTACTCTAATGCCTCGATGGACCCCGCGGTCTACGCCAGCGAATGGAAAGGCAACTGGCAGAATAT
The DNA here is from genome assembly GCA_034438015.1 of Ktedonobacteraceae bacterium. Classification (GTDB taxonomy): domain Bacteria; phylum Chloroflexota; class Ktedonobacteria; order Ktedonobacterales; family Ktedonobacteraceae; genus JACDAE01. Next base: position 33,150 of record DAOTTD010000315.1, on the reverse strand, counting down.
CAACTACATCGTGGTCGATCCTACCATGCAGCACGATATTCAATCTAGCACGAACTATTCCATACTGAACGAGGCGCTACACCACGGTATCCTGCAGGCGCAATTCGGCTCCAGCCAGGACGGAACGCTGATCCAGGTCTACCAGGTGATTTCAAAGTAGGTTGGTAAAAGTAGATCATTAATAGGAAAAAACTATGCAAATATGTAAGCGTGTTCAGGAAAAGGGGAGCATATGTCATTCAATAATCAGCCAACAGAGCCGCTCACTAATCAGCCAACAGAGCCGTTCACCCCGCCCAGGAAGCGACTGACTCTCTCTCCACGCCTGCTGCTGATAGGGATTGCGCTCGTCGCGCTGATCATGGGCCTGATAGGAGCACTGATCGTCTTCGAAACGCAGTCAACACCAAACACCAATACATTGGGCAGCGGGCCGTGGCATACGCAGGGAGCGCAGATCCTGGATTCCGGCAATCGACCAATACGCATTACGGGCGTGAACTGGTTTGGCTTCGAGACCAATACCTTCGTCGCGCATGGATTGCAAGATCGGAACTACCAGGACATGCTCAAGCAGATCAAGTCCCTCGGCTACAATACCATTCGCCTGCCGTATTCCAGCCAGCTCTTTGATCCGGACAGCAAGCCAACGGGAATCGACTACAAGAAGAACCCGGATCTACAAGGATTGCAGGGGTTGGCACTGATGGATAAGATCGTCGATTATGCCAGCCAGATCGGGCTGCACATTATCCTGGACCACCACCGTTCCTCCGCCAGCGGGCAGTCGGCGTTGTGGTATACGGCGGCGTATCCAGAGTCGCGCTGGATCTCCGACTGGCAGATGCTGGCAAAGCACTATCAAAACAATCCCATGGTCGTCGGGGCAGACCTGGACAACGAGCCCCACGCGCCCGCCTGTTGGGGCTGTGGACAGCCCGCCATCGACTGGCAACAGGCGGCACAGCGCGCCGGAAACGCCATTCTATCGGTCAACCCCAACTGGCTCATCTTCGTCGAAGGGGTCGACTGTTATGGTCCAGGAGGGAGCGTTCAGCCAAATTCGCCCTCATGCTACTGGTGGGGCGGGAACTTAGAGGGAGTCAAGACGGCTCCTGTAAAACTGAATGTTGCTAACAAGCTCGTCTACTCCGTGCACGACTATCCTTCCTCGGTAGCAGGGCATTCGTGGTTCCAGGCCTCCAACTATCCGCAGAACCTGACACAGGTCTGGGACACGAACTGGGGATATATCCAGCAACAGGGAATCGCCCCCGTCTGGGTAGGTGAATTCGGTTCGCGCCTGCAAACGCAGTCCGACCAGGAATGGTTCAATGCCCTGGTCAACTACCTTGGACAGGGCTCCAGCGGCTACAACTGGACGTTCTGGAGCTGGAATCCCGACTCGGTCGATACCGGCGGCATCTTACAAGACGACTGGCAAACCGTTGTCCAGCAGAAGCAGGACAAGTTGCGTACAATCCAGTTTCAGATGGGGGGACAGGCTACAGCGCAACAGCAGAGCAGCGTACAAACACAAACGACGCCCACCAGCGCGCCCGCTGTGACGCAGAACGCGCTGACGCTCGCTGAGCAGAGCGGAAACCAGAACGCCACGGTGAACCAGTTGCAGATCGCCCTGAAGCTGACGAATACCAGTAGTAGCCCGGTCGATCTAAAGAATGTCACCTTGCGCTACTGGTACACGGTAGACGGCTCCAAAAATGAGGTGACCGCTTGCGACTATGCTACGATCGAATGCAGCAATGTTCAGACCAGCGTAGTTAAAATGCAGCCATCCCAGACTGGCGCGGACGAGTACATGCAGATCAGCTTCAGCGGCGGCTCGCTGGCGGCGAACGCCTTCACGGAGATCAAGGTCCGCGTGCACAAAAGCGACTGGTCGAACTACAATCAGAGCAACGACTACTCTTTCGTTGCCAATGCGAGCACGTATCAGCCAACGACGCACGTGGGCATCTACAACAACGGCAAGCTGATCGGGGGCCAGGAGCTGAATGGGTGATTACCCATCAATAACTGCCTGAACGTCTTTTTGGGATTTTGTATACGACACGATAATCAGCAACCCGTCCTGGTAGCATTTCCAGGACGGGTTGCTGATTAGTAAGCCAGTTTTTACACGATACATGGTAAACTCTTAAAAAGCATTTTTGCAAGTAACATGTTTAATACAAGTCAATAGTCGCATAGTTATCGCTTAATAATATTTTCATATTTGTTAAGTGAATTATAATGGAAGTACGCATATTATACTTGTTGATAAGAGTAAACACAACATCAACGCATTAGGGACATCAGTGAATCCGCTACGAATGCCCGGTATCTTCCTCGAATATATGAGCGGTTCCTGGTATGCAGAGATATCTGAAGAAGTATAGCAACGTGTAGTACGTGAGCAAGAGGTTATCGTCTTGCAAGAGGCATAAGCGATAGCGAGGCCATGCTAGCAGGTATGTGCTAGCCTGGTATCCGCCGACAGCAATGAGCGTCAGGAGAAATGTTAAATGTTTATAGAAGTAATAGTTAATTATACGGTTATTTTGAGCATTTGTGACAGATAGTAGTCGGAAAGGAAAGGCAAGTGGGACTGCCTGGTAAAGGAAGGCACGATTCAAATAGAAGGGGCGAAATTAGTGAGTCAGCAATTGTGACAAGATTCCTGCAATGCGGGTATGTGGTGCTGATTCCTTATGGTGGAAATCAACGATATGACCTTATGATTGAAGATGTCGATGGGCAGCTCTGGCGTATCCAGTGTAAAACAGGATGGATTGAGAATGGTGCGATATATTTTGACACTGCTAACCATAACGTTACAGGAAAGAAGCGAGATTGGCGGCACTACCGAGGACAATGTGAATATTTTGCTGTATATTGTGCCGATCTAGGTCAGGTGTACCTCGTTCCGGTAGACCAGGTGGGGAAAACTCGCGCTCACCTGAGAATAGAGCCAACAAAGAACAACCAGGAAAAGAACGTACGCTGGGCAAAGGACTACGAACTATAAAGTGGGCCCAGCTGGGATCGAACCAGCGACCAAGGAGTTATGAGCTCCCTGCTCTAACCGCTGAGCTATGGGCCCTTGCGCGACGTATTATAACATGCCTGGCGCGGATTTGTGAAGAGGGGAAATTGCGAGTTTTGTCCATGAGTATTTTTTTCTCAAACCTGTATAGAAAGCGCTTATTCTCATGCACGAGCCCATAAAGTATGCTATAATAGCAGCAGTTACGTGCAAGGTTCTGTTCGGCTCTTTTCCTGGACAGTGACGAGAGTCGAAAAATGAGGGTGCACAAGAGCAGACAGGAGACAGATTTCGGAATGAGAGCGGGCATCCGAGGCGTTTCGCTGCTGCCTGGCAAGTGGAAGAAGAATATGAACTCTTTATACATTGATCTTTTCAAGTCTTTTGAGGAGATTTGCCCAGGTGCTTCTTGTAGCATAATCCCCCCCTTTTCTTAATACGCCCCGCTTTTACAGAACCGCGCCATTTCTGGATGCATGGCGCGGTCTAACCATTTTTTGAGGAGCATTCAATGGAGAATGAAGTAACAATCAGGATTGGTGGCGAATCGGGTGAAGGCACCATCTCTGGCGGCGATATTCTTGCTCTCGCGGCGGCGCGCTGGGGATACCACGTTTACACCTTCAGAACATTCCCCGCCGAGATTCTCGGTGGGCCCTGTCTGTTCCAGGTTCGTATCAGCGATCGCCCGGTGAAATCGATGGGTGACAGCGCCGATGTGCTCATCTGTCTCAATCAAGAGGCATACGAGCGCAATATCGGTGAGCTACGACATGGCGGCGTACTCATCTACGACCCCTCCGATTTCACACCAGACACTGGCGATTGCATTACCTACGCCATTCCGTTCAATGAGATCGCGCGCAAAGAGGTCCAGCTCTTCCAGACGAAGAACATGGTCATGCTTGGCGCTATCTCAGGTCTTTTCGGTCCACCACTGGAGGCCATCGTCCAGGTAGTGCAGTCCAGGCTCGCCAAATCGCGCAAGTCCAACTCCACACTGATGGAGAAGAACATGCTGGCCCTGGAGATCGCGAAGAAATACGTTACACCGCAATTATCCAAACATGATCCCTATCTCCTGGGTCCCGTCGAGAAGGCCAACCGCGTCGTACTCAATGGCAATCAGGCGGTGGTCGCGGGCGCGCTGGCGGCGCAATGCCGTTTCTTCGCGGGCTATCCTATCACTCCGGCGAGCGACATCATGGAAGGGCTGGCCAAAGAACTGCCACAGGTTGGCGGCACATTCTTGCAGGCGGAGGATGAGATAGCGGCCCTGGCGGCTGTTCTGGGCGCGTCCTACGGCGGCGCGCGCGCGATGACCGCAACTTCCGGCCCCGGCTTCTCGCTCATGACCGAACTTATTGGCCTCTCTTCCATGGCGGAACTGCCCGCGGTCATCATTGATGCGCAGCGAGCAGGCCCCAGCACGGGCATGCCGACCAAGATGGAGCAGTCCGACCTCAGCTTCGCGTTGAGCGCCGGGCACGGCGATACACCCCGTATAATCGTTGCGCCTGCCAACGTCGCCGACTGCTACGATCTCACTATCCTGGCCTTCAATATGGCTGAACGCTACCAGATGCCGGTGCTCTTCCTCACGGACCAGTCGCTGACCGCGCGCGTGGAGAGCGTCGAGGCGAGCGTCTTCAAGCCAGCGGTCCTACAGAAGCGCATCGAGTATGATGGTCAGAGCAACAATGGAGCCGACGAGAAGGTCGCTGTCGGGGTAGGAGCCTCCAACGGCTACGCGCGTTACGCCTATACGGCCACCGGCATCTCGCCCATGACGAAGCCGGGTCCTGGCTCCGTGGCGTATGTCGCCACCGGGCTGGAGCATGACGAGCATGGGCATCCCGACTACGAGCCGGAAGATCACACGGCGATGATGGAGAAACGCTTCCGCAAGCTCGATACGGCGGCCGAAGAGCTGCCGAAGCCTGAGCGCTACGGAGACGAAAACGCGACGATTGGTATCATCGGTTGGGGTTCGACCGAAGGGGCGATTCAGGAGGCCATCGATCGCGCACGGGCAAAGGGCTATAAAGTGGCTTCACTGCACCCGCGCATCCTTTCGCCGTTGCCCGATCGCACTATTCGCGACTTCATCCGCTCGGTAGAAAAGGTCATCGTCCCCGAATGCAACTACTCGGGCCAGCTCGCCAATCTGCTGGGTGCAAAGTTCGGCCTGCAAGCCATTCGTGTCAATAAGTTCGGCGGTATTCCGTTCACCGCCGGTGAGATCTTGCGGGCTATCGAGGAGGTTAGTTAATCCATGACGCAGACAATTATCAATCCCACCCCTAAGGACTATAAGAGCGAGGTCAAACCGACCTGGTGTCCGGGATGTGGCGATTTCGGCGTGCTCAACGCCGCCTATCGCGGCCTCGCGGCGCTCAAGCTCTCACCTGAGCAGACGGTGGTGGTATCCGGTATTGGCTGCTCCAGCCGCTTCCCACACTTCATGAAGACCTTTGGCTTTCATAGTGTTCACGGACGCGCGCTGCCAGTCGCCCAGGGATTGAAGATGTCCCGCCCCGACCTCACAGTGGTCGCGGTCGGCGGCGATGGAGACTTCTTCAGCATCGGCGCGGGACACCTCGTACACGCTGCCCTACGCAATATCGACATCACCGTGGTCGTGATGGACAATGAGATCTACGGTCTGACCAAGGGCCAGACCTCGCCCACCTCACCGCACGGACACGTCACAAAATCGACGCCGTACGGTCTGCTGGCCTCGCAGTTCAATCCGATCGCCACGGCACTCTCACTCAACGTCAGCTTCGTTGCGCGTGGGTATTCCGCCAAGCCGAAGGATCTGGCCGCGCTGATTGAGCAGGGGATGCTACATAAAGGCTTCTCTTTCATTCACGTGCTCAGCCCCTGTCCGACGTTCTACCACACCTTCGACGCCTGGGATGCAGCGGTCACGCCCATTCCCGCCGATCACAACATCCGTGATCGCGGCAGGGCGGTGACACTGGCGATGGAGACACAGAAACAGTTCACCGGCCTCTTCTTCCAGGAAGAGCGACCAACGATGGACCAGGCCGCGCACGAACTCGTGAAGCAGGCAAAGACCTTCGATATCGCGCAGTATATGCAGCGCTACGCGTAAAAAAGCGGGGTCGGCTCTGTAGCCGACCCCCTTTTATGTTTTGTCGCAGGCTAGCAGTGAAAATGGTCTTCCAGCGCGCGTACGACCTGACGCGCCTCTACTTTAGTCGAGGCGATATTGAAGGCGTTCACGACCCCTTGCGAAAATTTCTCTCCACAGGGCTGGCAGAAGATGCCGCCTTCGTTATGGAATGTTCCGCCGATAGCAGTTAATTGTCGTTCAGCGGGTTTACCACACCATTCGCAAAGGCTACCACGTGGAGCAAAATCTACAGAGACAGGACGACGAAATTCATTCGTTGACATGAGGCATCCTCCTGAATCGTGCTGACAGGTATACCTGTTACGACACAGCAAAATGGGACAGCACACAAGGGGATTTTCGTACGCAGTGATCAATACGCTCGAAGCAGCCACGGCGCTACGGCATCCACGGGGTCACGCATCATTGCCCAGAAGCGACACTGCTCCTCATCCTGCAACGTCCACTATTCCGTAGACGCTGCTGTTGTAAGGCACACTATAGCACACTTTTACGCAAAGTGCCAGTTTTAGCTTCAATAGAATGACACAGCAGCCATGTAAAAATCAAATCAGGGCGCGGGCGGAAGATCGGAGGGCAAAGGCTCATCTTCCTCCAGAGCGGGGAAGCGGGACGAGAGGCGATCGCCGACGATCCAGCCGATCACGCCCAGGCCAAGCGTCATGGCGAGCCAGATCCACAGAATCGTGTTCAGCGGCATATTGAAGGCCGAAGCCAGGATGCCCGCGACCACAATACCCAGCGTCAAACCAACCGTTATGCCTGTGAGGCAACCCGGATGCTTGAGGTTGCGCCCACGTAATCTTTTCATCATAGCGTTACTGATACCTTGATCTAGAGATATTTCTTGTTCGCTATGATGATAGCGCGCAGGAGCGGAGGCGTCAAGCAGGAGAAATCGCTTTTTTATTTGCTTCAGAAAGAGTAGCGCAGCACCAGCATATCACGCAGAGGAATGCCGTTGTGTACAATGGGCGGCTGAATATAGCTGAAATAGTCGCGTCCTCCTATATTCAGGTGTAATTCAGGAACATGTTAGCATTGTTTCAGCCTCTCTAGCTATAAATCTGTCAGGTTCTGCCATAATAGCACATGCATCGACCTGTGATGCGCGAAGGAGATATTACACCATGCGACGGATAATCTGGCTCAGCGGACTATGCAGCATATTGTTGATTTTATCAGTTGCGTGTGGAGCGCAAACTCCTATCAGTAAAGCACCAGCGGGAGAGAGTCTTTATGTCCTCGACACCAGCAATCCCGCAACAAACGGTTATGCAGGCTCGCATATTATCGCGTTCCATCCCGACAGCACCACCGCATCTATGACACTACCCACAGGACTATTTTCTCAGGACCACAAGAGGATCTACAGCGCCGTTCCACAGGGAACGCAGACGATTATTACCATCACGAATGCACTGACGGGATCGACAATGCGCTCGTTCACCGTTGCTGGCAGTTACTCGACGGCAGGTACGCCATATACCACGTCGGACATCGCGACGGATGGGCGCTGGCTCGCACTACGCGCTACAGACCAGGCAGGCGGCACGATTGCGCTCATTGATACGCAAAAGGAGAGACTTGCCAAAACACTCAATCTGGGCCTGAATTTCTACCTGGACGCTGTTTCACCTGATGGAGGCACGCTGTTCCTGCTCCAGTACCTTCCCGGTCAGAACGGGCGCTACTATGTGCGATCCTACGATGTGAAGGCGAGTCGTCTCAACGATGGCATTATTGCAGACAAGGATGAGGTCAACGATCCACGCATGCTTGGTTCCGCGCTGACACGCCAGGTGGCTCCAGATGGCAAATTTGCCTATACGCTTTATGTTGATACGACGCGCAACATTGCCTTTGTACATATGCTACCGCTCGTACAGGGCAACAATTTACCATATCCACCCAACATCGCCCGCTGCCTGGATCTCCCTCTGGGCAAATCGGCGCAGCTCCTGCGCTACTACACCCTGGCCCTATCCAACGATGGCTCGACGCTCTACGCCGCTAACGGTGCGTTGGGCATCATTGCTGAAATTGCTTTGTCGAACACAGTCTTCGATTCACATGTCAGCCTTGTCAAGCATTTTGATCCGGGACAGGTAAGCTCCAACAGCAATGGGAATGCGCAGCCGCTCTACAATGGTGCCGCCCTCTCTCCTGACAACAAGACGCTCTACTTTGCCGGAGCCCAGGGCATCTGGTCGCTGCATACGAACGATATCCAGGTAGAGAAAAGCTACCTGACACAACAGGCGTTTACCGGCATTGCGCTCAGCTCCGACGGTCGTACGCTCTATGCAGTTCATCCTCAGAGTGGTATAACACTGATAGATCTGGCGTCTGGACAAGCAACGCAGGTAACGCAGAGTCCCGTCCACAATCCCTGGGGAATTGTGTGGGTCGCAGGTTAAGCGCATGGATGAACATATACTTATCGTCGATGATGAAAACCGCGTCATCAGCGCCTTACGGCGCACGCTCGCTTACGAAGGCTATCGCATTTCGACGGCGGCTGATGGAACGCGGGCGCTGGAACTCGCGCGCACGAAGCCACCTGATCTGGTCATCCTCGATCTAATGCTACCGGGAATGGATGGCCTGGAGGTCTGTCGCAGATTGAGGGAGGCAGGCGATGACGTTGCGGTGCTCATGTTGACGGCGCGCGACACGGTCACTGATCGCGTGCTAGGGCTGGAGACGGGAGCGGATGACTATCTCATTAAGCCGTTCGCGCTTGAGGAGCTGCTGGCGCGCATCAAGGCGCTACTGCGACGACGCACTCCACCCGAGTTGAGCCGCGAGGTGCTCTGCTTCGCAGACCTCGAACTGGATACAGCTACACGGCAGGCGAGACGAGGCGAGCGCGTCTTCGATCTGAGCACAACAGAATACGAACTATTGGCGCTGTTCTTGCGCAACCCGCGGGTCGTTCTGACACGTGGGTTGCTGATGGAGCGCATCTGGGGCAACGATTTCGAGGGTGGCCCTAACGTGCTGGAGGTCTATATCGGCCATCTACGCTCAAAGTTAGAGCAACAGGGAGAGCGCAGGCTCCTTCAGACAGTACGTGGAGCGGGCTACGTCCTGCGTCTCCCAGAACAGGAAAAGTGATCGCTATGTACATTCCGCTCCCACTGCGCCTGACATTGTTTTATGCTCTTGTGCTAGGAGGAGCGCTGGGAGTTTTCGGCACCATTGTCTATAACCAGGCTGAACAACGCGCTTATACAGATCTCAGGGGTACTTTGAGGAGCCGCGCGGCCAGCGTACGGCTGGGAAAAGATATCCTATCCCTTAATCCCTCTCCTGATAACGGTCCTATTATTTTGCCGAACGTGGATGATAAGGGGCAAAGCGTGGCAATTGAGGTGCTGGATAACCAGCTCCACCTGATAGCAACGACCAGCGGACAGAACTCACCACTGGGAACAGGCATAGATGCGCCCAATTCCAGCTCCGTTCCCTGGGATACACAGGCGGCCCGGCAGGTATTGGCTTCATCAAGTAGCACTACACAGTACAGTACTATCACCTACCAACAGCAGCGCTTTCTCGTCTATACGTTGCTGAACAGCGATACGGGAAACCAGCATATTATTCAGACAGCAAGTTCACTCACACCGATAGAACAATCGCTCAGCGATCTGCGCACGTTGCTCCTGCGCGGAGCAGCGCTGGTCTTGCTCCTTGCGCTGGCGGGCGGCTGGCTCATCAGTTGGAGTGTACTTAAAGCAGTCGAGCGTATAACGAGCACAGCCCGCATTATCGGCTCGTCAACGGATCTTAGCAAGCGTATACCGATTAATGCAAAAATGGGCCGCGACGAACTTGCTACTCTGGCCGCGACCTTTAACGAGATGCTCAACAATCTGGAAAAGGTCTACCAGCGCCAACAACGCTTCGTTGCCGACGCCTCCCACGAACTGCGCGCACCCATTACTGCCATTCGTTGCAATCTGGATCTGCTCGCCAAAGCGCCTGATCTGCCCGAGGATGAAGTCCATGAAGCGCTCACCGATACACGCGCAGAGGCTGAACGCATGGGCCGCCTTGTCAACGATCTTCTACAGCTTGCACATGCAGATGCGCAGGTAAACAACGCAATATCCTATGTCTATAAGAACTCACAGCAGAAAGTTGATCTGGATAGTTTGTTGCTGAACATATTCCGCCAGTATCGTCCTCTGAAAGAAAACGCAGCCAGGGAAGCCGGAAACCCCGGGCCACGCCTGACGCTACAACACATTGCGCCTGTGCAGGTTTACGGATACCAGGACCAGCTCACACAGGTACTGATCGCGCTCCTGGATAACGCGCTTAAGTATACACCTCCAGAAGGCCACGTCTCGCTCTCGTTGACGGCGGTCGCTTCCGAAGGGATCATCAAAATCAGCGACACGGGCATCGGCATTGCAGAGGAAGATCTACCTCATATCTTTGAGCGCTTTTATCGCGCCCGCCACATACGAACGCGCGATCGTGATGGAAGTGGGTTGGGGCTGGCGATTGTACAGAGTATCGTGAGGGAGCATCATGGTACTATCGAGGTAGAGAGTATAGCGGGACACGGCAGCACATTTACGATACGCCTTCCCTTGGTCAAAGAAACAGCGCGCTGAGGCCCTCAACCGCAGCCTCTATGGGTTGGAAGGGCCAAAGAAGGAGCCACACGAGCCGAAGGAGATGCCTTTCAAAGCTACGCGGTGGCTCTCCAAAGAGCATCTCACCGTGGAATGTGGAGATGAGCCACTCTTGCAATACGCTGTCCAGTACCAGCCCGATGAAAAACACCTGCGAGATATTCGTGAACCTCACTATTTTGAAACGAGCTATCGGACGCCACAGCTCGAGCTGTGGCAGAGCGATGTGGTGGAGTGGCACGCAGTCTCGCGCCTTCCCGACTATACACCTCGACAGCGCAAACGTCAGGTTCTGGGTGAGGTGGTGCAGGCCCCATTCCCTGAATTTGACGCTCGGTAAAAAAGACTGTTTTTGCGCATCTACTGATGTCGATGTGTTGAACGAAAGTAGTGGTGATTGTCACACATATTTGGCCAAATATGTTTGGGATGACAACATCTTCAACTTCCAAAAATCCCTTTCACAAGGTTTATGGATTTCGGAAGTGAGAAATGTCGCCGTCCCGCACAGAAATGGTTGGTCGATCGGTGACAGTATGCCTCACGTCTGCAGTGCATCACACTGCCCCTGGCGACTAACCGTTCAGTACAGCAAAATGGGCTGTGTAACTAGATGTGTTGAAGGACTTCATACCACTCCGGGGAGGGAGGCCCGGCTGTCAGATCACGGATCTGGGCAGAGAATTCCTGCATGGCCTGCCGCAACTGTGCCTCGTCTGGCTTTTCACTCCATACCCACACCGCCAGCGTCGTATCCGTCGCTCGATCAGCCGCGTAGTAGGCCTGCTGGAACCCTGGCAAATCGCTGGTCCGCGAGCTGTAGAAGTCCTTCCACTTCTGGGCGAACTCTTCAGCCTTCCCGGGTTGAACTTTCGCTCGGACAGCAAAGATGTACATTTTGTTTTCCTTTCTTTTTTGAAATCATCTCAAAACATGTGATAGAGGATACTCCTCCGACCTTCCTGTTGGAGGAATGGCCCCATCAGGAGTATCAATGGTGTGGTGATCCCAGGGATGATATTGGTCCTGGCGTAACGTGCCTGGGTATCCTGTATCCACCACGTCCCTCACCTCCCATGTGCAAAACACGTGCCGTACGTGGAAGAGCACGAGGCTGCTAGCCTACTGCTGTGCTCGTGACCGGAGCCGGTGCGGCCACGACCTCGAAGGCGATGAGTGCTCGCAGCCAGTCCGAGACGCCGAAATGCTCCACAACTTTGCCCTCTTCAACCTGGTCGAGCGAGATGTGCATGATCTCAATCGCTTTGCCCGTGGGAGCTACTCCCATAAACGCTCCCAGGTGCGTGCCGCGGAGCGTAGTGCGGGTCGTCACCCATTCTCCCTCGACAGTCTGCTGCTCGACCGTGGAAGACATGTCAGGGACCGCCTGAAAGAGCAGGGGAAAGATTTGCCGGGTCTGCCAGTAGCCAGGATGGTTATCGAGCAGGGCTAGATTCTTCTGGTTGATGGCCTCGTCCGCCAGCCTGGCGATGGCTTTGCATTCTTCAGGGAGCATGATTCATTCTCCTTTCTAGCTAGAGGTCATGAGAAACTCTCTGACATCTGCGGTATTTCACCGTTGCTGAAAGTGTACCTGTTCGTGCTCGATTGCACCATGAAGTTGACCCACAATTTCCCCACAGGATGCAGAGAGCAAACTGTGGTATGATGGTGTCTGGGCAGATTTTGCTCATCATGGCAGACCGTAATAGAGAGCAAGGGAAATGGAGCCGACCACCTTTGGGGCGCTGCTCAAGCGCTATCGCATGGCGGCTGGGCTGACACAGGAGGCATTGGCTGAACGCGCCAACCTCAGTACTCGGGCGATCAGCGACCTTGAACGTGGCCTCAGCCGTGCGCCTCGCTATGATACGCTTGATATGCTCACAAGTGCGATGAACCTGGAGGCCTCGCAGCGGGCCGCGCTGTTTGCCGCGGCCCGGCCTGCTTTACCGAGAGAGGTCGCGAAAGCCGCTCCCCTACAGGTGCTTCCGTTCCCACCCACTACTCTACTCGGGCGGGAGCAGGAAGTCGCACAGGCACTTGACCTCTTGCGAGAGCGCGGGGTGCGTCTGCTCACGGTGACCGGGCCAGGCGGGGTCGGCAAGACTCGGCTTGCGCTCGAGATCGCACACGACCTCCGTGCTAGTTTTGCCGATGGCCTCGTCTGGATTGACCTGACGGCTCTCCGCGATCCTTCGCTCGTTCCACAGACCGTGGCGCACATGCTGGGACTGCGTGAACAGGCGGATCATGCATTCTCCGAGCAGGTGCGTGCTTTCCTCCAGGACAAACAGTGCTTGCTGCTTCTCGATAATGTTGAGCATGTCCTCTCCACGGCAGACTTCATAGCCGATCTGCTCACGAACTGCCCACGTCTGCAAGTGCTGGTCACGAGCCGGGTGCCCTTGCACCTGCGTGCTGAACAACAACTGGTGCTGACTCCATTATCGCAAGCCGCTGCCATGGCTCTCTTTCGCGAGCGAGCGCAGCAGGTGCAGCCGGGTCTGGATAACAACTTACCTACAGTGGCAGCCATTTGTGACCAGCTGGACCGACTGCCGCTAGCCATCGAACTGGCGGCAGCACACGTCAAGGTGCTTTCCCTCCCGGTGTTGCTGGAGCGCCTCTCGCAGCGGCTCTTGCTCCTGCGTGGAGGTGCCAGGGATCTGCCGGAGCGCCAGCGGACGATGCGTGAAGCCATCGCCTGGAGCTACGACCTGCTCACAGCCACAGAACAGCACTGGTTGCGTGCGCTGGGCGTGTTTATGGGAGGCTGCCAGCTTGCAGCAGTAGAGGCCGTCTGTCAGGGCGAGGAACCCATCGCCTCCGATGTGGGGCTCTCGACCATTGCGGCTCTCGTCAATGCCAGCCTCGTCCAGGTGGAGACCACGCGAGAGGGTCTAACGCGCTATCGTCTGCTCGAAGTGATTCGCGAGTATGCGCTCGAACAACTGCGAGCAGGAGGGGAAGAGAACCTCTATCAGCGGCGCCATGCCGAGTATTATGCGGCGCTCGCCGAGGAAGCGGAACGCGTTGGACCAGGCCAGGGGAGCCGTGAAGCGCACCTCGAGCAGGAATCGGCCAATGGACGTGCGGCACTCCACTGGGCCTATGAGCGGGGTGAGGTGGCACTCGGCCTGCGGCTGGCAACGTGGTTTGGACTGTTCTGGATGAAGCGCGGCCAGATGAGCGAGGGGAGCATGTGGCTGGAACAGATGCTGGTGCTGGACGAGGCTGCTGGAGCGCAAGCGGCCCCGGCCACTGTCCGCGGCAGAGCACTCTATTACACCTCGCGTCTGGCGCTGCACCTGGGGAAGAGTGCCCGCGCTCGCGGCTTAGCGCAAGAGGCACTGGCACTGGTCGAGGGAACGGGAGATCAGGCCGACATCAGCAACGTACTGGCTATGCTCGGTTCCATCGCGCTAGCCACAGGTTCGCAAGAGGAGGCTGCTACCCACTTCACTGAGAGTTATGCTGTAGCCAAACGCGCAGGAGAGGTGGGTGCAATGGGCCTTGCCCTGCTCAATCTTGGCGAGATCGCACGCAAGCGCGGGGAGGTCGCACGTGCCACCGAGTTTCTGGAGGAAGCTCTCGCCCTGGTGCGTGTCTACGAGATGACCTGGGGCATCGCCAATATCCTCACCCTGTTGGGGCACCTTGCACGAGAGCAGCAGGACCATGAGCAAGCGAAGGGGCGCTACCGCGAGAGCCTGACGATCTACCAGCGGCTGGGCAATGCCACCTATACCGCCTGGTGCCTGGAAGGCATCGCCGCCGTGGCCTGTGCCGAAGAGAGCTATGAGCGTGCAACAAGGTTGGCTGCCGCAGCCGCCGTACTGCGTAGCGCGGCACATACCCCACTTCCCCCTACAGAACAGGAAGACGTCGATAAAGTCGTCATGACCGCACATGCTGAATTGGATGAGAGAGTCTTCACAGAACAGTGGAACATCGGCTCAACCCTGACACAAGACGACGCCATCTCCTATGCCCTGATGGGGCTTCCTAAGTGAACGGCCCAAAAAGGATCTCAACATTCTACCACCATTTCTCTTGCAGCCAGCTCATTATGTATGAAAATTGTGCCAAATTTTTGTGACAATAGGCCAGGTATTTGTGACAATATACCTATCCAACCTGGCCTTTTCGTGTTCGCTCGAAAATCTTCACGACTGTCCTTGGAGTGAGTGGAGGCCTCCTCCTCGGCGTGATGACAGCAGTACTGCTTACCTGCCATCATAAGGCTCCTCTTCCATTTCCATACCCCATAGTTCTAGCTTACAGAAGTAACCGGTCTTTGGAGGAATTCTCCGACCTCACTACAGCTTGAGAAGACGGTTTCAGGACGAGTTCCTTTTTCATGATTATTTTGTACCTGGTATGAGGTAGTACTTAGCAAGCGAGCAATGCCATTTTCACTGCCCATATGTGGATACTCACTTATGTCGAGGTTTGAGACGTGCGCTGGTTGCACCGCCTCCTGCTATTGCGCGGTCATGCCACCATCGATAGCCAGCACCTGCCCGGTAATATAACTGGCGGCTTGGGAGGCCAGGAAGAGCACAGCGGGAGGCACCTCGCCCGGTTGACCGATGCGCTTCATCGGCGTAGCAGCGGCGACTGCGGCCCCGGCGCGATCGAGGATAGCCTCGGTCATGCGCGTCCTGAACATACCTGGCGCGATCGCGTTGACACGGATACCGCGTGTAGCCCACTCAACGGCCAGTGAGCGCGTAAGATTTATGACTGCGGCCTTGCTGGCATTATAGCCGACGGTATTGAGCTGACCTCCACTCAGACCGGCCACTGACGCGACAGTAACGATCGAACCATGCTCGCGCTCAAGCATATAGCGTCCAACGGCCTGCGACATCAGGAAGGTGCCGGTGACGTTCGCCTCCAGGACCTGGCGCCAGTGCTCCAGCAACATCTGTTCAGCAGGCGCACCCCACGTCAGGCCAGCGTTGTTAATCAAGACATCGATCTGCCCAAGCTTCTCGATGCACTGCTGCACGGTCTGCGAGACAGAGGCAGCATCGGCGACATCGCAGATTGCCGTATGGACGGTTATGCCCTGCTCTTGTAAAGCTCGCTCGGCCTCAGTCAGCCATTGTTCGCGCCGTGCAGTAATAACAACCGTCGCGCCAGCGGCCCCGAAAGCCTGTGCGATCTCAAAACCCAGGCCACGCGACCCACCCGTGACCAGCGCGACCTCACCTGAAAAATCGAAAGTAGCAGTACCCATCTGACCTCCTCTTGCGTTTCAAGCAGTGAAAATTTGTGTTTGCCTCTATAATACCACCGAAAACTTTTCTTTAATGGCATTGTGGTTTATTATAATGCTAAGATCACAGCTATATATATGTGTTCCCTTGCTACTACAAGGAGTATTATCAAATGACTACAAGAAGCACCAGTATACAATTTCATATGGGAGACGATGACCTGCATCGGCTAGAGGGGCTGCCCTGGGCATTCCCGCTGGAGGAGTGGTTGAATCACGGCGTCCAGTTGCTGCTCATCCGGCGTGGAGAGTCCCGGCACCCGGTCGTCTTTGTGGAGAGTGAAGGGGTGCGCTATGCTATCAAAGAGACAACGCCGCACATGGCGGAGCGTGAAATACACAACCTATACGAGATCGAGCGGCGCGGTATTCCCGCGCTCAGTCCTATTGGCAGCGTCACTGTGCCGGCCCCACCTGTCGCGCTCGACGTGCCGCAGATAGGAGGCGTGAAACAATATGTCAGCGGAGATCGTGGATACACCGTCACACGCCTGGCCCCACGCGTCGTCCCACAAGTCATCCTGTATCGCCTGCCACTTACCAGGCGTACCAAGCAACGATTGCTTTCGGCGGTCGCCGTTCTCATGATCGAGTTGCACGAGCATGGAGTTTTCTGGGGTGATCCCTCGCTCGCCAATGTATTGATACGCATTGATGGACGACGCATACTGGCGATTATGGCAGATGCCGAGACCTCGGAACTCTTTCCGGGACCGATCAACGAAGAGTTGCGTGAACAAGATATGGCGCTCTTCGGCGAATCACTCGCCTGGCAGGCTGAAGATCTACGGCAGGCGCGCGACCTGCCCGAAGACGTACAGATACTGGATGACCAGGACTTTCGCTACTTCGAGCAACGCTACCACGCCCTCAGACGAGAGCATGCGCGCATCGCGGGAACGCCCGGTTTCGGAACCATCTACCAGGCGCAGCAATTCATGCAGGGACTCAATCACCTGGGCTTCTCACTGCTCAACATGAGCGGGCAGACGCTGCATCAGGTCGCGACGGTCCTCCCCGGCTGGTATCAGCGCCGCATTCATCAGTTGCTGCATATCGATGTGCCACGCATCTATGCGCGCCGCTTCTACAACATGATTCTCGGCCATCAAGCTATCATGAGCGAGAACGAAAATCGTGACGTCCCTCTGGAGGAGGCAGCGCAGGACTGGTACACGCGCTATCACGTTCCGACGCTCCTACTCCTGCGCAAGCATCTCACCAACGACCAGAATCTGATGCAGGCATACTTCTCCGTCATACAGCATAAATGGGATATGAGCAAAAAAGCTGGATACGAGGTACCATTGGAAGATGCCATTCTAGACTGGTCGATGCAGAGGGCGGATACAGGCAAACTTGGAGCGGTTGATCCGGCCACGGTTGCCACATGGTGGCACGAGCGCCAGCCCGTAGCAAACGCGCTGGAGCCGCCACTCCTCGAAAGCGAGGAACTTGAGCCGCTCGTATCGACAGGCGAGAAGCCGCTCGTTCGCCTCCAGCCGCCAGAGCTAGAGCAGAAGCTGTCCGACATTCTAGAACAGAGCAAACCGAAAGACTAAACAAAACGGCATAATTGTTACAGGAAACCATTAGTAGGGATGGGGCTTGCCCCATCCGGTTCTCCGAGCACGCGCTCCCCTGCCTGATCGCACGCCCCGAGCCGGATGGGGGCAAGCCCCATCCCTACTCAAGCGTTAGTTACCTTCACCGGGCGCTTATGCGATGGGACAAACCCCATCCCTGGTGTTCCCTTGCAAAACCCACCCGGAGTATGTTACAGATAGGCGAGGAGGATTACTCCTCCTCGCTGGTTCCCAACTCTTCTTCCTCCGTCTCATCCTCCTCGACGCCCTCGATCTCGCCGCCTTTGAACGAGACGATGTTGCCGCGAATCTGCTCCTCAATCGCGGATGCGACATCGCTATTCTGGCGCAGGAACTCCTTCGCGTTCTCGCGACCCTGGCCGAGGCGGATATCGCCGACGGTGAACCAGGCACCGCTCTTCTTCACCAGACCCATCTCAAGGCCCAGATCGATCAGGCCGCCCTCGCGTGAGATACCCTCGCTGTACATAATATCGAACTCGGCGGTCTTGAAAGGGGGAGCAACCTTGTTCTTCACCACGCGCACGCGGGTACGGTTGCCAACCACATCCTGACCCTGCTTGATCGAATCGGTACGGCGGATATCGAGGCGCACCGACGCGTAGAACTTAAGGGCTTTACCACCAGCCGTCACCTCAGGATTGCCAAACATCACGCCGACCTTCTCGCGGAGCTGGTTCGTAAAGATCACCGAGGCATTGGAGGTGCTGATTGCGCCGGTTAGCTTACGCATCGCCTGGCTCATCAGGCGGGCTTGCAGGCCAACGTGAGAATCGCCCATCTCGCCCTCGATCTCAGCGCGTGGCACCAGGGCGGCGACCGAGTCGATAACGATCACGTCAATCGCGTTACTGCGCACCAGTGAATCCACAATCTCCAGGGCCTGCTCACCGGTATCGGGCTGAGAGATAAGTAGGTTATTGGTATCGACGCCACAACGAGCGGCATAGACCGGATCGAGCGCGTGCTCCGCATCAACGAAAGCAGCATAGCCACCACCGCGCTGCACACTGGCGATAATATGTTGACAGAGCGTCGTCTTACCAGAAGACTCAGGGCCATAGATCTCAGTGATACGCCCGCGTGGGATGCCGCCGACGCCCAGGGCAAGATCGAGGGCAATTGAGCCAGTTGGAATGGCCTCGACCTGAACCTTCGCGGCCTCTCCCAGCTTCATGATCGCACCCTTACCAAAACGTCGCTCGATCTGCGAAAGCGCCAGGTCTATAGCCTTCTCACGCTCGCTCATAGCGGCGTTGGCCGTACCGTTGCGCTCTACTGAGGGCTTCTCTTTTCTACTCATTAGCGTTTTTCCATACAGGGCGTGAGATTAAGATTGGCTTGCAACCGTCCTGTTTCACCCCCCGCATTCCTCCTTTTGCGATGCACTCAAAGCGTTTGCAATTGTCAATCGTTGTGCGCATGGCAAAGTAGATACCAATATGTGCTGTCCGCCATGCGTCTTGCTGTGACATACACCTATTCTCTGGCAAGGACGAAAAACCGGAAACCGGTTAAGAAAGGAAATAGATATCGTGCGCTCTCCCGTGCTATTTCCCAGAGTAGAACAAGAGTACCATAAGTACATTCCCATGTCAAGCAATTTAAGACATTTGGAACAGGGACATCTACATATCGCGTCTTCCCTCGATCGCCCTGCTGAGCGTTCCCTCGTCAGCATATTCGAGGTCGCCTCCGATGGGCAGGCCGCGAGCGAGCGACGTCAGACGCAGATGCGGTAGATTGAGCTTCTCCTTAATGTCCTTCTTGATGGAGTCAGCCGTGTAATCGCCTTCGAAGCCGGGATTGGTCGCCAGAATCACCTCGTGAACCTCGCCGCCTTCGAGGCGCTTCAGAAGCTCGTCGATACGTATATCTTTGTGGCCGACGCCGTTCATTGGAGAGAGCGCGCCGTGCAGCACATGGTAAAGCCCCTTATAGGCGCCCGTCTTCTCCAGGGCCAGCACATCCAGCGGCTCCTCCACCACGCAGATGACCTCCTGATCGCGACCGGGATTGCTACAGATCGGACAGGGATCAGTCTCCGTAATATTGAAGCAGCGCGAACAAAAGATGATGCTCTCTTTCACGCGCACGATCGCCTCGGCCAGGCGTCGTGCCTGGTCATTGGGGCTGCGCAAAACGAAAAAGGCCAGGCGCTGCGCCGTCTTCACGCCGACCCCCGGCAGCTTCGCGAACTCCTCGATCAAAGCCGCCACTGGTGGTGCAATGTCGCTCATGCTCTAGAACATTCCAGGTATCTTCATGCCGCCGGTGGCGCTGCTGACGAGCTTCTGCTGCGCCTCGGTGACTTTATCGAAGGCATCTTTAGCTGCGGCCTTTACCATCACCTCTAGATCGACGATTTCTTCCGCACTAAACGCATCGGGATCAATCTTGACGTCTGTAATCTCGAACTTTCCGCTCATCTGAATTGTCACCGCACCGCCGCCAGCGGTCCCGGTGAACAGGGTAGCCTCGAGTTCTTCCTGCATCTTCATCAGTCGCTGCTGCATCTTCTGCATTTCGCGCATATTAAAACCCATGGCTTCGCATCTCCTTACTTCAACTGAATATCTTTGATCTCTGCCTTAAACATCCGCGCAACCTCCTGGACGATCGGATCGCCCTTCGCCTTTTTTGCAGCGGACTCCAGGCGCGTTGTATGCTCTTGATTTTGCGCGGCATCTTCCGACATTGTACTACTAGTATTCTCTCTCACAACGTTGTTTCTGGCAAGTGCCGGCTTCGTGTCAGAAGTCGGGACGGAAGGACTATATGAGGCGGGCGGCTCCTGCTTTTTCGGAGGCTCCTGCTTTGCTTGCCGCTGCGGAGTTGGACTCGCCGGTGGCGCGGCGGGCCGTTCCACGTGGGCCGATTGGAGCGGAGGGAGCGTCACAGCGGCATGTGCCGCGTAGTTACTGGCATTGGGCGGGGGGATCGTCCTGGTTGATGATGCGCTCCCCGGCGGCAACAGGCGCACATGACACTCCCGCTGCAGTTCGACCTTCAAAGCCCACTCGATCGAGTCATGATCTTCCTTGTTTTGCAGCGCGGTATAGTGGAACATCGCGTTGGCTATCAGTACCACAACCGGCACTGTGCGCGTCCCCTCTACGCCGACGATGGTATATCCATTCAAGACGGCGGCTATCCTGGCTCCGGCGCCACTCTTCACCGTCTTTACGCGCCTCTTCACATACTCCCAGCGCTCCCTTACATACGCGAGGGTCAGCGTGGGTTCCGCATCCTCTTCCGGCTCGCCTTCGTCCGTAGCTTCTTCATTTGCGCTGACAGGCACAGGTTCCGTCCGGGGCACGGCCTCGAACTCCTCATCGTCCTGGGGTAGCTCATCCCAGTCCGGCAATTCCTCGCCGGGGGCCTCCAGAGGTGGGGCTGCGGACTGGACCGGAGGAGGAAGCGGCGCAGGGATATCCTGTCGCTTCAGTGGCTGAGGCGTCGGTTCTGCGGCGACAGGAGCGCGCACAGGCTCTGGCCTGGGTGTAGGACGGGGCTGGACAGGTGGAGCAGCCATCGGCTGAGCCGTCTGCGCTGGTTGTCCTCCCTGCTCGCGGCGATGCAGTTCAAGGCAGGCCAGCAGGGCCAGTTCCAGGCCGAGCTGTGGCGTCCCCTGATTTTTCTGAATCAGATCGTTCTGCGCAAAGATGCGAGCGCACGCGGTCAGTTCTTCGAGGACAAACAACTGTGCCGTTTGTGTGATCTCTTTTACCTCATCCTCCGTGCCATCGATGATCGTCGCGATATCGGCTCCGGCCTTTGCCAGCATCATCGCGCGCCAGAACTCGGCCACCTGGAAGTTGACCTGACGTAGATCGGCGCCCGCCTCGACAAGTTCGTGGACCAGGTGCAGGCCAGCGGCGCTATCCAGGTTGGCGATGTGCAGGATAAACTTCTGGATGGCGCGCGGATCGGCCACGCCCAGCATCGTCTGCACCTGCGCCAGCGAGACATGCTGGCCCGCGTAGGCAATCGCCTGGTCCAGCAGGCTCAGGGCGTCGCGCATCCCACCCGCTGCCGTCCTGGCGATCAGCTCGGCGGCACTGCGATCCAGCTCGATCTGCTCCTCACCGGCGACGAAATTGAGATGATTGACGATCTGCTGCGTCGTGATGCGCTTGAAATCGAAGCGCTGGCAGCGTGAGAGTACGGTGGGCAGCATCTTATGCACATCGGTCGTCGCCATCACAAAGATAGCGTGCGGTGGTGGCTCTTCGAGCGTCTTGAGCAGGGCGTTGCAGGCTTCGGTGGTGAGCATATGCGCTTCGTCGAGGATGTAGACCTTGTACTTACCGGTGGTGGGCGGCATCATCACCTTCTCGCGCAGGTCACGGATGCTATCGATGCCACGATTGGAGGCGGCGTCGATCTCGATCACGTTAAACGAGTTGCCCGCGGTAATCTCGCGGCACTGCTCACACATGTTGCAGGGTTCGCCATCTTTTGTATTCGGGCAATTGATCGTCTTAGCGAGCAGGCGCGCAGTACTGGTCTTGCCGGTCCCACGCGGACCGGTAAAGAGATACGCGTGGGCCAGGTTGCCGCCGTTGAGCGCATTTTTGAGCGTGTGGATAATAGGTTCCTGACCAACCAGGTCAGAAAAATTTTGCGAGCGCCATTTGCGATAAAGAGACTGTGAGGCCATTTGAACAACTCCCGCCTATGCAATCTTCACGACGGGCCACAACCGACCGCCAGACGAAAGAGAAAAAGACATTAGAAAACCGATTTTCGCCCGGCCCTGCCGGTCAGCGTAATCAGGCGACCCTACGGCACCCAGAGAGGCCCATTTACCGTTGCTTCCGCAAAGATCTGGCGGGGTTCACAGACATCTGCCGCGCAGGACCCGATTACGCCGACCGGCAGGGCCGGAAGAAAACCGGTCCATCCCACTCGAACATTTTTCCTTCACGGGACAGGGTTATTATACTCCTCTGCCCACCACCTGTCAAGACAGATATTTCCCGATCAGGAGGCCATAGCGCTCTTTTGCCTCAGCAGGAATAGCGGCGCGATCGGTGATGATGGAGGTTGCCAGCGCGCTGGCGCAATCGCAGGCCAGATGAGCACGGTCCGCCGGAATCTTCTGTGCGACGTCCTGCAGGATGCGCTGCGCGTTGGCGACGTTGGCGCTCAGGTTGCCGATCACCATCTCGACCGTCACCGCCTCCTCAGTCTCGTGCCAGCTATCGTAGTCGGTGGCGCAGGCGATCGTGGCGTAGCAGAGCTCGGCTTCGCGCGCCAGCTTCGCCTCCGGGAGCGCGGTCATGCCGATGATGTCCATGCCAAGCTGGCGGTAGACCCTCGACTCAGCCTTCGTGGAGAAGAGCGGCCCCTCCATACAGACGTAAGTACCACCTCCGTGGACGTTCACACCGGGCAGACTGAGCGCCGAGTCGAGCAGGAGCCGGCTGAGTGTCGGGCAGAAGGGATTGGCGAAGGTGCAGTGCACGACGATGCCCTGCTCGAAGAAGCTGTTGACGCGGCTCTTCGTGCGATCGAACAACTGGTCGGGAATGATCAGGTCACGCGGCGCGATATGCTCGCGCAGGCTGCCCACGGCGCTGACGGAGATGACCCACTCCACGCCCAGGCTTTTCAGCGCCCAGATATTGGCGCGCACCGGGATCTCGCTCGGACTGAACCGATGACCACGCCCATGACGGGGTAAAAAGGCCATCGCTACGCCAGAGACATTGCCGATGGTGATCACGTCGCTCGGATCGCCAAAAGGCGTATGGACCCTGACCTCTTCGACCTCGGTCATCTGCTCTATACGGTAGAGACCGCTCCCGCCAATCACTCCAATTGTTGCGCGTGGTGGCATGCGCCGAACCCTCCTTCATTACGTTAAAGACTACTCCAGAAGAGCTTACATTGATCGGCCCAGAAAGCCCCGTGTTTTCAAATCGGGGATGAATGGGCATTCCAGAAGCTCCTGGTTTGTAACCAGGGGAGTCGTCACACCTTGATCCTGATATAGCGCCGCTTACCTACTTTGAGCACCGCGCCATCAACAGCAGGCAACATAAAATCGAAATCGGTAATGTGCTCTGGCTCGCTCGCCTCTCCGGCTGGGAACCAGGAAACAGCGTTCTGCTTGATCAATTCTCGCGCCTGATTTCGACTGGCGGCCAGCTTTGCATCGACCATCACGTCGACGATATTCCTGGCCTGACCCATGTAGTAATCGGGCATATCGATAGGCAGTTTACGCTCAGAGAACTGACGAATAAACGCCTCCTCGGCCTCCTGGGCGGCGTCGGCATTGTGGAATTCGGTCACGATCTCGCGCGCCATGCGCCGTTTGACATCCCTTGGATTGAGCGTCCCCTCCGCCATTTTGCGATCGAACTCGTCCAGTTCGGCCTCGTCGACGTCGGTGAGTGCCTCGAAGTACGTGCGCATGGTCTGATCGGGCAGCGACATCAACTTGCCGTACATGTCGTTGGCGGGCGCAGTGATCGCGATGTAGTTGTCCAGCGACTTGCCCATCTTTTTCACGCCGTCCAGGCCCACGATCAGGTTAACCGTCAGGATCTGCTGCGACGGCTGGCCAAAGAGCGGCTGCAGCTCGCGCCCGACCAGCAGGTTGAAGGTCTGATCGGTGCCACCGATCTCGACATCCGAGCGCAGGGCCACGGAGTCGTAGCCCTGCAGCAGCGGGTACATGAACTCTGACAGGTAGATCTCAACGCCGCCCTTGTAGCGTTTGGAGAAATCGTCGCGCTCCAGCATCTGCGCGACCGTTTTGAAGCCCAGCAGCTTGATGGCATCGGCCAGGGAGAACGCGTCGAACCACTCGCTCTGCCTGCGCACCTCGGTCTGCTCACGATCGACGATCCTGAAGAACTGGTCGAGGTAGGTAGTGGCATTGGCGTTCACCTGCTCGGCGGTCAATGCCTGGCGGGCCTCGGCTCTACCGCTGGGATCGCCCAGGCGCGCCGTCCAGTCGCCGATCACCACGACGGGCTTATGACCGAGGCGCTGGAACTGACGTAGCTTGCGGAAGACGACGGCGTGGCCGATCGTCAGGTCGTAATGGGTTGGATCAACGCCAAGCTTCACGCGCAACGGCTGGCCCTTATTGCCCTCCACCAGCAGGCGGCGCAGATCGGCCTCTTTCTCGACCTGGGCCACGCCGCGCGTGAGCAGGTAGTCTATATCTTTAGATGTTGGTTGCGGCTTTATAGTCACCTCACCCTCCCGAATTGCTTACTTCATAGTATTGGGCGCATTTTACCAGAATATGCGACGGTCGTCGAGAGGGAAGAGGTTTGATACATATACTATCAATCTTTCTAACAAATCTCTTACACTTTGCATACGTTCCTCTAACACATTGCGGGTTATAGTATGGGCAGAGAAACAAACACATGACGAAAGGAGTCCAGGCGGACTCCTTTCGAGCAATCAAGATAAGAAAAAAGGAGATTTTGCAATGGCGAATCTGACACGGTACAATCCATTCAACGAAGTTGTTTCACTGCGCGAGGCCATGGACCGCCTCTTCGAGGATAGCTTTATCTCTCCCCGCGTCGGCTTTGTCGGCAGTCGCGGCCTGGCCGCTAATCTATACGAGACCGCTGAGGGCTTTACGCTGCAGATCCCGATGCCCGGCGTACATCCGGAAGATGTGGAGATCACGGCCCAGCAGGACACGCTGAGCCTGAAGTGGCAGACGAAGGTGGAGACCCCCGAGGGTGCGACCGTGCACTGGAACGGCTTCCAGTCCGGGCAGTATCAGCAGTCGTTCACGCTCCCAGCGCCAATCAATGCTGAGCAGGCCGAGGCGCACTACAGCGACGGTATTCTGACATTGACGCTGCCCAAGGCCGAGCATGCCAGGGCGCGCACGGTGAAAGTAAACGCGAAATAGCCCGTACCGCTTCCCAGGTATCTCACACAACACACGAGGAAGAGCCGCGCAGCGGCGAGGAGTCAGAGAAAAGGCTCGCCAACAGTCATGAGCCTTTTCTCTGGCAAGAAAAACTTGCATGTTGGGTTAAGTAGTGCTTTGAGCTTTCTGAGCTTTCTTTGACTGTTTCTTCTTATGATTTTCGCCTTGCTGGTGATTTCCGCGCTGCGCGAGAAGCGCAAGCTCCCGTTCTCCACGTTCTACTAAGCGCGCCTGCCACTCGTCTTTATACTGACTCAAGGTATGGACAAGTGTCCGTGCCACAAGCAAATTGCGATACCACTTGTTGTTAGCGGGAACAATATACCAGGGAGCTTCTTCCGTACTACACTGCGCTAAAGCCGCCTCGTATGCGTCTTGATAATCGTTCCAGTACTTCCGCTCGGCCCAATCGGCGGTGGAGAGTTTCCAGGCATCCGTCTGATTCTCCTGTTGGGCCAGCAGGCGTTTTTCCTGCTCTTCGTAGCTCATATGTAAAAAGAACTTCAGAATAATCATGTCATTCTGAGTCAGTAAGCGTTCAAAGTCGTTAATGGCAGCATAGCGGCGACTCCAGACCTCTTTTGGTTGCAAGTTGTGCACGCGCACGACCAGCACGTCCTCATAGTGGGAACGATTGAAAATACCGATGACCCCCTTGCCTGGAGTGACCCGATGCACACGCCAGAGGAAGTCATGGTCCAGTTCCCTGGATGTAGGCACTTTAAACGAACGCACCTCACATCCCTGCGGGTTGACGCGAGAGAGGACCTGGTGAATCGTATCAGCCTTGCCACTGGTATCCATCCCTTGCAACACGACGAGCAGGCTCTGATAATGAGCCGCCGCCAACAACTCCTGCAACTCCCCGAGTTCCCTGCCGATTTGTTCCAGTTCTGCCCTCGCCAATGCGGGATTGACATACTGATCGATATAGTCGGGATCGTAGTCCTGCAACTTGACGTTGCTGCCTGGCTCAACTTTCCATGCCAATTGCATCATCCTTCTCCTTTCTCGCTGTCATCTTTATGTAGCGCTTGCTTGAACGGGAGTACCCTTGACCTGCCGCAACTCCTCTATCAGCGCAAGTTCATGCTCTCCTCGCTCCACTAACCTGGCCTGCCACTCCTTCTTATGTTGCCGCAGTGTAGAAACGAGTGTCCGTGCCACGAGCAAATTGCGATACCATTTGCGGTTCGCGGGAACGATATACCAGGGAGCCTCATCCGTACTGCACTTCGCTAAAGCCTCCTCATAGGCATTTTGATAATCGTTCCAGTACTTGCGCTCGGCCCAGTCAGCCGCCGAGAGTTTCCATGCTTTGGCTCTATCCCCTTGACGAGCCAGCAGGCGTTTTTCCTGCTCCTCGTTGCTAATATGTAAATAGAACTTCAGAATAATCATGTCATTGCGGGACAGCATGCGCTCAAAGTCGTTGATGTCGTCGTACCGTCCCCGCCACACCTTTTCGGGCACCAGGTCATGCACACGCACCACCAGTACATCTTCATAGTGGGAGCGATTGAAAATGCTGATCATGCCTCTACCCGGAGTGACCCGATGGATGCGCCAGAGGAAATCGTGTGCCTGTTCCCTGGACGTAGGTCCCTTAAACGAACGCACCTCGCATCCCAGCGGATTGACCTGCGACATGACCTGGCGAATCGTGCCATCTTTGCCACTTGTGTCCATCCCTTGCAGTACGATGAGCAGGCTGTGATGTCGTGCCGCCGCCAACAACTGCTGTAACTGGCCGAGTTCTTCGCTGAGTTTTTCCATTTCGGCAGCGGCCAACGCGCGATCCGTATACTTATCAATGTAATCCGGATCATAATTCTTCAGTTTGACTTTGCTGCCTTCATCAACCTTCCATGCAAGTTGCATAGTGTCTCTCCTTTCGAAGCGTCTTCTTCACTTAAAACGACGGAGAAGAATGAACGAACCTCGGACGAATCTTCGATCTCCAGGTAATCTTCCGGTTGCACCTCCAATTCTCGTGCCAGCGGGAAATAGATCAACGCATTGTACTTAGCCAGCAAGAAATCAGCCGGTTCGTTGAAAATGGGATTGTTGTTACAGACTTTACTCCTCACTAGAGATAAGCCCAATAAACCAACTATAGCAGTATATTTGTCATTTGTCGAGGCTGTTCTTTACACACCAGGGCTTCTCGGTTTTCCCGATAGTCCCGAAAGAAAGCAAAAGAAGCCATTTCTTGCTAGTGGTGAAACAAAATGGCTTTGTTTTTGCTCTTACTAGTGTTCCATCTCGAAGATGGAGCAATACGATTCCACTTTTATGAAGTGGAGTCCCTCATCTGGAGATTTCAATGAACTACACGAGTCCACTATACAAGGCGTTGGTCCTTGTCGTCGTTATTGGTCCGCTGCTGGCAACTGGTTACGCCGTCTCCCTGCTCTGGCAACGAGCGGTTCACCCAGGAGACCTTGCCTTGTTCCTGAGCATGTATGCCATCACCGCGATGGGTGTGACGATCGGCTTCCATCGCATGCTGACCCATCGCAGTTTCCGTCCCCACCCCGTCATCAAGTTTCTGTTGCTTGTGCTTGGCTCCATGTCATTGGAAGGCCCTGCGTTGCAATGGGCCGCTACCCATACCAAGCATCATGCACAGGCTGATCGCGAAGGCGATCCCCATAGTCCGGTGGAAGGCTTCTTCCACGCCCATATTGGCTGGATGTTCAAAGATCGTGAAGCAGATCCCACCATCTATGCTCGGCATCTGCTCACCGATCCCATGGTGCTGTTTGTCAGTCGCACCTTCTTTGTATGGGTCGTACTCTCGCTGCTCATTCCCTTTCTGCTTGGTGGGTGGTCTGGCCTGCTATGGGGGGGGCTGGTACGCATATTCTTGACCCATCATGTGACTTGGAGCGTCAATTCGGTCTGTCACACCTTTGGCAAGCGTGCATTTGAGACCAGGGATCGGAGCCGCAACGAATGGGTAGTTGGACTGCTCGCCTTTGGTGAGGGCTGGCATAACAATCACCATGCCTTCCCTCGCTCCGCCTTTCACGGTCTACACTGGTGGCAGGTTGACCTCTCCAGCTACGTCATTTGGATGCTTGAGCGTTTGGACTTAGTCAAAGAGGTGTATCGTGTCACTCCCGCTATGCTTGCACACCGTTCTGCGACACATGCCAGGGCTGACATGCATGCACAATAGGCACCCAGGGCTTTAGGAAAACAGGGAGAGAGAACTCCTTTGGAACCACTTCTTGTTGCATTACAAGATAAACAATCGTCTGTACGTTCCTCCGCATTTGACAGTTCCATTGACAGTAACAACCCCGTACACAAGCAACATGGGCGAACGCTACTGTACAGATAGCCCTGCTCAGTGAGCGGGGTTATCTTTTCATCTTTGCCTCCAGGAGCGCCGAAAGCATAGAATATTGACTAACGCGGTCAATGAATGATAGGATCATCAGTAGAGCACGGAGCATCGCTGCGAGCAAGCCTGGTGGTCTCTCGCCTCTATCCCAGACGCCTCCCCCTCGCCTGCTTCTAGTCTGTGCGTCTTATGCACATGAGAGGCGTTACAGATGCTCCGGATATATCACGAGGAGAAACTTCGTATGCGTATTCTCATCCTGGGGGGCGATGGCTACCTCGGCTGGCCCCAGTCTCTCTATCTCTCCAGCAAAGGGCACGATGTCACCATCTTCGACAATTTCGCACGCAGGATCTTCGACCTGGAAGGCGGCTTTCATAGCCTGCTCCCCATCTACACGCTGCACGAACGCGTTGCAGCATATAGAGAGGTCTCCGGTCGACAGATGCAGATCCGCATCGGCGATACGCTGGACTATGAAGAGTTGGCCGCCGCATTTCGCGCCGTACAGCCCGAAGTGGTCGTTCACTTTGCAGAACAACGCTCGGCCCCTTACTCTATGATCGATCGCAAACACGCCGTTTATACACAGACAAATAACGTTATCGGGACACTCAATGTATTATACGCCATGAAAGAATTTGCGCCCGAATGCCATCTCGTGAAACTTGGCACTATGGGCGAGTACGGCACGCCCAATATCGATATTGAAGAGGGTTTTATCGAGATTCACCACAAAGGCCGCTCAGATGTTTTGCCATTTCCCAAACAACCTGGTTCTATCTACCATCTAAGCAAAGTGCACGATAGCCATAATATTATGTTCTGCTGCAAGATCTGGGGACTGCGCGCCACCGATCTGAATCAGGGCGTCGTGTATGGTGTCGAGACCGACGAGACGCTGCAGGACCCGCGCCTGGCGACACGCTTCGACTACGATCAGATCTACGGTACAGCCTTGAACCGCTTCTGCGTGCAGGCTGCTGTGGGCTCTCCACTTACGGTCTATGGCAAAGGCCACCAGACACGCGGCTACATCAATCTAAGAGACACTATTAGATGTATCGAACTGGCTATCGTTTCACCGCCACGCGAGGGCGAGTACCGCGTCTTTAATCAGTTTACTGAGCAATTTTCGCTGCTCGATCTGGCGGAGATGGTTGCCAGGCAGAGCGGGCGGATGGGATTGGAGGTGCAGGCTGAGCATCTCGCGAATCCACGCGTCGAGGCCGAGCAGCACTACTACAATGCCGCTCACACACACCTGATCGAGCTGGGGCTTGAGCCACACTTGCTAGACGAGTCGGTTCTTGAGTCGCTGATCAGACTGGCTATCAAGCAGCGCGAACAGATCGATAGAAACCTGATTCTGCCGACGGTGAACTGGCGCGTGGCAAAAAACGAATTCACTCAAACGGATGCTTGATGATCGAGGGTCTCCTCCTGACGCATATAATAATCGATAACTGAGGGAATCCTCTGGCTCGCCTGCGTGTTCCAGGCCTTGTGGGTCCGGATGCTCTCGATCTTTGCTGCAACTATCTCTGGGTTGTGCATCAATCTGATCACTAGCTCTTGCAGAGCCTGCGGTTCAGGACATATCCAACCCAGGTCGTGCTGCGCGATAAATTGCAGATTGGGAGTTTCCTGGCCTGGAATAAAGGTTGTCACGAGGAATGGCTTCTCCAGCATGAATGCCTCGGAGATGAAGCTCGCCCCCGCTTTACCGGCTACCAGGTTCGCGGCTCTCATGTAAGGGGCAATCGTTCGTGTAAATGGCAGGACGCACACCTGCTTCACGCCCGCATAACGCGCCGCTATCCCCGCGTTATTACCAGCCGCCAGGATGATCTGTACAGGCTCTCCCATGTTGAGCAGAGCTTCCAGCGGCTGATCCACAGCGGCTGATCCCTTTGCACCACCTTGTAGGAAGATAGTAAATATACCTGGATCAAGCTTGAGGGCCGCAAGCGTTTCGTCGCGGTCGGAAGCCTCTAGAAACTGGCGCCGCACTGGTCTCCCGGTCAGATAGAGGCGCTCCTTCGCGATGCCCTGCTCCAACGCCTGCGTGAAAATTTCGCGCGTGGGGGCGAGATAGGCGGCAGCCTGCTTCTCGACGAACCATGTCATATGCAATTGCCCCAGATCGGTAAACTGAAAGACGAGCGGGATGTTAAGGTGTTCACTGGCGCGGGCCGCTACATAGGATAGGAACGCGTGCGTTGCGATGATGAGTTGAGGTTGCGCCTGCCCGATGACGCGTTGAAAGCGCCGGCGACTGAACAAAGTAATGATGCGCTGCAGCCATAACGCGGCGATCTCATTATCTGTCCAGGCGTACTGCCACGCTAAATATTGCAGAGAATGCCGGCTTACCCACGTATACCAGCGCTCCACACCGGGAGCCTGTGGATCGACGATCGCGACATCGTAGTCGGTTTCAAGCATCTCCTTCAGAGACTGAGCCAGGTTCATATGACCACCCCCAGTATGGGTGGTCAGAATCAAGATGGCGGGCTTCGCCACATTCATCATTTCTTCTTTACGCATGATCAGTTGATCTCTTCCGTCTTCTTAAATTCTTCCTGCTCCTGGAGGAGTTCGTGCGGCTCAGGATCGGTGCTCTCTGTTTCGGCAACCCTCCTTCGCTGGCGTACCCCGCGCATCAGTAGGGCAACAAGGATAAGTCCGGCTATGGCAGCAAGCACCAGACCGGAGAAAGCTCCAAAGAGGCCCGCCACCTCTTCCCAGCTTGCCGCAAAGCCGTAACCCAGACCAAGAGAGATAGCGGCGCTCAGTATCTGGCCACTCACATCCCAGAATAGAAAGCTCCGGTAGGGATATTGCTCAAGGCCCGCAAGCAGGTTTATCGGGCCGCCGAGGGCAACAATAAGAAAGCGCGTGATAAAGATCGCCCATTTTGTTCTGCTCCTGAAATAGAGGCGGGCGCGCTCCAGAGACTTTGGCGTAATCCAACGAAAGCGCTTCTTTCGCTCAAGCCACTCCGGCAGCACCGTCCCCAGACGACGACCAATAAAATAGGTCAGGTTATCCCCCATCACAGCGGCGCACAGGGCCACGGGAAACAGGATAAAGATATTGAGATCGCCAAAGGCAGCAAACGCTCCCGCGGCGAAAAGGAGCAGCGAGCCAGAGATAGGAGCGCCTGCAGCCGCTAAGAAAACTATCAGCCAGAGCGCCGGATATCCGTAGTGCTGCAGTGCGCTGATGAAGAGCGCATTCAATCGTTCGTCCCCCCTGGCTCTAGCAGTGGTCGGTATGTTCCATTGATAGCCGGCGCTGGTATCGACGGTGGCACGGTAAAACCGGTATGTTCCTTGCGATATGTAAGAATAGAGCGCTGGACCGTATGGATCACCTGCTCTACAGGCTGCTTTTTACGATCCGCGATCTCGTAGAGCGTCGCCTTGCGCAGTAAGGTGGTATCGCTAATGATGAGCGAGTGGCCGAGGTAGTCTTCAGGGACGTGGTAGACATGGGAGATCACGGGCAGCGTCATCCAGGGGCGAACAGTCTCCACATCTCCTACTTTGACCGCGCTGTACTGCTTCTGAAAATTGTGCACCGCCTGTACGGTATTGACGGTAGCGAAAGCTAGCGCTCCCAGTATGAGTAGTAGCAAAAGACCAATGAGACTCAGTGTAGTGCGTTCACTCAATCGGCGCAACTCCTGACGACCCTTTCTTGTATAGAGAACACTCTATAATTTAAACGTTTGAGAGCCTTCTTATGGCACGCAAATTGCTCTCGATCTCTACACATTTCATAGTTTCTCGCCTTATATCTATTCTGTATTTATTCTACAAATGTTCTCTGCTTAAGCATAACACGAGGCCAATTTGAATGCAAGCCAGTTGCCGCAACGCGTTACAGCAATACACAAGCGTAACTGTCATTTATCAGCTAAAAAATACCGTTTTCCATATAACCTGCCACGCTGTCAAGCGCCCTCAGCGAATCGGTTCTCTCACATAATATGGTTCTTACGCAACTCTGCTGATGTCAGTTATGATATGCTGAGAGGTGGTACTGTTTTTCAGAAGACGATTCGCCTGTTGCCCTTGATGGTGCTTGTACTTGTCTTTTCGCTCCTGATTTCTCTTG
>DAOTTD010000314.1:0-4603 GCA_034438015.1 Ktedonobacteraceae bacterium | reverse complement strand
CGCAGTGAACGTGACGAGATCATCGAAATCGTAGCCATCGAGGAGATCGACTGGCAAGGTTCCATGCGGGAAGCGGAATGCCAGTTCGGGCGAGCCCCAGTTGGCCCAATAGAGGAAGCCATCGAAGTACTCGCGGAGCACCTCGATGGGATCGTGCTTGAAGTTACCCCAATGATATTCGATGAGGGCGTGAGTGGAAGATGCTTCGATGTGGCTGGAAAGGTCGTTGACCTCTTCGAGCTGCTTCCGCGTCAGAGGTCGATCGATAGTCATGAATTCGTATCGCTGGTATTCGCTCATCACTACTATCCTTCATGTTGATGTTAATAGCAGTATATACCTTACCAGGGGCAGCCGTCTACTCGGATTCACTTTGTAGTTATGATATGGCTGGCAAACTCTTTTTTTGACTCCTCGCCGCTGCGCGGCTCGCCTCTGGTTATTATGAGTCATCCCGAATTTTTGAGCAGCCTGTTGTGCAGGAAAAGAGCGTCAAGCCGGAAAAGTGAGGGATAGTCAAAAAAGATCTCCTGAGTTACACTGTGAAAATGAAAATCCAGAAGCAAACGCGAGGCGGGTCTTTTGACATCGATGCAGTCCAAGTATGACATACTTCGAGAAAATGAACAAGATGGCCAGAAAGCATCGCAGGAACTGACGCAATTGCTAGAAAAGTTTCTATCGCCTCTTTTACTGGATCTTGATGCGCTCATGGATAAGAGGCTAGTGCGAACACTGGTACAGGTGTGCGTAGTTATCATTCGTTTCAGGAATCAGAAGCAAGGGTTGCTGTTGAGTGAGCTGGGCTCCTATATGGATGGATATCAAGGACTCTCGGTGAAAGCACCAGCAGGAACAAAAAGAATAAGTAATCTGCTTCGATCGCTGAAATGGCGCATTCTGCACATTGATACCTATTTGCTCAAAGAAGCAGAGAAAGAGGTAAAAAGGCTCAAAGAACTAGGAAAAAGAATTCTCTGTATCTGGGATGATAGTGTGATAGAAAAATCAGAAAGCCGTGCCATTGAGGGGGTATGTCCGGTGGTCTCAAGTAAGGCGAAGCGATTGCAACGCACCCAAAAAGGACTGGTGGTCAATTTTCCGCCAAGAAAACCGATTACGGTGGCAGGAATGCAATGGACAGCAGCATTCATCACAGGAATGGAAGGGATGATTTCTGTGGGGTTGATGAGTTGGTGGAGCACAAAAGGAGACTATGCAACAAAGCTGAGAGAACATGAAGAAGCGATGTTAAGCAAATGTGTGCGGCAAGGGGGGGCCTGCTGCTGCATATCGGATGACTCGTGGATATGCGTCAGGTCCGTGGCTTCAGGTGCTTCAGTCGTTGAAGGTCCGCTTTGTGATTCGCTGGAAAAAGGGACATCTCTTTCTCAATGCCAAAGGGGAAGAGAAGAAATTATGGCAAATTGGGCAAGGGAAGAAGTATCTGGCGCATAAAGAGATCCGTGATGTGCATACCGGAGAAAAGATGCCCTGTGACATCTGGTGGGCACCGCTGTGGCATCCCGACTACCGCTATCAGCTGTATCTGGTGAAAGTTCGTGTGAAGAAGAAGGTCTGGTATCTGATCACCAATGAGCAGATAAGAAAAGAAGAACAGGCGTGGGAAATTGTCTTTGCGTATCGGAGGCGTTGGCAAATCGAACTCTCATTTCGCTACGGAAAATGCGAATTGGGCATGGAAAGCCCACGCCTGTGGTCCTTTGAGAAGCGCCTCAAACTGCTCGGGATCGTCACGCTCGTGTAGGCATTTCTCCTTCATCTGCTTCATCCATCCTCTAGTCGTCTGGTTTCATTGGTGTTACATCTCAAATGTCACCGAACCGGAAAGCGATGCCGAGAAGTCACCGCACCGCTTTATCGCCTCCGCTGGGCCATCAGTCGTCTGTGGGACGACTATCACCCAGCTCTTGGCAGCCTGCTTCCTCCTAATGTGCAGGCTCTTCGCGTATTAGCGTCGAAAAGATGCTAGAAAGGTTTCTCAAAAATTCGGGATGACTCATAATAACCGTTGCGAAGCGCCGAAGGCGCTGAGGAGACCTGAAGAGTTACCTCTATTCACTTGACCAGGTAGTATCCGGTGCCTGGTTCGGTCAGAATATGCACCGGTTTGGAAGGATCGTCCTCTATCTTACGGCGCAGACGTGGTAAATGACTTGAAATGTAGTTACTTTTTGCCCTCAAACCGGCACATTTGTCCCGAATGGTAAGCAGCACAACTATTGATTGCCAGAGAAACCACTCCAGAGGCGGATTGTTGCACGCCGTTTTTGTAAATTCGAGGGAACAGCCCAGGTCCGCAGGGGACTTGCCAAACGGGGCCAAAGCGAGTAGAGTAAGGGCATGACGATCGAAGAAGAACTGCTCGCTGTGCGAGCAGAGAAGAAGGTCCTGCGAGAACAACTGGCGCAGCGAGACGAACTCATCCAGCAGCAAGCGTTGCTCGCCCAGCAGAACGCCGTGATCCAGCAGCACGCAGAGCAGATGAACCGCTTGAGCGAGCAAATGAAAGCCTTGCGAGACCGGCCCGCCAAAGATAGCCACAATAGCCACCTGCCGCCGTCCTCGGATCGGTGGGGACGCAAGCCGAAAAGCTTGCCCCCAAAGAGCGAAAGGCCAATAGAGCGGAGTGGAACTCTGCCAACCTGCGGCACAAAAAAGATGAGGCCGCGCAACTCGGGCTGTGATCCCATTCGCATTCGATCCGGCAGTTCCGCAGCAGAAGTCTTCTTGTCTGGAGGCATGAGAAACAATGGAGAGGCACCCATCTGGAATCAAACCGGAATCGTGGCTCGTCTCGGCAGGCCGCGCTTCCGAGCCCGGCGCTCCGCTGAACGTACCGCTGATCCCCGCATCGAACTTCATCATCGGCAGGGGGCGCGACTACTCGCGCGATGATGGTACTGCGACCTGGGAAGCACTCGAAGAAGTCGTCGGCGGGCTTGAGTCTGGTAAGGCCGTGGCGTTCGCCTCCGGCATGGCCGCCATTGCCTCAGTGTTTGATCAGCTTGCGGCTGGTGCCGTTGTGGTGCTACCAGATGATTGCTATCAAGGTGTTGCAGGCCTAGCAGCAGCAGGCGCCGAAAGACAGCGTTGGTCGGTGCAGCGCGTGGCGGTGGATGATACAGCCGGCTGGATTCGCTCCTGCGGCGTCGCTGACCTCATTTGGCTTGAATCCCCCTCGAACCCACTGCTCACGGTAGCGGATCTGGAGGCTGTCTGCGCAGCACCACGCAAGCCCGGAGCGATCGTAGCAGTGGACAACACCTTCGCCACGCCTTTGAATCAGCAGCCGCTTGACTTCGGTGCCACGGTATCTCTGCAATCAGCAACCAAGTTCATTGGCGGCCACTCCGACTTATTAGCAGGGGTTGCCACGACAAAGGACGATGCCCTCTGGCACGCCCTCTTGAAGTCCCGTGAGCTCACTGGCGCGACACCAGGAACGCTCGAGGCCTTCCTTGCCGTCCGCGGTGCGAGAACCCTCGCGCTTCGGTTACAACGGGCCCAGCAAACAGCCATGATGCTTTCGGAGCGGCTTGAGATGCACCCGCTGGTCACTCGTGTCCGGTATCCAGGCTTGCCCTCACATCCGACGCATGCTACTGCCAAGCGCGTGCTCAAGGGCTTCGGAACCATCATTTCGTTCGATCTGCTTGGAGGGGCTGAGTTTGCTGATGGTGTCTGCCGAAACGTCAGGCTCATCCGCCATGCCACCAGTCTCGGAGCAGTGGAATCAACTATGGAACGAAGAGCTGTGATCCCAGGACAGGGACACCTTCCACCTTCGCTCCTACGACTCAGCGTTGGTATCGAGGACGCCGACGATCTCTGGGCTGATCTCGACTCGGCGATCCGCTCTGCCGCACAGTGAGCGACGGCTCCCCCTGTCGACAATGGAGAAACCGTGACAGCCCAAGGTCCGCTAGAGTGAGGGAAGGACAGGATGCCCGAGCCTGGGTGGCTTGCCACATTTCTCGCCGAAAACGGCGTATGAATTGACGACTATGGAAGATCGTGATTGGCTCTCGGAGCTACATAAGCGCCCAGCCCATTACGGCTGCTCAACATTGAGGGCAAAAGTGCAACATTCGGGTCAATAGGTGTCAACTTTCCAGGTCATTTACCAAGACGCCCTATGTAAACGCGTAAATACTCGGCCTCGCTCCGGTATTCGGGTCCCCAGACGCGCCTGAGCAGGGCTTCGTGGGTGAAAATCTTCCCAGAGTGCAACGCCAGTTCCTGGAGTAGCGCGAACTCGGTGGGCGATAGTTTGACGAGGTCACCCTCTTTCCATACCTGTCGCTGCTCAAAATTAATCTCCAGGTGGCCAAAACGTTGGGTACCGACCGAGACGGGGGTCTCGGTCCAATGGTTGCGACGGAGCACGGCCCGCACGCGTGCCAGCAACTCCCCCACCGCAAAGGGCTTTGTCAAGTAGTCATCGGCCCCGTGGCAGGGTCTGTGAATTATTGCTGGGGGGACGCTCTGGCAAGCAGGAGGTGAAAAGCAGCGCGCGGATGAGACGAGAAGGAGCGAGCGCGTTGCAGCAAGGTGAGAAGAGAAAGACGCGGTGAATAAG